>CAKZSH010000033.1 GCA_937918905.1 uncultured Saprospiraceae bacterium
TTGAAGAAGGGGAATAAGGGAAGACGGATTTATGATTTGAGAAATTTTGTCGAATACTTTTGAAGTACTCAGTTCTGATCACCGTTTTTCGAAAACTTCTCAAATCATAAATCCGTCTTCCCTTAGCGCAGCGTTCCCTTCTTCAATAAAAAAAAGAGGTTAACATTATCGTATGCTAACCTCTTTTCTTAAATATTTTGTCCAAAAAAAAATCACTCCACAATCTCAAATTCTCTTCCTACTTTTATTTTTTTATTACCATCATACACAACTACTCCGATGTAAAATTGCGCACCTGGTTTTGCTTTTTTGATAATCTTTTTTTGTTTTTTTCCCAAAACACCATTACTCGTAGACGTTTGAAAATTCTTTTTTCTTTTATAGGAAAAAGTTAATTCGTCAAAAGGAACTGGATCGCCATATTGATCTCGAACCATGATAATTTTATCCAAGCTATTTTTCAAATCATTTACAGACACTTTGCTTCCTTTTAATTTGCCCCAAGTAATTTTATATCCATCAGAATCTAAGGGATTACTAATTCCATTTTTCAAAAAGAATTGAATAGGTAGATTCAATTTGACTTTTACTTTTTTCCCTTCATGTTTACCAGGTTGCCATTCAGGCATTTTCTTTAAAACAGCAATTGCAGCTTCTCCACAACCTCCTCCAATATCTCGAATGATAGAATGATTGGTTACGTTCCCTTCTTCGTCAATCACAAAACTTACATAAACAGTACCTTCAACTCCTTGCTCTTTTGCCTCTTGTGGATAGTCCACATTATGTCCTAAAAAAGCAACCAATGCTTCATTGGAACAATGTCGTTTTTTTTCAGAACCATTTTTTAATTTTTCACAACCAGGAAAGTAAGGCATTTGATCTGCATGCACCAATACATCACTTAACTGCGAAAATATAGGGCAAGTGAAAAGATAAAAAATAAATATTAATGCGTTAATTTTTCTCATTTAAATTAGTGTTTATTGTTCGACAACATTAAGGAGGGTCGCTTTGACTTTATCTAGACTATTTGATTTTGGGTTTTTTACAAATTCGCCAGTCTTATTAATTATGAAATATCGAGGGAGGACTTTGATTTCATATGCCTTTGCAATATCGGAATTTAATTCGCCAGATGCCAGTACATGAATGCCTTTAAAAGATTTTTTTGCTAAAGTTTCTTTCCAAACTTCCTCTTTTCTATCCAATGAAACATTTATAAAAACGATGCCTTGGTTTTCTAACTCTGGTTGAATCGTTTTTATCTTTTCCATTTTATCCATACAAGGGCGACACCATGATGCCCAAAAATTTAAGTAAACCACTTGGCCTTTATAATTGGCTAGTGCGACTGGGTTATTTTCGATATCTGAAAGTGTAAAATCAGGAGCAGTTGTGCCACCTGCAAATTTTACTGCCTTCGCATGAACCTCTAATAATTTCTCATCAAAAGCTCCATAATCTTGATACCGCATATAATCCCAAAATTTTTCCATAATCGCTTCATTCTCTTTTGCTCTAAATGCTCTGGCTATAGTTTCGGATTGAAAATAGGCTTTGGTTTTTCCTTCCAAAAGTTGGCTACCTTCCTCATATTGATGCACAAATTGATTGCGATCATCGGGTTTGCTTTTTAATTGAAAATCAAAATACGCTATCAAAAATTGACGATACCATTCATTTCCTATTTGATTATTTTGAATTGGAATTTCATTTAAAAAATCACAATAGTCATCAGGCAATCCATATCTATTTTTAAAAATATTTCCGTACAACATTTTATGGTAAGCAAAATCATACAAAATATCAGCCTCCATAAATTCTTTAAAATCCTTTGTCAATGTATTTGGTTGATTGTTTTCATAATTATCCATGATCGCAAAAGCATTTGACTTTCGAACTTTCATATGCTCATCAAAAAGATTTTGATTCATTCTCAACATCAACTTATCCATCTTTGGGCTATTTTGATACCAATAAGATTGTTGTTTGTATTGAGTCATATTGAACACACTCATTTCTTTTGGATTTTTCCTAATGTACTCTGTAAAGCAATTATTATCAGCTCCCAATCCTCCCGAAAATTCAAATGAATATTGAAAGTTATTAGCATCACATTCTATAAATAAAGTGTCATTGGGTTCCAAGTAAATTACTCCTTGGTTACGTGCATACTCCAATATTGCAATTTGAGGTTCATCTACTTCTACTGCAAAAGCAAAGGTATTATCGTCTATCACTCTTGAATTATAAACTTCGATATTATTAGTAAGAAAAAGCTTATTAAGCGATAGCTCAATTTCTTTAGATTTAGCGTTTTTGATTTTCCCCATAACTAACGTATTTGGTTGTGCATGAAGGAAAAAGCAACAGAGCATTAAACTTAAAAGTCCAATTAGTTTTTTTGTGATGGTCATTTCAAAATTCATAGAACAAGTTTTTTTATTTCTTTTTTAACAGTAAATTAACTGTCATGATACGGTCTTATATACTTACGCTAAAAATAATAAATTGCTTCATTAGGAAGGGAAAATAGGTAGGTAGTTTTCATGGAAATGATTATGAAATATTCTTTTAATCGACTATTTCCAAAAATTCACTAATCAAACGAATTCCCGAGTCTTTTTATTTCAAAAAATAAAACCCTATATTCGATATAATTATACCGAACGATTCTCTTAAAAACAACCTATGAAAAAACGCTGGAATCTCCTCTCTTCTGATCCCGCCATTGTCCAACATTTACAAGATGTATTGAAAATCCATCCTGTTTTTTGTCAGTTGCTTGCGCAAAGAGGAGTTTCTAATTTTGAAGAAGCTCGGCAATTTTTTCGTCCTTCCTTAGAGCAATTACATGATCCTTTTTTGATGCAGGATATGGATAAAGCAATTAATCGCTTGACTAATGCTATTCATCAAAATGAAAAAGTACTACTCTTCGGTGATTATGATGTAGATGGGACGACTTCGGTTGCATTGATGTTTTCTTTTTTAAAAAAATACCACAAAAATCTCGATTACTACATTCCTGATCGCTACAAAGAAGGCTATGGGGTATCGATAGCAGGTATTGATTATGCTCAACAAAATGGGGTAACTCTCATCATTGCAATGGATTGCGGAATCAAAGCCAATGAAAAAGTAAAATACGCGAAAGAAAAAGGTATTGATTTTATCATTTGCGACCATCATTTGCCCGAAGGTGAATTACCTCCTGCTGTTGCAGTTTTAGATCCTAAAAGAGAGGATTGCAAATATCCATACAAAGAACTTAGTGGCTGTGGAATTACTTTCAAATTGGTTCAAGCTTTTGTGGAACAAAATAATTTGGAGCATACTCAATTATTAGAATTATTGGATTTGGTGGTGATAAGTATTGCTTGTGATATTGTTCCAATGCTAGGCGAAAATAGAACTTTAGCATTTCTAGGATTACAACAACTGAATGAAACCAAACGTGTAGGTCTTTTGAGTTTGATTGAAATGAGTAAAAGGCAATTACCATTAAATATCAATGATATTGTTTTTGGAATCGGGCCTATGATAAATGCTGCTGGCAGGTTAGCTGATGCTCGTCAAGCAGTCGAGTTGTTGCTTTCAAAAAATGAAATGGTTGCCAAAGAGAATGCTCAAAAACTTTATCAACGAAATCAACGTCGAAAAGAATTTGACCAACAAATCGTGCAAGAGGCAAAAATGTTGATTGATAAAAATGTGTACTTCAACGATCAAAAAAGTATTGTACTTTTCCAACCGCATTGGCACAAAGGAATTGTAGGAATTGCTGCAGCTCGAATTGTAGAAGCGCATCATCGTCCTACCATAATTTTAACCGAGTCCAATGGATTGGCAGTAGGTTCTGCCCGATCAGTCAGGGGATTCAATATTCATGATGCCATCAAAAAATGTGAAAGTGTATTATTAAATTTTGGAGGTCATGCTCATGCAGCGGGGTTGAGTCTGGAAGTCGAACAGGTTTATTCGTTTAGGGAAAAATTTGAAGAAGTGGTTCGAGAAACTATCAAAGAGAAAACTTTGATTCCTGAAATTGATATTACTGCAGCTCTCGAATTAAAAAATATTACGCCTCAATTTTGGAATATTTTAAAACAATTTGCACCCTTTGGTCCTCAGAATCGCAATCCTGTTTTCGCAACAAAAAATGTAAAAGATACAGGATTTTCAAGATTGTTAAAAGGCAATCATTTGAAATTAAGTATGCAAAAAGAAGCATCTAATATTTGGAATGGTATTGCATTTGGACTAGGAGATTTTTTCCCTGACATTCAAAATCAAAGTTTTCATATTTGCTATACCATCAATGAAAATAATTGGAATGGGAAAAAAGATTTGCAGTTAAATGTGAAGGATATTAAAACCCGACTCCCGAAACTTCGGGAGAGTTTTAGTTTTCCTTCCGATAAAATTTAAATTGATATTTTTTACAGTCCCTATAAAATTAGTTCAAGGAATTATTTTCATTTATTCGAAAATAATTCCCTGAATTTGCTTTGAAGAATCACTCTAAATAAAAAAAGATAGATCTCCATCGAAGGGAAAGCCAAAACTCTCCCGAAGTTTCGGGAGTCGGGGGCTAATCTAATTCATCCGTACTGGCACGACCAAATGAAATTCAGGAATATGCACTTTAAATTTTTCTCCATTATCCTTCCGTTCCATCATAAAAGTCCCGTGCATTTTTCCAACTTCAGATTGTAAAGGACACCAAGATTGATATTTAAATTTTTCACCTGGCCGCAAGGTAGGTTGTTCTCCTACGACTCCTTCACCTTCGACTTCTCGACGAACTCCTATAGAATCAAAAATAAACCAATGTCTACTTTTTAATTGTACCACATAATTACTTCGATTTTCAATAATTATTTCATAGGAAAAGACATGTTTGTCCTGCTCAGGAGAGGACTGTTCGAGTCTGTAGGTAGGTTCTACACTAATTCTTATGCCTTTTGTAATAAACGTTTCCATTATACTAAACCGCAATCGCATTTTACTTTTTAAATTTTTAATTTATATAAATATTGCGAGGGGATTTTCTTATTATTTTTTTGATTTTGATTTCGTTTTAGATTTTTTCGGTTGAATAAAATCTAAAACCATTTGTTCTGCTTCTTTTAACGCTGTAGTAAGATCATCGTTCACCAAAATCTTATCAAATTTTTTCTCATATTTCATTTCTCTCTTCGAACGTTTGAATCTTTTTTTCAAACTGGCCTCATCTTCTGTCTTTCTATTTCGTAATCTGTTCCACAATTCTTCGATTGAAGGAGGTTTGATAAATATGGCTAAGGTCTCATCAGGGTATGATTTTTTAATATCTTTTGCCCCTTTGACATCCACATCAAAAATGATATGTTTTTCTTCCTCCCAAATTCGTTCCACTTCGCTCTTTAGCGTACCATAAAATTGATTTTCATACACTTCTTCCCATTCCAAAAACTTACGACGGCGACGCATTTTCTTAAATTCATCTACCGACATAAAATAATAATCTTTTCCATGCTCCTCATGTTTTCGTTTTTCTCGCGTCGTTGCAGAAATCGAAAACCCCAAAAAATCAAATGTTTTTATAAGATGACGAACGATTGTTGTCTTTCCTGCCCCTGAAGGTGCAGTTATAACAATTAACTTTCCCATTTCAATTTTGAATTATAAACCTACCTTTTGCCGGCAGGCAGGTGATTGAATTTTGAATGAAATAATTTTGATTTTTAAAGCCACAAATTATTTGATCACTCAAAATTCAAAATTATTTCATTCAAAATTATTCCTAGACAGAATTAGCAACCAATTCTTTTATTTTTTCTAGCTCATCTTTCATCTGAACAACTAAATGTTGGATTTCAGATGAACTTGCCTTTGATCCTAAAGTATTAATTTCTCGGCCTATCTCCTGGCTAATAAAATTTAATTTCCGTCCTTTCTGAGTTTTTTCGGTTTCAACTACTTCGTTGAAATATTTGCAATGCTGTTCCAACCTTACTTTTTCCTCAGTAATATCTAACTTCTCTAAGTAGTATAAAATTTCTTGCTCAAAACGATTGGCATTAATATTATCTTTCCCTACGTATTCTTCCATGTTTTTCAACATTCGATCTTTTATTTTTCCAATCCGCTCCTCTTCAAATGGATCAATCTTATTTAAAGCTTCCGAAATATTTTGAACTCGCAATTTACAATCTTCTTCCATTGCCTTTCCTTCTACCTTCCGAAATTTTTGAAAAGCATCTAATGCTTCTTTTAAAATATTTTGTACCACTTGCCATTCCTCTACTTCTAAAGTATTCGTATCAGCAACCACTACATTTGGAATTCGAAGAATCGTTTGAGTCAAATCACCCGCATTCATTCCAAGTTCTTTTTGGAGTGAATTAAGTTCTTCATGATATTTTTTAAATAAAGATTTATTCAAAGAAAAAGCATCTCCACCTTCTAATGATTCTACATTGATGCTCACATCAATTTTTCCTCTTTCAGCTCTCTTCGAAATAATTCTCCGAAGATCATGTTCCTTCTCTTTATAATTCTGTGGCATCTTAAACCTCAAGTCCGTAAACTTACTGTTAAGTGAACGAAGTTCGATAGTGATTTTTTTTGTTTGGTAGGTTCCAGAAGCCTGTCCATACCCCGTCATTGATAACATCATAATTGTCGATACATTTTGTGCAAATATAACGAAAGGATTGAGAATAAGGTTGATGCAGAGTTATATTATTAATATGTGTCAAAAAGGAGGAGTCAAAGCAGATATCTTTTGATTTGTAAAAAAGATATTGAAATCAAAATTTTTAAACTTTTATAACTCCTAAATTTAAATTGAATAAAATCGAATTTCAGGATGTCACAATTAACATTTTTATTCCAACTAATATTTTTTATCCTTCACCAGAAAAATAATAATGAATTTCATTTTCCCACAAAAACATTTTTTTATACTTATAAAAACAAAAAAAAATTCATAAATCATTGAAAAAAAGCGAATTAGGGACGAAAAGACGGAAATAAAACTTCTTTTTATTTTCAATTGAAAAATAAAAAAGCGAAATTTGCGACGCTTTAATCTGAATAAAAAATATTCATAACTAATTATAAACCAATACGATAAACGATGAGAAAAGCTGATTTAGTCACAGCAATATCGGAAAAGACAGGTGTTCCAAAGGTAGATGTACTCGTTACATTGGAAACTCTTTTCAAAGAAGTAAAGGGTGCATTATCTAGCGGAGAAAATGTTTATATCAGAGGTTTCGGAAGTTTTATTATTAAAGAGCGTAAAAGAAAAGTTGGTCGCCACATTAAAAAGAATATTGCAATTGAAATTCCTGCACACTTCGTGCCTGCTTTCAAACCTGCAAAAACTTTTGTGGAAGAGGTAAAAGGAAATGTCAACAACTTACCTAAAGACGAAAGTACCACCTTATAAAATCTAATGCGATGTCAAAAGGACAATTATTAGTTTTATCTTTTGCGGGGTTATTATTTTTACTACTTTATTTTGGATTTGATACCAAACCAAAAGCACAAAAAGAAATTGAGAGAGTAAGAACACTAACTGCGGAGTCAACTGATATTAATTCGTTGCTCCTTACAGCTAAAAAAAATCTTAAAGAAGAAGAGGCAAGTGAGATTTTATTAGCTGAAACAAAACTATCGGAAGCCAACAAAAACAAAACTGACAAAACAGAAGCCTTCAAAGCTTTATCAAGCGCATGGTACAAAATCAATCGGTTTGCCATTGCAGGATTTTATGCTCAACAAGTAGCTGAACAAGAATCTACTGACGAAGCATGGTCTATTGCAGGCGCTACTTATAACCGAGGGATGAATCTTGAAACCGAAGAAAAGGTGATAGATTACTGTACCAGCAGAGCTAAACAAGCATTTGAAAATGCTATTTCCCTGAATCCAAGCAATGTCGATCATAGAGTTAATCTGGCAACTTGCTATGTGGAAGATAAGAAAAATCCACCTATGAAAGGAGTTGCAATGTTGATGGATTTGAATAAGCAATATCCAGAAAATGTAACAGTTCTTATTTCCTTAGGTAGATTTGGCCTCATGTCCAAGCAATATGATAAAGCTGCAGGCCGTTTGGAAAATGCACTTCAATTTGCACCTGAAAATATTAAGGTTAATTGCCTTTTAGCCCAAGCCTATGAAAGTCTTGGAGAAAAGGAAAAAGCAAAAACCTTTAAAGATATATGTCAATCGTTGGCTAGCGCACAACGATAGAAAGTATTTGCCCAAATAAATTGGGCGTGAGAAATTTAATTTTTAATAATTATAAAAAATATCAATTATGCCTTGCGGAAAAAAACGTAAACGTCATAAGATTGCGACACACAAACGTAAAAAAAGGTTACGTAAGAATCGTCACAAGAAAAAGAACAGATAATTGGTCATTATTTAAATGACTTTTTAATTTAAATCTGGCAAAGGTCTCGGTGGTTTTATATTCTACCAACCTAAAGATTAAAATGACGATTCAGGATCATGAGGCTAAATGTCTTTTATGGCTTTTGTCTCATGATCCTTTCTTATTTTGACGACACAGTCAAATAAAAAATTGTAGTGCTGGAAGTATTGTTTCCGTGCTGGATAGATTTAAGATGGGTTAGCGAAATAGTATTCCTGACAAAATGTTTAGTTAAGGAGTTGCCTCCTTCATGTATGAACAAAAAAAATTCTTCAAAGAATTTCCGAAATTCTACACATTGATTGGAACAATTAGCCGTATTTTTTAGTCAATAATCAACCTATCGTTGAGGTTTTGATTTGTTTGGATCCTACAATGTAAATACAAATTTGGTGTTGTGTCCCTTCAGGTTGTTTATCATACTAATGATAAATATATATCATCTTGCCTTATAGAGCATTCCTGCTCTAATTGCCCACAAAGCTGAGCAAAGTGGAAAAAGAACTAATCATAAATTCTACCCCCACAGAAGTTGAAATTGCACTTTTGGAAAATGGAAAACTCGTTGAGCTCCACAACCAGAAGACCAATACCAATTTTACTGTTGGTGATATTTTTCTAGGTAAAATTAGAAAACTAATGCCTGGGTTGAATGCCGCATTTGTGGATATCGGGCATAAAAAAGATGCCTTTCTCCACTACACAGATTTGGGTCCCAAACTCCGATCACTCCTAAAGTATACCGAACAATCTATTTCGGGGCAACAAAATACCTACAAGCTTGACCAATTTACCTTCGAAGATGAAATCATCAAAACGGGTAAAATAGATCAAGTTTTAAATAAAAAACAACCTGTCCTTGTCCAGATTCTAAAAGAACCTATTTCTACAAAAGGACCTCGACTAAGTTGTGAAATTACTATCCCTGGAAGATATTTGGTCTTATCTCCTTTTTCAAATGTAGTTGCCGTTTCCAAAAAAATTGGCAATGCAGATGAAAGAAAAAGGTTGCAACGATTAGTAGAAAGTATTCGTCCAAAGAATTTTGGAGTGATTGTAAGAACTGCAGCCGAAGGAAAAAAAGTTGCCGACTTACATGAGGAACTAGATCTTATGCTTAAAAAATGGGAACAGGTTCATAGCCAATTACACAATACGAATCCTCCTACAAAACTATTAAGCGAATTAGATAAAACTTCAAGTATTCTTCGTGATATATTGAGTGATTCATTCAATAAAATTGTTGTGAATGATAAAGAGTTATATCTCAATATTAAAAACTTTTTATCAGGATTTGCCCCAAGTCAAGTTAAGATTGTAAAGCATCATAAAAGTGCAAAATCTATTTTTGATGCTTATGGTGTTTCTCGCCAAATTAAGTCCTCTTTTGGAAAAACAGCAACCATGCCTAGTGGTGCTTATCTTGTAATTGAGGGTACTGAAGCAATGCATGTAATTGATGTGAATAGTGGTCATAAAGCTGCTAAAAGTTCTAATCAAGCTGAAGCTGTTCTTGCTGTAAATTTAGAATCAGCAGAAGAAATTGCACGACAACTACGGCTTCGAGATATTGGCGGAATCATCATTATTGATTTTATTGATATGCGTGTTGCAGAGCACAAACGAGAGTTAGTCAAAGCGATGCGAGACTTTATGAAAAAAGATCGTGCCCAACATACCATTTTGCAATTGAGCAAATTTGGTTTGATGCAAATAACTCGACAAAGAGTTCGACCTGAAGTAAAAATCAATACTGCTGAAATTTGTCCTGCATGCAAAGGAACTGGAAAAATCAATCCTTCTATTTTATTGACTGATGATATTGAAAGAGATTTAGAATTCATTGTTCAATCTCGACCACAATCTAAGTTACAATTACATGCTCATCCATATGTTCATGCTTTTTTGAAAAAAGGATTTCCTAGTAAACAGATGAAATGGTACATGAAATATTTTAAATGGATTAGCGTAAAAGAGAATCCAGATTATCAATACACGCAATACACTTTCTTTGACGAAAATGATGATGAGATTCGATTGAATTAAATGAAATTTTTAATTCAAAAAAAATAAAAAGCGATACTGAAGGTTTCAGTATCGCTTTTTATTTTTGTGGCCTTTACGTAAGGGAGTAGGAATTAAATAACCTACTCCCTAAATTCGGTATTATTATTTTTAAAAATTAAATGAAGCATTTCTCCAAAAAAGAACAGGGCACGTACGTCGAAACGTAGTACCCTGTATAACCCCAAAAAACCAAATGAAAACAATCTACATATAAATGCTCCTAATTAAAGTCTTTTATATATCTTGAAAAATGACTACTTTTTTATAAGTTAGTCACCTTTTAATTATCACTTTTCAAGTTTTGTTTTGCTATCATTTTAGCATGTTTCTCAAAACTTACACTTTTAAGACGTACATTTTTTAGAGGGTCACATTTTTGAAAAAAAAAAGATTTTTTTTTTTTGCTAAAAACTAAAAGCATAGACAATCTTTATAAAAAATCTAAGCATACTTAATAGACCCATTTAAAATTTTACAAAAAACCAATTTAACAGGTTTTTATTTTAAAAATATATATTTTTTGTTTTTCAAAAAAGAGCAAAAATTTAATCATTTTAAGTAAAAAAATAACTTTCATCTAATTCAAAAAGATATTCTGTGGCAAAAATTAGAAAAATATTCGCTTGTACAAACTGTGGTGCGACCTCTTCTAAGTGGGAAGGAAAATGTCCTTCTTGTAGTGAGTGGAACACCTTCGTTGAAGAAATCATTTCCAAACCTACCACTCAAGAAGAAAAGAAGAAAGCATGGAAAGGAAATGGTAAAAATAAAGATCCAAAACCTGTTGCGCTTCCTGATATTGTAGCAGGTGATAGAGCTAGATTGGTCACTCCAGATAAGGAATTGAATCGAGTCTTAGGAGGTGGAATCGTAAGTGGTTCGTTAGTACTAATAGGAGGACAACCTGGAATTGGAAAATCAACTTTAATGCTTCAAGTTGCACTAAATGTTCCTGCAAAAATATTGTATGTATCTGGTGAAGAAAGTGATGAACAAATTAAAATGCGAGCAGAAAGAATTGGCGAACAAACTTCTAACTGTTTTATTCTGACAGAAACAAATGTAACTAAAATTTTAAATCATGCTAGAGAAATGAATCCTGATTTAGTCATCATTGATTCCATTCAAACTCTTGCATCGCCTTATATTGATTCGCCTCCAGGAAGCGTTTCTCAAGTTCGAGAATGTGCAGGTGAATTACAACGCTTTGCAAAAGAAGAACACATTCCCGTTTTTATCATTGGTCATATCACCAAAGAAGGTTCTATCGCTGGACCAAAATTGTTAGAACATATTGTAGATGCTGTGTTACAATTTGAAGGAGATAGAAATTACACTTATCGAATTTTAAGAACCATAAAAAATCGTTTTGGCTCAACTGATGAAATGGGAATTTATGAGATGCAAGCAAATGGTTTAAGAGAAGTTTCCAATCCTTCCGAATTATTGCTATCTCAAAAAGATGAAGAACTAAGTGGAAGTGCCATCTCTGCAACCATGGAAGGAATGCGTCCAATGTTGATAGAAACTCAGGCACTCGTCAGTACTGCTGTTTATGGAAATCCACAACGATCAGCGACTGGTTTTGATTTACGTAGGTTGAGTATGCTTTTAGCTGTTTTAGAAAAACGATGCGGTTTTCAATATGGGCAACAAGATGTTTTTTTAAATATTGCGGGTGGAATAAAAGTAGATGATCCTGCAATTGATCTGGCGATTGTAAGTGCGTTGATTTCTTCATTGGAAGATGTTGCAATTCCCAATGATGTTTGCTTCGCCGCTGAGGTTGGATTGTCTGGAGAAATTCGTTCGGTCAATAGAATTGAACAAAGAATTCAAGAAGCAGATCGACTAGGTTTTAAACAAATTTTTATTTCAAAATACAATACGAAAGGTTTAGACATTGATCGATATGGAATCAAAGTAATTACCATTGGAAAAATTGAAGAACTCTATCGTACCCTTTTTGAATAAGGATTAGAAAACTAAATCATTTTTTAGATGTTTAAATAATAATGAAAGAGGTATTTAAAATTTCTAAAGAACATCCGATTCTACTCTTTGATGGAGTTTGTAATCTTTGTAATGGCTTTGTTCAATTTACTATTGAAAGAGATCCTGAAGGGCAATTTCGTTTTGCAGCCCTTCAATCAGCTATAGGAAAAAAAGTATTGGAACATATTCATTTATCTCCCGAAGATTTGTCAACCGCTATTTTGATTGAGGATGAAAAAATTTATACTCAATCTACCGTTGGTTTAAAAATGATAAAGAAGATGGACGTTTGGTATCGGTTTCTATATTTATTGATTTTTCTTCCCAAATCATTTCGAGACTTTTTTTATAGAATCATTGCAAGGAATAGATACAAATGGTTTGGAGAAAAAGAAAGTTGTATGATTCCTACTCCTGAATTGCAATCAAGGTTTTTAAATTGATTCTCAACATCCCTATCTAATATTTTATTTTCTCACCATTATAAAATACTTGAACTTTCCTTTTAATATCAGTATTTTCGCATTTCTTTTTATAAACCTATTTTTATATATCATTTTTAGACTAAATTTTTGTTTGCTTTAAAATGAAAATGAAGTAATCAAAAAGCAAAATTTATTCTAAAAATCAAACTATTTGTAAGATGGAAATGACAGATACTTCCAGAAGAAGACGCACCGAAATTGCGGACATTTTAAAAAGCCCTTCTATTGGTGAGGAGGTTTTGGTAAAAGGTTGGGTAAGAGCTTTTCGAAACAACCGATTTGTAGCCCTCAATGATGGTTCTACTTTTAATAATTTACAAGTAGTACTTGACTCGGATAATATGAATCAGGATATTTTGAAATCTGTCAGTTTTCATGCCTGTATTGCAGTTACTGGGAAATTAGTAGAATCTACTGGTGCAGGTCAAACTGTTGAAGTTCAGGCAGAACAAGTTGAAATTTTAGGTGCTAATGATTTGGATACTTATCCACTTCAACCTAAAAAGCAGACGATGGAGTTCCTTCGGGAAAAGGCACAATTCCGAATGCGTACCAATACCTTTAGTGCTGTTTTCAGAATTCGTCATGCTGTTGCTTTTGCAGTTAATAAATATTTTAACGACAAAGGATTTTATTATATGCATACTCCGATCATCACAGGAAGTGATGCAGAGGGTGCTGGGGAAATGTTTAGAGTAACAACTTTCGAACCCAATGAAGCTCCTAAAGGAGAAGATGGTCACGTAGATTATAAGCAAGATTTTTTTGGTAAAGCAACTAACTTGACTGTGTCAGGTCAATTGCAAGCTGAGATTGGAGCATTGGCTATGGGAAAAGTGTACACGTTTGGGCCAACCTTCCGAGCAGAAAATTCTAATACTTCTCGACACCTTGCAGAGTTTTGGATGATTGAACCAGAAGTCGCTTTTGCTGATATTTATGATGACATGGATTTGGCAGAAGATTTCTGTAAATATTTAATCAACTATGTTTTGGACAACTACCCAGATGATTTAGCATTTTTGGATAAACGAATTCAGGACTTAGAAAAAAATATGAAGAAGGAAGAACGTCGCCCGATGGGATTGGTGGAAACGTTGCGATTCGTAGTGGATAATGATTTTGAGCGTATCACTTATACTGATGCAATTAACTTGTTACGAAACTCTAAGCCATATAAAAAGAAAAAATTCAAATTTCCAGTTGAATGGGGGGTTGATTTGCAATCAGAGCATGAGCGTTGGTTAGTGGAAAAGAAATTTCAGAAACCAGTTATCGTTCGAGATTATCCAAAGGACGTAAAATCATTTTACATGCGTCAAAATGATGATGAAAAAACAGTAGCAGCTATGGATGTTCTTTTCCCTGGAATCGGAGAAGTGATAGGAGGTTCGCAAAGAGAGGAGCGTTTAGATTTATTGAAAAAACGAATGGGTGAAATGAATGTTCCTGAAGAGGAATTGTCATGGTATTTGGATTTAAGAAAATTTGGAGGAACACCTCACTCTGGTTTTGGATTAGGTTTTGAGCGGATGATTTTATTTATTACAGGAATGAGTAATATTCGAGATGTTATTCCTTTTCCAAGAACTCCAGGAAGTGCAGAATTTTAAATATTACCATTGCACGTTTTGGACTATGCTATGGTAGGTTTCATCGAAAAAATAAAACACTTTTGGGTTTTTGCTGTTGATTTGCAAAGACCCATTTTTTTATTCACTCACTTAATTATCAAATGCTAGAAGTAAAAAATTTAACCAAAACATACAATAGCGGAAGTCGAGCGTTGACCGTTTTAGATGACGTTAGTTTTAATATTGAACAAGGAGAAACATTTTCTATAGTTGGCCCATCAGGAAGTGGTAAAACTACTTTGCTTGGATTGTGTGCAGGATTGGACAGAGCATCGAATGGCTCTGTTATTTTAAATGGAATAGCCTTGGATAATCTTAGTGAAGATGAAAGAGCCTCTGTAAGAAATCAACATGTAGGTTTTATTTTTCAAAATTTCCAACTCATTCCTACTTTAACTGCTTTGGAGAATGTGATGATTCCAATGGAACTTCGAGGTGAAAGTAATATTTCAAAAAGAGCAACTGAACTTCTAAATCGAGTAGGATTAGCGGATCGAAAAAATCATTATTCCACACAACTCTCAGGAGGAGAACAACAAAGAGTTTCTTTAGCTCGTGCATTTTCCAATAGTCCTAAAATTCTATTCGCAGATGAACCTACTGGAAATCTCGATGAGGAAACCAGTCAAAAAGTAGAGTCATTATTATTTGATTTAAATAAAGATGCGGGAACTACTTTGGTACTAGTAACACATGATTTGGAACTTGCCAAAAGAACACAAAAAATTATCAAACTTAGAGGTGGAAAATTGGATAACTAGAAATGAGATTATGAGTATTGTGTATTGAGATAAAATTATAAGAAAAGCGAATAACACACTTTAGAATATTATTCATTATTCATTTCTAATTATTCATTCAATAAAAGATGCGCCCTTTCGAAAATTTCGGAAGGGCGCATTGCTGTTCCACTTAGCAAACAATGTTTTTGGGATGTTTTTCTTTATAAAACAAACATTATTTTTCTAAGGTTTTTAGGTTCGTACTCTGTAAATTAAATATCTATGTTTTTTAGGTTTAGGATTTTTGAACTAATCGAGGAACACACGGAGTCTAATCCCCTAAGGGATTAAGGCGAGTATGTGACAAAGAGTAGTTCAAAAAGACAAAGCTAAAAACATAAAATATTTAGTTTACAGAGTACTGAGTCCTTTAACAAAGTAGGTCGTTGAAAATTGTTCACTAAACTGAATTCGGGATTTAAAGTGTAGCAATAAAATAAAAACAAAAGGTTTTTAAGATGACATTAAAAATGTCGGATGTTGGGACGCAATTTTTGGGAAAACGGTTTAAGAACGATTTTGGGATACGTGTACGGTTGTTGTTTTAGGATAAAAATAAACGCGGTTTTGGGTGCTTAAAAAACTACACTTCGTTACGGATTTGGGAAACGGTTTGGGATGAAAATCGGTTTTTAAGAAAATAAAAAAATTACGGTTTTGGGATCGTGAACAACTTCAACGACCAAGTATCAGTAATTGGGATGTCGTGATTTATTGAATAATTAATTTGCCGCTTTGAACGACAAGTCCTTTAACTTCTATGGTAAATACATAGAGTCCTTGTGGTAATTGGTTTCTATAAAATTCTAGTGTATTACTTTCAAATTTCTCAGTACGTACTTTCTTTCCTGCGGTATCAAAAACATGGAAATCCATATTTTTAAATTGTTCGCCTTCGACTTTGATTTTTGCAAAATCAGTAAACGGATTGGGATAAACCTCTATGCTCACATGTGGCAGTTCAGGGTTTTCTATGGATGTCAAAAAGCAAACAAAATCAGTTAATTGTTCTCCTCCTACTTGATGCCGTGAATATTCTGTAATGTTGGGTGCATCATAATCTTGGTAAACAATCGCACCATTTTCAATGATAGTGCCCACGGGATTGTTGGGCTTTTGAGAAATTCGGTATTTAACAAACCCGTGGGACAACAGTTCGTTTGTGGTGCTATTCGGCTGGTCTAGATTTTCAAATGTAAATTTTATAAATCCATTACCATATGCTTCAAAAATGTAAGGGTGGCTACTCGCACCAGGACGGATGCTAGTGATATCCAGATTAGATGGAATGGTATCACGAATGACCACCCTTCCTGAAGTATCCATTCCTACGTTTTGAAAACGGATATGATACTTCAGGTCGGTTTGGGATGTAATTAAATCGGTGTTGGTAGAACAAGTGTCCTTGTATCCTTTGGGATAGCCTTTAAAATCTATCGCGTCAAATGACAATTGGTTTTCAATACAATCTTTACTTTGGTACGGATCTCTATCTGCTTCCTCTAGTTGAGTTACAAAGCCAAGAGATGAACCTGTATTATTTGGATCGCAAGCTTCAACAGAAGATGTTGCGAAGTAATTTCTTCCTGGGTGATTTGGAGATTGATTTGCAATTAAACGATAGTGCTTACCATTTGCCGCAATCTTAATGGTCTGCTTTTCTCCCGGTGCCAATAAATCAGATGGAGCAGGCTGTTGAAGCATCACAACATCTTCTGTTACAATATAATCGGAACCTTGAGTCATAGGATTATTTCCGATATTGACAATTTCGAAAACAATCGAGTCTCCATCGCAATAGCTATTTACAGAAATACTTGAGCCATCCCAATTTGGATTATCAGCAAGGCAAGTAGCATCTGGAGTAATCCGTGCTTCTACACAATGTGTTTCATCTGCAAGAGTAGTGTTACAATCTGCGTTAACTGTAACTTCAAAGAAACCACATGCTCCAATATCAATATTCCCAACTGTAAAAACATGAAGACTATCATCAACAAAAATTGATGGAATAGTACTATTAAGTACAGTTAGATTTTTTTCAAAAATCAAATCCACTTGAACCCCAACTGCTAGTTCAGTTCCTTGATTACAAAAATCGACACGGTAAACATTGTCTTCACATGGAATAATTCGTGATGTTGCCACATCAACTTCCATGACTGGACAAACGATTTCGGTCTGGATGGGATAGTCTAAGTTTACAATGTCGAAGTCATTAACATCAACCTGAAAGTCAGGTGTTTGGCAAGTATTTGAATTCCAATAAACATTAGGAATAATAATATTCAATTCATAACTTCCTGAGTCTGTTCGTACACTAAAATCTCCGTTCGCATCAACCGATCCATAGAAAGTTCGATCTACACCTTTCGCTTCTACAATCCAATTGCGAAGGCTAGTTTCATCATTCTGAAAAGTACAATCATTGTTAGCATCTCGAAATGCTTTACCTGTAATTTGATTGGTTAGAGTCTCTCCATTTTCATCAGTTTTCACTAAATATACATCGAACCCTAATCCAAAACTATTTGATCGTGATCCAGCTATTGCGAAACCTCCATCATATGTTTCTGTGATACCTTCTCCAAATTCTAAAAAATCATCTTGTCCAATACTTTTTCGAAATATCTCATTTCCTGTAAGCGTATTTATTTTTATCAGAAAATAATTAATATTTAGAGCTGTCACTTCATGATAACCTACTATCATTAAATTTCCATCCTGCGTTACAACAATCTCATGGCCTATTTCAAAAACACCATTTTCCCCAAAGACGGAAAGATTTTCAAAACCTGCATTACTATTGATTTCTAATAAAGCAACATCAGACTGTCCTCCCGATTGACCTGTAATAAAAATATTACCATTGGGTGCCAATACAAGATCTTCTCCTGAATCAAAATCAGTAACACCATAACCTGTAAAATCAATAACTATATCACCAGTACTATTAACCTCAAGATAAATTATATCAAAACTTTGAGAAGTCTCTTCTGTTCGACCAGTAACTACAAAATTTCCATTAGGTTTTTGGATTACAGCTGTTCCAATATCATCTAAAGGATTTCCATAAAATTTACGGAATTCTTCATCTCCATTTCCATCTACCTTCCATAAGAAAACGTCTTTATTTCCAGTTGCAACATCTTCAGTATATCCAGTAATAATATAGCCACCATCATTTGTTGGCGCAATACTTAGAGCTTCATCATCATTATCGCCAGTAGTAGAAAAGAATTTTGTCCATTGCTTAACGCCGCTATCATCTAGTTTAAATAAAATAACATCTTTTCCTCCATTCACTAAATCATTTCCATTTCCAACGATAACCACTCCATCTTGATCATGAGCAACAGTAACATCTAGTCCCATTTCTTGCCCTGCAGTACCTTCGATATTTGACCAAAGCTCAGTTCCATCTACATCAGTTCTTATTGTATATATTTGATTTGCATTTCCAAATGAGTTGGAGTATCCAACCATAACTAAACCATGATCTTGCATTTCCACAATTGCTTTCGCTTCATCAGGGCCGTTGATTGCTCCATATACCTTTTCCCAACCTAATACATCTTGAGCGCTTGTCTCAAAAAAACCAATAAGACTCAATGCAACTAGTACTGCTACTATACTTAGTCGTTTGAGTCTTATCAGGTTGTATGTATTATATAATCTCACGAAAAAAAATTTATTTTTGGTTGTTGTTTTAATAAGTACAATACAAATATGAACATGTTTTAAGGTGATTTCAAGGACATCGAAAAGCATTTGTTGAACACTTTTTTCGTGCTTTTTTTATTAAAAAAAATATTTAAAAACATAACTTACTGAAAATCAACCAATTAAGTTGATTTAAATTCTATTAAAAATGAATTAATTTGTAAATTTGTTGAACACATATTTTTTTTTGTTATGAAAAAAAGTCAATTAGTTCACATATTAAATACTTTTTCTACTAAGGAAATTCGTGAAATGCGTAAATGGTTGAATTCTCCTGCCCATAATCAAAGGCAAGATGTTATTCAATTATTTGAATATTTCTTTGAAGACAATCATTTAGCTAAAGAAGATTCCCTAGAAAAGCCCATTATTTTCTCATGGATTTTCCCAAAAGAAACGTATGATGATGCGAAAATGCGTCAGGTAATATTTTTTTTATTAAAAACTATTGAAGAGTTTTTGATTTATCAGGAGATCAATGCAGATGAGGTAAATATGAAAATTATGCTTGCGAGGACTTTTCGAAAAAGAAAATTGGATAAACTTTTTCAAAAAAACATCAAACAGTCTGAGAAATTATTGGAAGGAATTGCTTTTGAAAATATAAAATATCTAAGAAATAATTATTTAATCCAATCTGAAAAATCAGCTTTTCTTAGCAAAAGAAATAGGCTAGATAAAAATTTACAAAATGTATCTGATGCTCTTGATGTATCTTTCCTATCTGAAAAATTGAAAGAAAGTTGTTTGATGCTTTCTCACCAATCTGTTTATAAAAAAGAATTAAACTATGGTTTACTTGATGCTCTACTGCCTTATGTAGAACAAGAGGAATATCTAAAGTACCCTATTGTTGCCACCTATTTTTATGTTTATAAAACAATTATAGGTGATGATGATGAGTCCTATTTTTATCTTTTGAAAGAGAAAATTTATCAATATGCAAGTCAGTTTTCATTGATAGAAATTCGAGATATTCATTTAATGACTATTAACTATTGTATTCGAAAAATGAACTCAGGGGTAGAAAATTTTATCCGAGAAGCATTTGAACTTTATAAATTAGGATTTGAAAGCAAGATATTGATTGAAAATAATCAAGTTACAAGAGTTACTTTTCACAATGTTGTTTCTATTGGATTAAAATTAAAAGAATATACTTGGGTTGAAAATTTTATCAATAATTACCAACAATATTTAGAGGAAAAACATCGGCAAGGATTTGTATATTATTGTTTAGCCAGATTGCATTACGGAAAGAAGGATTATGAAAAAGCAATGAAACTTCTTGTGCAAGAAGTGCATTATGATGACATCATTATCAATCTTTCTGCGAAAACTTTGTTAATGAAAATGTATTATGAACTGGATGAGTTTGATGTTTTGGAATCGCTATTAGAAAGTATGCGTACATACCTTCAAAGGAAAAAAGTGATGGGATACCATAAAAGTAATTACAAAAACATTGTTAGGCTCACCAAAAAATTACTCAAAGTAACTCCTTACAGCAAAACAAAAAAAGAGAAACTTAAAACCGAAATTACAGAAGCCACACCTTTGACAGAAAAGGCATGGCTTCTACAACAATTGGATGCGCTCTAATTTTACTCGTCATTCATTCCTGCTTTCATCTTTTCCGCATTCTCAGCTACTTGTAAAGCTTCAATAATCATTTCCAAATCACCTGCTATAACTTTATCTAACTTATTTAAAGACAAACCAATTCGATGATCGGTAACTCTATTTTGAGGATAATTATAAGTTCTGATTTTATCAGACCGATCACCAGAACCTACTAACGATTTTCGTTCAGCAGCTACTGCGGATTCATGTTGATTTTTTTGAGATTCCAAAATTTTTGCATACAATCTTTGCATTGCAATATCTGAGTTTTTATGTTGAGAACGACCGTCCGTACTCTCTGCCACAATGCCTGTAGGTAGGTGCGTATAACGAACTCCTGACTCTGTTTTGTTAACGTGCTGCCCACCTGCTCCACTTGCTCTAAATGTATCTCTTCGCAAATCTGCTTTATTGATATTTATATCTTCCATCTCGAATTTAGGCATCACTACAACTGTTGCTGCTGAAGTGTGTACACGTCCCTGCGATTCTGTTTTGGGAACTCGTTGCACTCGATGTGCACCTGATTCAAATTTTACAGTTCCAAAAACATCCGTTCCAGTAATTTCTAAGACTATTTTATTGTACCCACCTACAGTTCCTTCATTCATAGTGAGCACTTCTACATTCCATTTTTTGGAATCAAAATAACGTGAATACATTTTATATAAATCTCCTGCAAAAATACTTGCTTCATCTCCTCCTGTACCTGATCGGATTTCAAAAATAACATCTTTTTCATCTTCAGGATCTTTGGGTATTAAAAGAATTTTGGCTCTTTCTTCTAAAGCTATTTGTCGTGGTTCGAGCTCGGCCAATTCTTCTCTGGCCATTTCTTTCATCTCTGCATCTGTGTCATTCAGCATCTCTTTTGAAGAATCGATATTTTCTAAAACTGATTTGTATTCTATATAAACATCAACAATCTCTTTAAGGTCTTTGTATTCCTTATTCAATTTTTTATATCGATCCATATCAGATATCACAGATGGGTCGCTCAGCTGTTCTTCGATATAAATATATTTTTCGTGAATGGCTTCTAATTTATCTAGCATGTTTTTATTATGTATTTTGAATGATGAATTTTGAATCTCCTCAATAGAGTAATTCAACATTTTGATTTTTTCAATAAAATAAAAATAAATAAAAGGTAAGTGCAAGAGTGTCCTTGCAAAAAGATTTTTAGCGTAGCTAATAAAAAAAGGTAAGAGGAGAAATATACATTTCTATTTTTTTAGAAAAAAATAAATGAGATGACTCTTCAATGGTTTATCCATATCAAAGTCATCTCATTTTTAACATTGCAAAAATAAAATTTATCCGCAGAGTACCCAAAGAATGGCTCCCGAAAAAATATAGTTCTAGTGTTTGAATTTTTACATTAAAAAATTCATTCAAGTAATCAGTAATAAAAGTTGGTGTTATTGTGGTATCCTTTTCGCTCTCCTGAAAATTCAACTAAGGTTGTTGATTAGGTGGAGCTGGCACATTTATTTTATCCTTGATGGATTGGATAAGGGCAGGAGAAACTTTACGTCTATGTATTTTGCTTTTCAAAAATTCCCTAAATGATTGTTCTTTACTTAGTACTTCTTTATAAGCCGGATTTCGTCTAATTTCTTTAAGTAGTTCCATTTCTGCTTCTTTCGTTAACTCGTTGTCTAAATACATTGTGACTTTTTGTACGAGTTGTTGATAATTATTTGTGTTACCCATGACTTAAAATTTTAAACTACTTTCGGATTTAGAACACAAGAATCAACAATTATCTAAATTACCCTGCGGAAATGAACATGAGACTAACCCTACTCCCCATGAGGCCACATCACAACTTCTCCCAAAGGGATCGGCGGTGCCTGATGGTATACTGGATGTTAATATGGTTAATCTGAAATTCATAATTTTTCCTATTGATTGGATATTAAAGATTTTGTTGTGTTTCAAAAATTGAAAATAGTTTGGTGAACAATACAGGAGTGAATTTTACGCTCCTAATATAATTTATTTAAATTAATAATAATAAAACAAAATGAGGTCACACCTAGTCCCATTCTAACTGACTTTCCTTAGAAAGTAGTATTCTGGTAGGTCTAGTTGTAACCTCTTCTAATTACTTTGAACGCTTATCCTTGTATCCAAGGGTAGCGGCATACTCTTTTAATTTTTCTTTCAACATGTTACGCGCTCGATGTAATCGAGAACGTACAGTTCCGATAGGAATATCTATAATTTTAGATATTTCCTCGTAGGTGAATCCTTCAATATCGCAAAGCAAAATGACTGTTCTGAAATCAACAGGCAAACCATTGATGGCGATCGTAATTTCATCGCCCATCATAGCTTGGTACAATTCCACTCGTAAATCCACATAACTAGAGTATTGGTTATTATCCTCTTGATCGTGGTAAGTAATAATTTCCTCGAAGTCAACAGCTGTTGGTCGCTTAGCTTTTTTTCGGTAACGGTTAATAAACTCGTTCTTCAAAATTTTAAACAACCAAGCTTTCGCATTGGTACCTACAATGTACTTGTCGATAAAACGATAACTTTTCAAGTAGGTTTCTTGTACAAGATCATCCGCATCAGTCTCGTTGTATGTGAGATGATATGCAAACGTCTTTAACGCATCTGCATGCGGCAAAAACTCTTCCTCGAAAATTTGATCGTGATTTCGCTTAGTCAAAATGTCGTCAGTTATTAGTAACATAAAGTTAAAAATTTATCTTTTTCTAGCAAATTTTGTGCAACCCACATCATTTACTAAATCAAGAGATTAATGAATTGACAAGCATACAATTACTTGAAAAATGTATTATCGAACCCATAAACTAAGCTTTTGCTAAAAAAGTTTCCGAAACAGATTTTTTTTGAAAAAAACATGAACTTTTTTTCAAAAAATCAAAAAAGCCTCCAGAATTCAGGCATTCTGGAGGCTTTTTATTTTTGATAAAAATTTAAAAACTATTTATTTTCCTATTACTTAAGATAATTCTCTTTGAAGAAATCACGGTATCCATCAAGAGATTTTGCTTTTAAAATTTCTCGATAATTATGTTGGGTTACTGCAAAAACTTCATAATTATTATTCTTTCCTAGAAACTTCTTTTTATTAGAATTAATTCCTGAATAATAGCTTACAGCTTTATCTTTATTTTTAAATCTTCGAATTACCAATATTGGAGTATCAGTATCAGCTCCCAAATAGATATTTGAGATTCTTAATTTTTCTGGTTTGTGAAATTCTCTATTATAATTTGAAACTTTCACTTTTGCTTCAGACAAATCAAGTTTAGAACCATCTAATACTACAATGATATAATGTACCTTTTTATCCGCTAATTTAAACTTGCCTTCTTTACTTCCTTCTTTTGGAAGTTTAGGATCTTCTTTAAGTTCTCCTAAAAGTCTTAAAATTTCTTTTGCTCGAGTTTGTTCGGCAGTATCTGGAAATTTAGCAACTACCTCCTTTAAAGATTTCACATAATCGGCTTTACCTTTTAAGTTTCCAAGACACATTGCAGAAAGCAAAGCAAACTTTGGTTGAAGCGGATTTTTTTCGCCAAATAACGTTGGTACTTTTTCTACTTTTTCAAAAGCTTCTTGATAATTTTCATTGACAAAATCTGTATAGGTGTCTTTGTAATAATTATTCAACTTAGCTTCTTCATCTTGCAATGCCAATCTGAAATTCGGATCATTGAGTACTTTTGCATAGGTAGATTCAGGATACTTGTTGGATACTTTATCTTTATAAACTTTTGCCTTTGGAAAGTTTGACAAATCTGTATAAGAAAGATATTGATAGTACCATGCATTTAATTCATTATCGTTTCCAGGGAATCTATTTTCAAGTTCTCCCAATGTCTCAACTGTTTTTTCGTGATTCTGTAAACGGTCTCGATAGAGTGTTCCTAATTTGTACATCGCATCTTTAATTTGACCTTCTACAGCAACTTTTTCAGCAGCATTTTTTGGAACATCTTTAAGCAGGTCATTGAGTTCTTTATCTGTTAGATCGCTACCTTCGTTGACAACATCTTCTGTAACGATTTCATCAATTTCACCTGCTCCTCTTCGATTTGATCTACGCCAATTATCTTCTGATTTTCTTTTTCCCCATTGCCTTTCAAATGCTTTCTTCCCTTTTCTTACTCTTTTGTCATCGTAAGCAAACCAGTTACTTTTTTCAAATGAACCTGCTCCTGGCCGAACTCTTCCTGGCCTTGAAACGGCAGCTTTGGTTCCAGCCTTTGAATTATTTCTTGCATTTGATTTTGCAGTTTGGTCTTTTTTAAGTTGCGCAGCAATTTTTCTTTTGTCTTCATCAGACATAGCACTCACTCTTAACAAACTATCTTGATATTCTATGATTTGAATATTCTCTGCAATCTCTTTCAGGCTAGTCGCATATCTCTCTACATCTGGATAACGTTCGTCTGTTTTTGCCATCACACTCAAGGTGCTGTCATAGTAACTTTTGGATGAAACATAATTTTCATCTGTATAATACAGTTCAGCCAATAACAAATAAGATTCAGCTTTCTGAGCAGGATTGGAAGTACTTTTGTTGAGCGATTGCTGTAAGTTTGCAATTGCTTCTTTAGTATCATTATTTTTTAAATAAATACTTGCTAATGCATAATGAATTTGATCTTGATACTCTTCATTTTTATCATCCTTTAGCATTTTCTTCAATCGAGAAATCGCTTTTTCAGCAGTTGCTTTTCCATTGAGCCAAGCATTTTGTTCCATATTCAACTTGGAACTAAATCTCATTTCATAATCTCTACTATACTTGTATGCTTTTTCATAGTAAGCATAGGCAGGTTCTCCTTGTCCCATTTTCTGATGAATCTGAGCAATGATATAAGCATATCTTGCTTTTAATCTTTTCTTTTTAGTCAAGCTGATGGCTTGTTCTAATGGGCCAATTGCCTGTTCATATTTTTTTTGCTTAATAAAAAAATCAGCCTCAACAGGTGCTAACTCTTTTTTGATTTTATCGAAAGTGTTAGGATTACTTTTTAACCGATCAATCAACCGTGCTGCTTTGTCAAACTTATCTCTTTCAATATAAGTTCTAGCCAACCACAATACTCCATCTTGAAAAACTGGTCTATGTTTTAAAATATATTTTCCACCACCTTCTTCCTTTTTTTTCTTTTCTTCTTTCTTAGGTTCTTCTTTCTTTTCTTCCTCTTCTTTTTTAGTCTCTTCTTTCTTTTCAGGTTCAGATGTTTCTACTTCTTCTTTCTTTTTCGAAGACTTTTTCTTCGAACTAGATTTTTTCCCTTTCTTCTTATTTTTCTTGTTCTCTTTTGCTTTTCTTTTGCTTTCTTTAATTCTTTCTTTTCGTGCTTTCTCTTTTGCTTTTTTAGCTTTTTTTCGTGCTTTTTCTTTTTCCTTTTTTGTTGCTTCTCTTTTTTTCTTTTTTTCCTTTGCTACTTTTTCTCTTTCTTTTCTTTTTTCTGCAACTTCTTTTTTTCTTTCCTTTTTCGACTTCTTAGTTTTTTTCTTACGCTTCTTTCTTTTCTTATTTGCATTTTTAGGATCATACTCATCTACCATAAATTCTAAAGTTTCTTGCGCAGATTCGTAATCTTTTTTTACAAATTGAGCTTGCCCCATCAACAGATAACAATCATCTTTCCAATGGCTTGCTGGATGCAGACTCGCTACTACACCTACTTTTTTGATGGCGTTGTCCAAATCTCCAGCAACTGATTTAGGATTATCAGCAGCAGAATATTTGTAAACACTTAATATCTTATTATAATTATCTTGATGTTGCTCTTCCAGAGATGCAATACTTGCATCTAAAAGTTCATTGGCATTGAAATATCCATTGTACTTGGAAGTTACATCGTGGTAGAATTTACCTAATTTAGACGGGTCTTCTTTGCTCTTTTGCGTAGCGCATGAGGAAACAAAAATAAATAAAACCCAAAGGGATAAAAGTGTATTGAATCTTTTCAAAGCAAAAAAATGTTTAATTTCGTTCTTGAAAAAAGAAATAGATAGTTAAGTCGTTTAGTTCTGAGTTGTTTTTCACATAAGAAATACTAGGAAACACCTGTATTTGTTGCAAAAAACAAGACTCCTTTAATAATAAACAAGGAGAACACAAATTTATTTTAATTTTAACAAAATTCACATAATGAGTGCCGAAAATACGGAGGAAAAAGGTTGGCAAGCATTTAAGGAAAAACTTAAAAATACTTACCGTTTGGTGGTAATGAATGATGAATCCTTTGAAGAAGTAGGATCTTATAAACTTTCATTGCTTAATCTTTATGTTGCGATTTCTGCTGCCATTGTTTTGGTAGCTTTTTTGGTTTTTGCCTTGATCTTTTTTACTCCAATAAAAAGACTTGTGCCCGGCTATGGTAATGCAGATGCTGGAGAATTAAGAGAAATCAATCGATCTTTAGAAGAATTTGAAGAAAAATTAAAAGCACAAGAGACTTATACGAGCAGTTTTAAAAGAATGATTACTGGCGATGTAGAAACTGCCGAAGATGTCAACAAAGGGAAAATTGAGGAATCCAATACTTTAGAAAGTGTAAGTCGAATAGAGGAAGATGAAATGCTTAGAAAAGAGGTCGAGGATGAAGTGAAGGAACAGCAACGTGAAATGGCAAAATCCGTTAGTAGTTCGCCTCAAGAGGTGCCTTTGGAGCAATTGTATTTTATGCCTCCAATTACGGGTGTGATTAGTGAAACATTTATGCCTGATGAAAAACATTATGGAATTGATGTTTTAGCTCCAAAAAACACTCCTGTCAAAGCAATTATGGATGGTTATGTAATTTCTTCTGATTGGACTTTAGAGACTGGAAATACCATTGCTATTCAACACTCGAATAGTTTGGTTTCATTTTATAAACATAATTCAGCTTTATTAAAAGAAATTGGAGATTTTGTCAAATCTGGTGAAGCGGTTGCCATTATTGGAAATACTGGAACTCTTTCAGATGGCCCTCACCTCCATTTCGAACTTTGGCACAATGGAAAACCAATTGATCCTGCTGATTTTATAAATTTTGAATAACGAGTTTTGCCCCGAAAATTTGGGATGAATGTGACAAAGTAACCAAGAAGTATGTTTTTAACTACATTCACAATTTA
The DNA here is from genome assembly GCA_937918905.1 of uncultured Saprospiraceae bacterium. GTDB lineage: Bacteria > Bacteroidota > Bacteroidia > Chitinophagales > Saprospiraceae > CAJQQY01. Next base: position 27,875 of record CAKZSH010000033.1, read on the forward strand.
ATAAACTTGTTCATTCATAAAGTTTTCAATACTTTTGTACTCCTAACCTTATAGAAATAAAACTAAATTTTCAACTAACGAGACTGTAAATCAAAAAACAGTTTCACTCACATTTAACATGGCATAATTTTGTCATGTATTATTATTCTATTGCATAAAATAACCAATATTTAAAATCATGAGTGATAAACATAAATTAGAAGAAACCTTTAATGAAAAAGGAGAAACGATCAGCCCTGTATTAGCTGATGGTGTAAAAAATTATTTAATTGATATCGATGGTACTGTTTGTGATGATGTTCCTAATGAGGAACCTGAAAGAATGGGAACAGTATTACCATACCCTGATGCGTTAAACATTTTGAATAAATGGTACGAAGAAGGTCATATCATTACTTTCTTTACTTCTAGAACTGAAGAGCATCGTGAAATAACTGAATTCTGGTTGAAAAAACACAAATTCAAGTATCATGGTCTTTTGATGGAAAAACCTCGTGGAGGTAATTACCATTGGATTGATAATCATATTGTAAAAGCGACTCGATTCAAAGGAAAGTTTACAGACCTAATTGTTAAAACAAAAGAGATCGAAGTATTCGATCACAGTCAAGATAAATAAACTTGATTCTCAAATAAAAAAAGCGCAGTTGATTGTTTTCAACTGCGCTTTTTTTTGGGGGTTCACTCCCTGTTATTTCCATTTCAAAGTATTAATCATATGCTCAATATCTTTTTTTACAAAAGTAAAAATAGGAGCAAGGGAATCTGTTGCTACTTTGTTATTAAAATAAAGAGAACCTCTCATAAAATGATTTTCATCATCCGTTAAAAAAAATTGAAAAGGGGAAGCCACATCTCCTTCTAAATTAAATATAAATCCTTTCGCTCCATTTGAAGTATTCACTTTTAACTCTTCAATATATTTAGCTTTTATATTATGTTTATGTGCCAATTCAAATGCATCATTCCTTAAACTCTCTGCTGTTGATGATTGATTGATGGGAGAATAGGTACAATGAATTTTTGCATTAAATTGCGGAATCAAAATATCAAACCAACACTCATTCGCAGTCTTCTCTCCAAAGAAAGCTTCATCTTTTTGGATCTCTGCATAAATAGGATATTCGAAGTGAAAATTACAATAACCTTCTTCAAAATTTTGATATAATTTTTCTGGATAAACTACTTTTGGAAATCCACGAGGCTTTGGAGTAATTGCTGTTTCGCCGTCGCTACATGATTGCAAAAATATTGTTACAAAAAAAATAATACTGAGAAAAATCCAATTTTGTATTTTCATTAAATGAATTATGTTGGGAAGTTTTTTAAAATAAAATTAAACAATAGGCAAAGTTATCTGGACTTGTTTGATTCTTCTTTTGTTAACTGAAACGATTTTAAACCGATATGGATTGTAAATAATTTCTACATTATTTTTAGGAATCTGACCGTATAACTCTAACATTAATCCTGCAATAGAATCTGCATCTCCTTTCACGTCATCAAAAGTAGTGGTTTCCAAATCGATCACACGACACATATCGTAAAGCAAAGTTTTTCCTTCAAAAATAAAATTATAGTCATCAATTTTTTTAAAATCCAATTCAACCATATCATCAAATTCATCTTTAATTTCTCCAATTACCTCTTCCAAAATATCTTCTAAAGTGATGATTCCCGAACTACCTCCATATTCATCTACAACAATGGCCATATGCAATTTTTCTTTTTGAAATTCTCTTAGCAAGTCACTAATTTTTTTTGCCTCTGGAACATAAAGAACGTTGGTTCTAATCAATGCTTGCCATTCATAATTATCTCCTTCTTCCAAATGTCCAACTAGATCTTTGGTGTATAAAATTCCAGTAACACTATCAAAATCATCATCATAAATTGGAATCCTTGAATACCCTGAACGCCTTGCTACTTTTATTATATCTTTAAAACCAGTTCTGAAATCTAATGCCATAACATCCACACGTGATCGCATAATTTGCTTTACGGTCACATCGCCAAACTTTACTATACTTTTTAAAATATCCACTTCTGCTTTTGCATTAGCATCATTACTTACAGTCAATTCAATAGCTTCATCAATATCTTCTTTACTTGTAAGGTTGGCTTGTTGTGCTTTTGACTCCAATCGAGTCTCAATCAATCGCGTCCAATGCACCAATATTTTACTCATTGGAGAAAACATTCCATTTAAAAAATTTAACGTTCCTGACATTGTTTTTGCCAACTTTACGTTATTCAAATTCGCATAAACCTTAGGTGCTACTTCTCCAAAAAGAACCAATAAAAAAGTAACTCCAACAACTGTTATCGCGCCATTGATTAACCAAGCAATCTGTTCTACTGAAAATGAAATCCATCCCCAATTTATAGGTTGAGCCCAAGTAGCCAATAATTCAGGAGGCATTACTTTATTTAACGCATACGTGGAAAGAATTACAATCCCAATATTGATAAAATTATTACTAATCAAAATCGTAGCTAACAGTGTTCGAGGCATCTCCTTCAATTTCAAAATTCTTTCAGAAGACTTGCTGTTATCTTGTTTTAGATCTTCAATATCATTAGGTGTAAGAGAAAAAAATGCCACCTCTGACCCTGAAATCAAAGCAGAACATAACAATAATATTACGACAAGAAACGAAGCACCGCTTACTTCCCAGATTGGAAAATCGGCTAATATAAATGAGGAATGAAAAAAATAAAGTAGGGATATTCCCAGTTCGGAATCCAATGGAATTGTTTTATTAAATGATTATTCGATGAAGACTTTTTTTTCAAAAACAATCTTCATCGAATTAGACTTTTTTATTTAAAATGGCAAATCATCATCTGGTGCGTCAGCAGCTTTCGCTGTTGTTGCCTCAGCAGGTGGTGCTTGGTTCGTAGTAGCCGTAGGTTTATTTACAGTTGCTGGTGCATCTGCAGCTGTAGGTGGTGGAGTATAACTACCGCTACTTTCTCTGCCACCTAACATCTTCATGGTACGTCCAACTATCTCTGTGGTATATCTATCGTTACCATCTTTGTCTTGCCACTTTCGAGTTCTTAGACTTCCTTCAATGTATACTTGATTACCTTTTTTCAAATATTTTTCTGCTACTCCAGCCAAACCTCCCCATAGTGACACATTGTGCCATTCGGTATTTGTTACTTTTTCATTTGTTTTTTTATCCATGTAGCTTTCACTTGTTGCTACTGAAAAAGAAGCCACAGAAGATCCCCCTTCAAAGTGTCGAACTTCTGGGTCTTTGCCTAAATTTCCAACAATAATGACTTTATTAATCATAGTTTAACGCTTTATTACTTACTCAAAAAAATTGTGCAAGTAGATGAACAAATTAGTTTTCTCATGAAATCACATCAAGTGATGAGTTATAAGTCATCGTTGATAATGATTTAAATTTCTTTCGACTTCTTTTTGTATCCTTTGTCGTTAAAAAGCCTCGCCGAACCAAAAAGGTTCGTCTACGTTTTTTGCCTAAAAGAATACAAAAACAATCTCGAAAGAACTTTTAAATTATTACCAACGATGACTTAAATTTAAAGAATTATCTTTTAAATACAAATCTATAACTTTGGGGTACGCAAATTTACTTAAGTTTTTTCGTTCTACTTTGATATAACTATTTTTTTTAATCAAAATATCAGAACTTAGTTCTATTTCAAAAAAGGTAGCTATGATTTTTCGATGTGTCAACAATTGTCGAAAAGGATTGGATATTTTTTGGATTTTAAAATCAGAATCGCCGATACATTTTTTCCAAACTTCACTTCCAATTAAATCTTCTTTTTTTGCTTGAGTCTTAGTTTCAATTAAAGGAAAATCATAAAGATTTTGCCAGATGTCTTTTTCTAATCTTTTATTTATCCAAACATCTCCCTTAAAATTCAGAATAAGGTAATTAAAGTACCTCGTCTTCTTTTTGATTTTTTTTGATTTGATAGGAAGATCCAAAACTTTATCTTTTCGAAAAGCAATACATTCTTTTTTGAATACACAAGAGGAACAAAGTGGAGCTTTAGGCATACATTGAATTGCTCCAAAATCCATGATAGCTTGGTTATATTTCGCAGCTTGCTTTTTTTCTAACAATTCATTTGCAAGTTTATTGAATTCTTTTTTCCCTTCCGTTGTATCCACAGGTATTTCAATTCCAAAACATCGTGACAACACCCTAAATACATTTCCATCAACGACTGCATGTGGTAAGTCATATGCGAATGAAGCAATAGCCGAAGCCGTGTAGGCACCCACTCCTTTTAATTTTAAAATCTCATTATAGTTTTTTGGAAACTCACCATTCAATTCTTTTGAAATATGTTTAGCTGAAAAATGTAAATTTCGAGCCCTTGAATAATACCCTAGACCTTCCCATAATTTCATTACTTCATCTTCTGGAGCATTTGCTAAGTCATGAACGGTTGGATATTTTTCTTTAAATTTCAAAAAATAGGGAAGGCCTTGTTCCACGCGAGTTTGTTGTAAAATGATTTCTGATAACCAAATGAAGTATGGATTTTTTTCTCCTTTCCAAGGCATTGGACGATCAATTGTTGTAGCCCATTTTAGTAATTGTTTGGTGAAAAATTTTTGCTTCATTTTACATTTTGATAGTTTTTACAAAAAACATAGTTACGAAAAGTTTTCTGAAAAAATTGAAAAGACTTTAAGCGAGTAGGAATTAAATAGCTCCAATTCATTTTGTCTATCTAGTCCTTCCTGGTTTTAAAAACTTGGAAAGACTCTTTCCGAATTGAAAATCATCTTTTTGACTTGGGCTAGAAACAACAAAGGCGACAAATTTTCATTTGCCGCCTTTGCTAAATTATTGTATTAAATAAACTACTTATTTCTTTGATCTTAGCTTTGCCATATTGTCGTACCTTCTGTTAATCAAATCTTTCATTTCTTTTCGAGCAAAAAAGATTCTACTTTTAACAGTACCTAGTGGCAAGTCTAATTCTTCAGCAATCTCTTGATATTTAAATCCTTCATAGTGCATCATAAAAGGAATTCGAATACCATCTTCTAATCCATCAATCATACCTGTCAGCTCTTCCATCATAATATTACTTTCAGCACCATTTGCGATTACTGCAGTTCCTGAATTCAAGTAATAATTATTATCAGTCGAATCCATGATTGTATTCGCTCTAACTTTCTTTCGGTAATTATTGATAAATATATTTTTCATGATCGTGAACAACCATGCTTTGAAATTTGTACCTGGGCGGAATTTATCCTTATTAGTCAACGCTCTAAAAGAAGTTTCTTGAAAAAGATCTTTTGCATCCTCCGTATTCTTGGTCAAGTTATACGCAAATGCATGGAGCAATTTTGACATCCCCTCGAAGCGACCATTGAATTCTATTGTTGACATAACAAAATTGTTTTGAGAGTAAAAAAAATAGATTGTTTTTGTTTGATTAAACAAATATAGGCTTATTGTTAAACAAAAACAAATTTTATGTTCAACAAAAACAAGTCTCAGATAAGACAATTTTACGACTTAACGAGGACAAAACCTATAAAGCATTGAGAATCAGTAAATTACAAGCATAAAACAAGTTTTGTTGTGTTTTTTTAATTTTCAATATTTTTTGAAAGTTTTGATTTTGTTTAACTTTTTATTTACAAAGCCTTTAGAATAAAGCATATCAACAAAAAAGCGGTATTAACAATTATTGATTGCTAATACCGCTTTTCACATAAGAAGTGAAAAAAAGGAATATAAAATTACTTTTGAGCCTTAGAAACTAAATAAATAGCTACAAATGTAAAAATGATATTTGGAATCCAAACCCCAAGCATTGGAGGTAAACTCTCATTTGTAGCAAATGTGATCGAAAATTTAGAGAGGAAAATATAAATCGCACCTATTCCTACTCCTATCGCCAAATGAAGTCCCATTCCTCCACGAACTTTTCGAGCGGCGACGGCTAATCCTATTATTGTCAAAATAATTATTGTAAATGGTTCCGCAGAACGACGTTGTAGTTCTGTTTCATATTTTTTGATATTTCCTTTTCCTTTCCTTCTTTGGATGGCCATGAATTCCATCAACTGAGGTGAAGTCATCATTTCTTTATCCTCATCATAATATATGAAGTCTTGATTCGTCAAATTCAATGTGGTATCCAACTCGCCACCTTCAGCAATTAAAATTGATTCTCGTTTTTCATTAAAAGTCCGAATCTCATAATTTTTAAATTTCCAATTATTGGGCGGGCCTGTCCATTTGGCAATTCCTGCCTTAAAAAGATAAGTCAATTTATTATCCTTAATCGTTTCGATTCGAATATTTTTGGCAGAGGTATCTCTTTTGTAATAACGGTCAACGTACACCTTTTGATTGGGGCCAACAAAAAGATGAATGTTGCTATCTTTTCCTTTATCGCTATGTTTGTAAATGTAGGTGTGTTGGAAATTCCAATGCGTTTCATTTGCCATAGGAATAACATAATGGTTGCCGATCAAATGTAATGCTGCTAAAAATCCACCTGCCACTAAGTACGGAACCATCAATCTTCTAAAACTTATACCTGCATTAAAAATGGAAATGATTTCAGAATTAAATGCCATTCGAGAAGTAAAAAAAACAACTGCAATCAAAACCCCAAGCGGAAACAATAAACCATTTATCCACAAAATCCAATTCAAATAATAGTCAACAACAATCTGCTTAATCGAAACTGGCTCTTCAATAAAATCTTCCACCTTATCACTAAAGTCAATGATAACTGATATCAAAGTTATCATCAACACCGTAAAGAAAAAGGTGGATAAGAATTTTTTAATAATATACCAGTCTAGTTTTTTTAACATGTTTTTTTTAACGGTTAACTGTGGATGATGAACGGTTAATTTTTTTGTTCTTTTGATTAACGAAAATGCAGCTTGTAATTCAGATTTACTATTTTTTCATTAGGACTAACTTATATTTAACACTATTGACTCATTTATATTATCATTAACAATTCTATAATCTTCTAGTAACATTGACCACCATCTCTTTTTTCCAATCATAAAAATCTCCTGCGATAATATGTTTTCTTGCTTCACCTACTAGCCAAAGATAAAAACTCAAATTATGTAAAGATGCAATTTGCGAAGCTAATAATTCTTTGCATTGAAATAGATGACGTAAATATGCTTTGGTATAAAAACGACTTGTCGAGCAAGAACTATCTTCATCAATGACGCTGAAATTATCTTTCCATTTTGCATTTTTCATATTCAAAATTCCTTTGGAAGTAAAGAGGTGACCGTGGCGTGCGTTTCTTGTTGGCATCACACAGTCAAACATATCTATTCCCAAAGCAATGCATTCCAAAAGATTCTCAGGAGTTCCGACGCCCATCAAGTAACGTGGTTTTTCTTTTGGTAAAATTCCACAAACGAGTTCCGTAGTTCGATACAATTCTTCTGCAGGTTCTCCTACCGCCAATCCTCCAATCGCATTTGCAGGCCGATCGAAAGAAGCAATTTTTTCTGCGGATTGTATTCGCAAATCTTTGTAAGTACTTCCTTGTACGATAGGGACTAGGGTTTGTTCAAAACCATATTTAGGTGGTGTGCTGTCAAATCTATCGCAACATCTTTTGAGCCAACGATGGGTCATCTCCATTGACTTTTTTGCATATTTATATTCGCATGGGTAAGGAGTGCATTCGTCAAATGCCATGATGATGTCTGCACCGATAGTCCGCTGAATATCCATGACACCTTCAGGAGAAAAAAAATGTTTGGAACCATCAATATGAGATTTGAAAGTTACACCTTCTTCTTTTATTTTTCTTTGGCTACTTAGAGAATAAACTTGGTAACCTCCACTATCTGTCAACATTGGTTTGTTCCATCCATTGAATTGATGAAGTCCACCTCCCTTTTCCAGAATTTCCATTCCAGGTCGTAAGTAAAGATGATAGGTATTTCCTAAAATAATTTGTGCTTTAACCTCATTTTCCAATTCATGTTGATGAACTCCTTTCACAGTTGCAGCAGTACCCACAGGCATAAAAATCGGTGTTTCGATTTTACCATGAGCAGTTTCGATGACTCCAGCTCGAGCACTTGAGTTGGGGTCAGTATGTTGTAAATCAAATTTCATAGGGGGCAAAAATAGGGAAAATTGTGATTAGTAATTAGTAAATCGAGACTGGTGAATTGGGCGTTGAAATCTAATGCTGTCAACTTAAGCATTCTGAAAGGATGAGTATTCATAAGGTGACTTGAAGTCACCTTATGAATTAGACGTGTTTCCAAACCTTCAATTCCAATATAGAGTTACCTTGTGAATCGTGGATATTTACAAATCGAATCCAATATCTTTTCTATAATATTTTCCCACAAAATCAACTTGCGCTGCATTCTTCTTTGAAACAGCAAGGGCAGCTTTAAAATCTTCACCATAAGAAGTGATCGCTAAGACACGACCTCCATTTGTCAATATTTTTCCTGCTTCCATTCGAGTGCCTCCATGAAAAATAATACTATCATTTATAGCATCCAATCCTTGAATAGTTTTTCCTTTTTCATATGCTTCTGGGTAGCCTCCTGAAACCAAAAACATCGTCGTTGCAGCTCGTTCATCAATTTCAATTTTCTCATTTTCTAAATTACCTTCCGACAGAGACTTGAACATTTGCAGCAAATCATTTTTGAGTCGAGGTAAAACTACTTCCGTTTCTGGGTCGCCCATTCGGCAATTATATTCTATTACGTATGGTTCATTATTCACTCTGATTAGCCCGATAAAAACAAAACCTTCATAGGCAAAACCTCTTTTTTGAATTCCTTCTATAGTAGGTTTTATAATTCGTTCTTCAACCTTTTGCATCAATTCTTTATCCACAAATGGAACAGGAGAAACTGCGCCCATCCCGCCCGTATTTAATCCTTCGTCATTCTCTCCAATTCGTTTGTAATCTTTTGCAATAGGTAAAACTTTATAGCTTTTTCCATCGGTCAAAACAAAAACTGAAAATTCAATTCCATCCAAAAATTCTTCAATGACAACTCGTGAACCAGCATTTCCAAATTTCCCTCCCAGCATTTCTTTAAATTCTTTTTGCGCTTCTTCGATGGTAGGTAAAATCAAAACCCCTTTTCCCGCAGCGAGTCCATCGGCTTTCAAAACAATCGGAGGTGTTTGAGTAGCGATATATTTTAAACCTGCTTCGACATTCGTTCCGTCAAATTCTCGATAACCCGCAGTTGGAATATTAAACTCTTCCATGAATTTTTTTGCAAAAGCTTTACTGCCCTCAAGCATCGCACCATGTTGAGATGGGCCAATTACTGGAATGTTTTTTAACGCATCATCATTTTTAAAAAAATCATAAATCCCAAGTACTAATGGTTCTTCAGGGCCAACAACGACCATGTCAATTTCATTTTCAATAACAAAGGATTTGATTTGAGGAAAGTCTTTGATGTTGAGTGCAACATTAGTTCCGCAAGAAGCGGTTCCTGCATTGCCAGGTGCAATAAATAATTTTTTACAAAGTGGGCTTTTTATCATTTTCCAAGAAAAAGCATGCTCCCTTCCGCCGCTTCCTAGTATTAAAATATTCATGTTTGTTTTTTTAAGAAAAAAATTTTAGTGGATTAGTGAATCGGTTAAATAGTTCGCTTCGCTATTAGGTCATATTGTGATCGAAATTTTAATCATTAAAATTCACGTTGACCTGATTAACCAATAGCGAAGTGAACCAATAACTATTCAACTATTTCTATACATCAAAATCAATTTCGATTTCTGCAGTTGTTGGATGAGACTGGCAAGTCAAAATAAAACCTTCTTCAATTTCATCATCATCCAAAGCATAGCAAGCTTCCATTTCAACTTTTCCTTTCACGACTTTTGCCATACAAGTTGAACATGAACCAGAGCAACAAGAGTAGGGTGGTTCATATTTTAAATCCAATAAAGTATCAAGAATTGTCTTTCCTTTTTTAACTTCTGTCTTAATGGTTTCTCCATCAAGATGAACAATTAATTTAGCAGAACCATCCGCACTTGGTGCAGCCATTGCTGTTGATTTTTTTTCAGAATCTGCTGCAGTAAATCTTTCCGAGTGAACATTTTTTTTATTCATTCCCATTCCTAACAATGTATTTTCAACATTATCAATCATCTGCCCTGGGCCACAAATAAAATAATGTGCTTCTCTACTTCGGCTAGGGTTTTTATCTAAAAATTTTGCAACGCTCGTTTTATCAATTCGTCCTACTTCGCCTTCCCAAGTCGTTTTTGATTTTTTGAAAAAACCTCCAATTCCTCCTGACTTCTCTACTTTGGGTTGACTTAAAATATGAGTAACCAAAAACTGATTATCATATTTTTTCTGCATGACATCTAATTCTGATTTGAAAATAATACTATCTTCATTTCGATTTCCATACATTAAAAACACAGTCGAAAGTGGTTCTTTTTCCAAAATCGTTTTTGCAATCGACATCAATGGAGTAATTCCACTACCTGCTCCAAAAAGATAAAAAGTTCGATTAACATCTGGATTTAAAGCAATCGTAAATCGTCCCTGCGGTTCCATCACATCAACAACATTTCCTTCTTTTAAATTATTACAAATGTGAGTTGACACTTTTCCGCCATCCACTTTTTTTACGGTTACCGTGATTCCATTTTCCAAAGGACTACTTGACATCGAATACGCCCGACGTTCCTCTTTTCCATTTATTTCAAACTTCAATGTTAAATACTGACCGTGTTTAAATTGAAATTTTTCAGATGCTTCGCCTGATATATCAAAAGTCACGGAAACTGCATCACTAGTTTCTTGTGTTATTTTACTCACTTTTAAATTGTGAAATTGAGCACTCATTCGTTTAATCTTTTATTAAAAATTTTCGCAAAGGTAAGGAATCACTTTCCTTCTTTTCTAACCTTTTTGTCAAATTATAGTTTAAAAACAGGATGTATTTCAACTCACGAGGTGACAGAGAGTTGCCTTGTCAATGAAATTGTAGGATTGAAAATTATTTCACTTTTTAAGAAGAAAAAATTATTTTTAGAATATGAACTGGAAAGACACCAAATATCTATTGGCCTATATTGCTCCTTTGACTACTTTTTTAGCCATTCATTATCAAGGCGTGTGGTCGTTTGCAACTGTTTATTTAGCATTTCTGATTGTTCCTCTCTTGGAACTTGTGATTCCTTATTCTACCGCAAATCTTACCGAGGAAGAAGAACAATCAAAATTATCCATTACCCTTTTTGATTGGTTGCTCTACTCAAATGTTCCTATTCTTTGGGGATTATTATGGTATTATTTTTCTACTATTTCTGCTGGAGGATTGGCAACTTATGAAATAATTGGAATCACATCTAGCGTAGGAATTATCGTTGGGACGATTGGAATTAATGTAGCACATGAACTAGGTCATCGTGTAAAAAAATACGAACAGACACTTTCCAAAACTCTATTGCTTTCTGCTTTGTACATGCATTTTTTTATAGAACATAATCGAGGTCATCATAAAAATATCGCAACAGATGAAGATCCTGCTTCGGCTCGATTGGGAGAAAACCTTTATTCATTTTGGATTCGTTCTACATTCGGTGGCTATCTCAATGCATGGCGATTGGAAGCTGAAAAATTAAATAGAAAAGGGCACGCTGTTTTTTCTTTAAAAAATGAAATGTTTGTTTTTCAAATTATTCAAATTGGATATTTAGTAAGCGTAGGTTTGATCTTTGGATGGATGATGATTCCGTTTGCAATTGTAGTTGCTATCATCGGATTTTTAGAATTGGAGACAGTTAACTATATCGAACACTATGGTTTGCGAAGAAAGAAATTAGCTTCTGGTCGATATGAAAATGTTACCATGCACCACTCTTGGAATTCCAATCATGAATTGGGAAGACTATTGTTATATGAATTGACTCGACATTCGGATCATCATTTTAAAGCGACTCGAAAATATCAAGTATTGCGTCATTTTGATGAAAGTCCGCAGTTGCCGTATGGATATCCTGGTTGTATGATTTTGTCTTTGTTCCCACCTATTTGGTTCAAGTTGATGAATAAAAAAGTGCCAGCCTTGTAAAATCAAAATGTCAATCAAAATCAAAAAATTGAATGGTGAATCCGTATTATTCGGTTTTTGATTTTGATTGACATTTTGATTTTGATTTCCACCTGCCATTTTTATTTTAAATTTTTAATTAGTTTTGTCCATTATTTTTCGAAAGGATTTTGGTTGAAGAAAATATCGTTTTCGATTCATTCAAAATTTCTACCTGTCGGTAGACAGGCATTATTCAAAGTTCATCATAATTTTTAATGAGTCAAAAATTATCTATCATCATTCCTGCATACAATGAGGCACCTACCATCCACTACATTTTGGATAAGGTAAAAGCGGTAGAGTTAATGAATGATATGAAAAAGGAAATTATCATTGTCAATGATTTTTCCAAAGATGATACAGAAGGAGCGATATTGCGCTATGCAGATGCGAATCCTGAATTAAATATTCAATATCTCAAACATGAAGTAAACAAAGGAAAAGGTGCTGCACTCCACACAGGTATCAAAAATGCAACGGGTGATTTTTTGATTATTCAAGATGCAGATTTGGAGTATGATCCCGCCGAGTATAATATTTTATTAAAGCCCATTTTGGATGGCGTGGCTGATGTAGTTTATGGTTCAAGATTTATGGGGGGGAAGCCGCATCGGATTTTATTCTTTTGGCATTCCATAGGAAATCAAATGTTGACTTTCCTTTCCAATATGATGACCAACTTGAATCTTACGGATATGGAAACTTGCTATAAATTATTCAAAACGGAAATGATTCAAAGTTTAAATTTAAAAGAAAATCGTTTTGGTTTTGAACCAGAGGTGACTGCAAAAATTTCTAGGATTCCTAAAGTTCGAATTTACGAAGTTGGAATTTCTTACTACGGTCGGTCGTATGAGGATGGTAAAAAGATTGGTTGGCGAGATGGGTTTCGAGCGATTTATTGTATTGTGAAGTATAATACTTTTTGGAAAAAATAAAAACCCTTTGCGAGGCACTTCGCAAAGGGTTTTTATTCTAATTTTTTTCTAAATCTTCTTTAACTTTTAGAACAAATTCTAAGGACGTATTTAAAATATCTGCAATCTGCTTAGGAAGAAGTTCTGTATTTTTTAGAAAACCAGTTATTGCTATAGTTAATGTTTTCTTTTCACCTCGTTTTTCGCCTTTCTCCATTCCTTGAAGATATAATCCATCCTTTTCTATATCATATGTTATTGGCATCTCTTGAACTATTTTAGTGGTAAATGATTCTAAATTACGTAATCTTGATAAAATAACCAACTGTTGAGTATATTTTGACAATTTATTAGGAGTTTTACAAACCAATCTTAATTGTTTTAGAAGTAAACGTAAAATGACTTCTGTTCGTTCCCGTTCATAATTACTCAATATTGCCATAATTATTTCTTCTGGAATTTGAGAGGAAAGACATTCTTCAGGATCAAGTTGACTAATATCTAATAAATCAAAACCTTCATATATTTCTTCTTGAGGAAGTCGAGTCGGCATAGTTGGAGGTTTCTTTCCTAGATAAATTACGATATGTTTGATTCTTAATTCATGTGCTCTCAGTCGCATTCCATGATGCTCTGCAATTCTGTAAATCATGGAATGGTCATCTGTTGTTTGAAACTCAAGATGGAGTGCCATTTCTTCTCCTGATTTGGTTTCTACCAAAAGGAAAGAATCCGTTTCTCTTTCAATTGTAGTTTGTAATTTATCAGGAAGTGGTTGAGCTGATTTGATTTTTAGGTCGTATCGTTTTTCTATCAAACTTAAAAATATAGCTTCTAGGTTTTCTCTAAAAATTTTATCGTAAAGATTCCCTTCATCTTTACGATCTTTGTTTTTCTTTTGTTTACTCATAGATTAACGTTATTGATATAGGACGAATATAACAATTCTTTTTCATTTTTTTAAAAACAAAAAAGTAAGGTTACACCATCACTCGCAATATCAAAACAACTCCAAAAATCACAAAAGCAAGTCCAGAAATTTTCCTCACTAACAATATATTTTCAGGTTTCAATTTCTTTCGTATCATCCTTGCTAGATAAACTTTCAAAGTATCCGAAGCAACAATCACAAAAAGAATCCCTCCAAAAAAAAGAAAAAATTCATCATCACTAAAATTACTTTCTGCCATTTTTGCGGTAGCAATAACTCCCCAAAAGAAAAAAGTAAATGGATTTGCTGTGTTGACAAAAAAGCCTTTTCCAAAAAGAGAAAGGTAAGATGATTTGAATTGATCGGGTTTTTCTAACAATACTTTATCGCTTGTGTTTTTATCTAAAAAATATTCCTCATCAGGCATAGTAGGAGGTTTGCTCAAAAGTGTTCCTACTCCAATTAGTATCAAAGCAATCCCTCCTACAATCCCAAGTATCAATTCAAATCCTTCCAAATTAATTATTGCGAGAATATAAGATAAGCCAAAATAAACCGCTACAACAAACATCACATCACTTAAAAAAACCCCTAAAGCAACCATCATCCCTGCCCTAAAACCTTGTTCAATTCCTGCTTGCAACAATGCAAAAAGAATGGGCCCAGCTAACACCGTCAACATTAATCCCATCAATAAGCCTTCAAATAATGCGCTCAAATAATTTGATTTTTCACTTCACCTTTTGAGTATCAGAAAAAGTGGTTTTAACAGAAGATCCTCATTTTGCTTCGTGGTTATTAAGTTAATGGTTATTGAGTTATTTTGAATACTGTGAAAAAAGTACAGTCATTCAAAATAACTCAATAACCATTAACCTAATAACCATTCCATAAGACTACATAAATTCCTTTAGATAAAGATACAATATCTATTCCTAGCTATAAATTGTCGCAACTAATTTTCGTCGCCCACCATGATTTCGAAATTCACATAAATAAATGCCTTGCCATGTTCCTAAATTTAATCTACCATTTGTAATTGGAATCGTAACCGAACTTCCCACCAAAGTCGATTTGATATGAGCTGGCATATCGTCTGACCCTTCCATCGTGTGTGTCAAATAGGGCTCATGTTCAGGCATAATTCTTTTGTTAAAAACTTGTTCAAAATCAACTCTTACCGAAGGGTCAGCATTTTCATTTATCGTCAAACCTGCGGAAGTATGTTTGATAAATAAATGAAATAATCCCGTAGGAGGAAGTTCTTCAATTTGTTCTAAAACCATTCGAGTAATCAAATGAAACCCTCTTGAACAAGCTGGCAAAACCATTTCTACTTGCGAAATCATAATTTAATTTTTTACAAAAATAAATAAAAAACTCACCGACTCACACCAAAAAAAAATCTCTTCGCATCTCCAGAGTTATAAATTACTTCACAAAAAAATAAGTTATGAAAAGTACGTTATATTTTTTTTCAATACTAATCATTTGTATCGGATGCGTTTTTACTTCCTGTCAAAGTAATATTAAAAATAATACCGCCAAAAAAGAAGATTCAGTTGTCATTCCAGATGATGCACTTGCGATAGAAAATTTTCATGTGGAACCACCTCGTACAGCAGAACCGCCGCCACCGCCACCAGTAATTGAAGAAGTTCCTGAAGAAGAGATAGTTGAAGAAATTGAAGTATCATATGATATGGAAGAGCCTGTTGAAGAAGAACCAGAGGCAATGGTAGCAGCACCAATTCAAAAATAAAAGTAAGATCAAAAAAACAACGCCAAACGCAAGAGTATTTGCTGCAAAACCTCAACGACCAGAACCCCAAGTTTTTAGAATTGGTACAAAAAGCAAAAGAAACGAATATTAAATTGACTGCTAAAAAATAATTGTGAATTTTGAATAATGAATTTTGAATAGGTCGAATAATTGTGACTCAAAAAATTTCGACTCTTTCATCCCGACCATCGGGACAAAATTATTCATTCATAATTTAAACCAGAGGGTGGTTCATTTTTATGTTGAATAATAGTCCAGTAAACGAATCGCATAAAAACTGAACTGCCCTCTGTTTTAAATAGAAAAGGCCTTGCAAAATCAAAAATTCTGCAAGGCCTTATATTTTCATAAAAGAAATAATTTACATGATCTCCTTTACTTTTTTCCAAGAACCACCATTGTACGCTTCCACTCTATACAACTCCAATTGCTTTACAGCAGCACCACTTCTCATTCCAGAAGCACAAATAGTAATGATTGGTTTTTTCATTTTTTTAATCTCCTCAATATTTTTACTGAGGTCAGGTAGTGGAATATTTTTAGCACCATCCACACTTCCCTTTGCAAATTCTGTAGGAGTTCTTACATCTACAATCACAGCTCCTCTATCTAAAATCGGTTTCAAATCAGTCCCCCCAAATAAGTTTCTCAAAAAGTTTAACATTATAGTTACAATATTTATTTCCGCAATTGCGGTGTTAGAAATTAATTATAAATGAAGCTACTTTTAAACCAGCAGCTTTCGCTTTCTCATGATCCGTTGAAAAAACTTTATCTCCCAGTAAATCTGGAAAAACAGCCTCATCATTAGTTGGTGTCAAAAAGGCATCCAAACCTTTATTAATTTTTCCATTTTCCCAACTCGTTACCTTTCCTGCATAATCCCATTCGAAGCCTGCAAAGCTAAACCCTTTCCCGTTCATTTCCAATAGTTGTTCTAAAGTCGTGCCGACAGTAATCCCTTCGGCCGTTTTCCAGTTTGTTCCCTCATTTCGGATTTTGACACTTTTTATTTTTTTATACTCTTCTCCTTCTTGATATTGAATAATCAATTCGTCTTTGGCACCTTGAAAAACAATAGTCCCCTTTGCCGTTTCTCCTTCTCCTAATCCAATATCTGATTTTTTGACATTTTCCTCTCCAAACATTTTCACTAAATCTTCATGTGAAAAATTAGCAGTAATCCTTCCTACTTGTTTGCCTGGCACACAAGTCCAATTATCCATTTTTCCAGTCTTAGGAGTAACGGTAGAAGTAGGTTTGGTAGAAGAATCCGTAATGGAATTACCAGAAGTCGTTGAGCTACTTGATGAAGTTCCCAATTCGCAACTCCACGTCGTAAAGACGATTAAAAGTAAGGCTAAAAATTTTGTGTAGTTCATAGTTAACAGTATCTCGAATCTCCAGTTTTCGAGTATTTTATTAAAATAAATTTCCAAAGCTGGATCTTCGGCTGGGCAAAGGTAAAACGTCTAGCTGTTAAAAACTATTCTTTCCAAAAAACAATTTTTGTATAATCCACATCAATGATCTCTTCCTCCTTGTTTAATTTTTTTCTTTTGATAAAAAGATCATATTTTCCTTTCAATAAAGACTTTTTCATTCATAAAATATCAATTGATTTTTGCAGAGGTTAAGGCATATACTGCAAAAGATGCCAACCAATGCGATCCTTCATAATGTTCCGAAACAATATTAGGAACGGTAACTCTTAAATGTTTTTCAGCTGCGTCAAACATCAACTTTCGTTTCTTTTTACTTTTTATATTTTGGGAAATACCATACATGCACCACGCTCGACTCAAATTCAATCCATCCAAATGTACAATTTTTGGGTCAGAACGATCACTTACATCCGCAGGAGATTTTAAAGTTTTTAATTTCTTTTTGGGTAAAAACTTCTTAAACCATTTTTCAAATGCCTCTTTTCCCAAAACTCGTCGCATCAAATTCGCTTCTTCCAAACAACCTGATAAAAAATCTTCACCACTTGGTTCATATTCCGCAGGGCAATTACAATCTGAAAAATAATACACTCTCGCTCTTTTTTCGATTAAGTTTTTTAATTGTAAATGTTTTGTTGAGTTGGCATAGTCCCAAGCGAAAGATAATCCAAAAGCGGTGTTCGGATGCACACCTGTTCGTACAGGATAAGTTTGGATGGGTAAAAATTTCATGTAGCGGTCAATAATTTCATCCGTTAATGGTTGTAAATTTTTCGACCATAGTTGACCATCTTCGTCTTCCCATGTGTGCAATTCTTCGGCTAATTTCATTAACCATGACCAGCCATACATGCGTTCCCAACTTTTACTTGCTGTTTCAAAATAAGCAACTTCAATCACGATATTTTCAGCAGTCAAATTTTCTCCTAACTTTCTTCGAATCTCTTTTGCTTCTGGTAAATTTGGAAAATCTTTTAACAATTTTACCAGCATCCAATGTCCATGTACCGAAGAGTGCCAATCATAACAACCGTAAAATGCAGGATGCAATTCCGAAGGTTCTTTCAAATGACTTTTATCTGGTAAGGTTTGATTCAATTTATTCGGATATTCTTTTTGCAAACAAGACAAGGCTAGTCCTGCAAAATGCGAAGCACCTTTAACGGTCATTTTTAATTGCCCATTTTTTATTGTTTCTAAAAAAGGATTGTCCATAGTTTGAGAAAAAATTGAGTCAGCATTCCAACAAATTAAAACACCAATGAGGAGATATTGAAAAATTTTATTCATGTTTGTTTTTCTTTTGAACAAAAATAGTTTTTTAAAATTTAGGGACTAAATTTTTGTTTGGTTTTTGCGTTATACGTAGCTGCGGGTTTTAACCCGCAGTAAAGAAAGAAAATCGAATAACTTATATTTTTTTACTGCGGGTTAAAACCCGCAGCTACGTATAACGTAAATAAACGCGCCGAAAAAATAATAACATTATGAAAAATAATTGGCAAATATGGATTGACACAGGCGGCACTTTTACCGACTGTATTGCCATCGCCCCTTCGGGAAATAAAAAACGAGTCAAAGTCCTCAGCAGCAGTCGTCTCCGTGGAACCATCCTGAAAAAAATAGCTCCAAAACAATTTCTAATAAAAACCAATTGGGCTACGCAAAAAGATATTTTCAAAAACTATGAAATTGCATTGTTAGGAAAAACACATCGCTCAACAAAAGTCGCTACTATTGATTTTGAAAAAAACATCCTACACCTCAATCAAGATTTATCCATCACTTCCGAAATAGATTTTGAAATAACCGCTCACGAAGAAGCTCCAATATTTGCAACCCGAATCGCAACCGAAACACCACTCCATAAAACTTTTCCAAAACTAGAAATGCGCCTAGGTTCAACCAAAGGAACCAACGCACTACTCGAAGATAAAGGTGCAAAAGTTACATTCCTAGTCACCAAAGGATTTAAAGATTTAATAAAAATAGGAACACAGCAACGTCCACATCTTTTTCAACTCGACATTCCCGAACCCAAAGTTTTATATCAAAAAGTAATCGAAGTTGAAGAACGAATAAGTGCTCAAGGAAAAGTAGTTCAAGTTTTGAGTAAAAAAGAAATTGAACGAATTGTTTTTTTATGCAAAAAAAACAAAAGTAATTCCGTCGCAATTGCATTGTTACATTCCTACCGAAATCCCAAACATGAAATCGCACTTCGCAAAGTTTTACAAAAAGAAGGAATTAATTTCATCTCTTGTTCGGAAGCGTTGTCGCCAGCCATTCATATTTTACCTCGAGCAAAAACAAGTTTAGTCAACGCTTATCTTGCCCCCATCATTCATCAATATTTAGAAAAAATAAAAACCAAATTGCCTGTTTCCGCTTCGCTAAAAATCATGACCAGCGCAGGCGGTTTAGTTGATGCTAATTTTTTTAATCCAAAAGATAGTTTGCTAAGTGGCCCAGCAGGAGGAGTCGTTGGTGCAGCAAAAATTGCCAACTCACTTGGCGTAAGAAAAATATTGACTTTAGACATGGGCGGAACAAGTACGGACACCGCTCGTTTTGATGGAACATTCGATTATCAATATCTCACAAAAGTAGGCGATGTAGAATTGATGACACCTTCCTTAGCAATCGAAACAGTTGCAGCAGGTGGAGGTTCTATTTGTTATTTTGATGGGAATAAATTATGCGTAGGCCCTGAAAGTGCAGGTGCTTCGCCTGGTCCTGCTTGTTACGGTGCAGGCGGTCCATTGACGATTACTGATGTAAATTTATTGTTAGGAAAAATCGATACTTCTAGTTTTGGAATTCCTGTCAATAAAAAAAATGCAGAGGCTGTTTTGGTTATTTTGCAAAACGAAATTTTAAAAAAAACAAAAACGAAATATTCGAAGAAGGAATTGCTAGAAGGTTTTGAAAAAATCGCCAATGAGAAAATGGCGGAAGCCATTCGAAAAATATCGGTAAGCAAAGGCTTTGCGCCAAGCGATTATGCATTGTTAGTTTTTGGAGGTGCAGGTGGATTGCATGCTTGCAAAATTGCAGAATTATTGCACATCAAAAAAATCATCTTGCCCTACGATGGTGGATTGTTGAGTGCTTACGGAATGGGGCAAGCTCAAATTGAAAGACTTGTTCAAAAGCAGATTTTGAAAAAATTGAGTGCTTCCAGAACTTTGAGTTCTGGAAGCACTTTGCTATCTGAAATCCAAGATTTAAAAACCCAAGCCATTAAAAAAATAGAAACCGAAGGTTTCTCAAAAAGATTTATCGAAATAAAAAGCACTCTGATTTATTTAAGATTAGAAGGGCAGAGCAGCACATTAGAAATTCCAATAAAAAAAATAACTTCCAATAAATCATTGCAACAAAAACTAAAAACAGATTTTATAAAAAAATATAAATCATTATTTGGACATTTTCCAAAAAATAAATCTATTGAAGTTGAAAGCATCAAAGTCATTGCTGCCAACAAAAGAAAATCAAAACCTACACCTAATCGAAAAAAGAAATCTTACGAACCTGCACCACTTCAATTTTTACAAAAGAAATTACCAGTCTACGATTGGGATGAATTAAAAGAAGGAGCAACGATAAAAGGCAAGGCCATTTTACTCAACAAAACTTCTACGGCGTTCATCGAATCAGGTTGGCAACTAAAAACTAAAACTGATAAAAATATCATTTTAGAATTTGTCCAAAAACAAAAAACGGAATCCAAAAATTTAAAAGAAGCGATTGAGATAGAATTATTTACAAATCGTTTTACCGCCATCGCTGAAGAGATGGGCGCGCAATTACAACGGACTGCATTTTCAGTTAACATCAAAGAGCGTTTGGATTTCTCGTGTGCGATTTTGGATGCGGATGCAGAGTTGTTGGTCAATGCGCCACACATCCCAGTTCACTTGGGAAGTTTAGGAATTTGCGCAAGATTGGTTTTGGAAAAAACACCTTTGGAAGAAGGCGATGTGGTTATCACGAATCATCCAAAATATGGCGGTTCGCATTTACCCGATGTTACTTTATTGAGTGGTGTTTTTTCTGCCTCTTCGGCAGACAGGGAAAAAAAGAAATTAGTGGGCTATGTTATCAACAGAGCACATCATGCGGAAATTGGAGGAAGTCGCCCAGGTTCGATGCCCCCCGATGCGACTTGTTTGGCAGAGGAAGGAGTAGTGCTCACGCCATTTTATTTAGTCAAAAAAGGAAAGGTGCAATGGAAGACTTTGGAAGAAAAATTAACAACTGCAAAATTTCCAACAAGGTCTTTACATGAAAACATTGCAGATATCAACGCCGCTTTGGCTTCCTTAAAAACGGGGGAGTTGGCTTTGCAAAAAATGGTAAAAACACATGGTTTAAAAAAAGTGCATCACTACATGCAAGCCTTAAAAGATACTTCCTTCGATGCGCTAAAATCTGCGTTGAAAAATTTTAATAATAAAAAATTCAAAGCGATTGAACGACTTGATGATGGGCATCAAATTCATGCCAACATCAATTTCGGACGGCAGATTAAATTTGATTTTACGGGAACTTCGAAAGTACATCCATTTAATTTGAATGCAAATATATCGATTGTGTACAGCGCCGTAATTTATGCACTTCGTTTGCTTTGCGAAAAAGAAATTCCACTCAACGAAGGTTTGATGCGTAATGTGAAAATCATTTTACCTAACTCATTTTTACACCCTAATTTTAGTGATGACCCAATGGAATGTCCTGCCGTTGTTGGAGGAAATACAGAGGTCAGTCAGCGCTTGGTAGATACTTTGTTAAAAGCATTGGGGCTTGCGGCATGTAGCCAAGGAACAATGAATAATTTTTTATTTGGAAATAAAAACTTTGGTTACTACGAAACGATTTGCGGAGGTGTGGGAGCAGGTGATGGATTCAATGGAAGGTCAGCAGTTCACCAACATATGACGAATACAAAAATTACTGACCCTGAAGAAATGGAGTTGCGCTACGCTGTTCGATTACATGATTTTTCGGTTAGAAAAAATTCAGGTGGCAAAGGAAAATGGAATGGTGGTAATGGTATTGTTAGAAAAATTGAATTTTTGGAAAATGTCGAAATGACTTTAATTAGTCAGCATCGGAATGTCGCGCCGTTTGGATTGAAAGGTGGTGACGCTGGACGAATCGGGCAGCAATTGATTATTAGAAAAAATGGGCGAAAGGAAAAACTAAAAGGTGTGGATAGTGCATCTATGAAAAAAGGTGATGTTATTATTATTAAAACACCTGGAGGTGGTGGGTTTGGGAAATCATAAGTTAGATATTCAGCAAAGCTGAATTATGTTTATTTTTCAACGCAGAGGTGCGGAGGCGCGGAGTTTCTTAATTTTTCTTGGAGAAAAATTCTCTGCGCCTCAGCGTCTCCGCGTTGAAAAATAAATCCTGACATTTTTTCATTTTAAAAAATGAAAATTTGACATTTTAAAACTGACATTTCTTCAAATTTTTATTGAAAAATAATTCTTTTTTGATTTTTATTTCCATTGGAACGAGAGTTGATAAAATTGAAAATTATAGATTTAATTTTATTATTTAACTCCAAATTGTTAGTCAAAAAAGATGTCTTCTAAATCTCTTGATTCTCTAAACCAGAAGATTAAGAAATTCAAGAATCCACCTTCTTTGGGATTTATTTCTTGCTTAATCTTTCTAGTCTTTTTTAATTTTTATTCAGCACTTGATAATGAATTTGTGTCTTGGGATGACCAATTTTATGTAACGGATAATCCGTTGGTCAGTTCGCCTACCTTTGAGCATTTTAAAATCTTATGGTATAAAATTATTTCTTTGAATTATCATCCATTGACAATGATTAGTCTTTGGTTAAATTCATTTTTTTCGGGAACGGTGAATGCCTTTTCGTTTATTGCTACCAATATTTTTTTTCATGCGCTAAATACCATTCTTGTTTTTTTATTTATCAAAAAATTAAATGGTGAGAAATTGTGGGGTGCATTTACGGTAGCATTGATTTTTGGAATTCATCCGATGCATGTGGAGTCTGTTGTTTGGGTTTCTGAACGAAAAGATGTCTTGTATGGATTTTTCTTTTTGTTGGCTTCGATCAGTTATTTACAGTATTTAGAAAAAGGAAAAACTCGAAATTATTGGTGGACACTTTTGTTATTTATACTTTCCTGTGGTGCTAAAGCAATGGCAGTTGCCTTCGTTCCCATTCTTTATCTCATTGATTTTTTTCAAAAAAGAAATTTTAAAAACCAACGACTTCATTTTGAAAAAATTCCATTTATACTTATCGGGTTGCTCGTTGGTTTAATTGCAATCAATGTTCAAGCAGGTGGCGATTTTTATGGTTTTTTAGAATCGTCGGATGATGCAAAAGCGTTGAGTCAATCTGATTATTTTGTATGGATGGAAAAAATAAAATATGCGAGTTATGGATTGTTTTTTTATTTGAAAAAATTTCTTTTTCCTTTTCAACTTTCTGCTTTGCATCCTTACAGTTCGATTTATGAATGGAATTTTTTATCATTGATGCCTTTGGTTGGTTTTGGATTTTTGGGGTTGATAGTTTATTGCTTTTTTAAACATCGAAAGGTCGCTTTTGGCTTGACTTATTTTTTATTGACGATAGTTTTGGTTTTACAATTTATACCTGTGGGTGTTGCTGTGGTTGCTGAAAGATATACATATCTACCTTACATTGGTTTGGGTTTTTTAGTGAGTCTGCTTTTGCAAAACACCTCCAAGAAGATTTCTAA
The DNA here is from genome assembly GCA_937918905.1 of uncultured Saprospiraceae bacterium. GTDB lineage: Bacteria > Bacteroidota > Bacteroidia > Chitinophagales > Saprospiraceae > CAJQQY01. The sequence goes on from CAKZSH010000033.1 coordinate 51,827, forward strand.
AAATGGGGTCGTATTATTTTTGATTTTATTGACAGGTTATTTAACGACCTTGACAAAAACTCAAGTAGAGACTTGGCAAAACCATGTTTCTCTTTTTTCAAATGTAGTTGACGTTTATCCTAATGATGCATATGCGAGAGAATATTTATCGACTGGTTTATGGTTGGATGGAGATTTGGACGGAGCAATTTCAGAGATGGAATATGCAGTAGAAAAATTAAATTATAACAATACATATGGATTTCAACAATTGGGAGTTTATTGGGATGATAAAGGCGATGCTGAAAAAGCAGTAGCGTATTTTAATAAATCTATTGAATTAGACTCCTTGAATTATATCGCTTATTATTATCGAGGCTTAACCATTTTACCTACCGATCCTAAAAGCGCATTATCTGATTTTATTTTTAGTACCCATTCTAAAAATGAAGTTTTCCAACAATTAATTTACGAACCACTTGCAAGGTGTTATGGAATGCTTGGGGATAATCAAAATGCTATAAAATATTTTACAAAAACCATTCAGGTAAATGGAAATATTGCAATGAATTATTTTAATCGAGGGATTACTTATGAACGATTGGGTGAAGTTGGGAAGGCTCTTGAAGATTATAAAAAAGCGGTGGAGTTGGATAGTGAAATGGAGGATGCGAAAGTACGGATTGAATTGTTACAACAATAGTTAATTTAGAGTCTATTGGTTTTTAATTCATAATTATTTAATCAAAAAAGTCGTGTCAAAAAATTAAATCCTGACACGACTAATATTTTTTTAAATAAATCCTACCGCCCCAAATGCACCAACAAAACAGAAATATCCGAAGGACTCACCCCACTAATTCTACTCGCCTGTCCAATCGTCCGAGGTTGTAATTTTGCTAACTTCTCTCTCGCCTCACCTGACAAAGAAACCAATTTCGAATAATCCATCGTCTCTGCAATTTTCACTTGTTCGAGACGAACCATTTTTTCTACCATCTCTTGTTCTTTTCTGATATAGCCTTCATACTTTAAATTGATTCCAGCCAAATCCACAAACTCTTTATCATACTGACTCAAATGCTTATCCAAAGCAGGAAGTGCTCCACGCAAATCATCAATCATCGTATTCGGACGCATCAATACACTATGCAATTTCACTTGCTGACGCAACGGTGCAGAATTTATTTTTTCCAAAAAAGGATTAATATCATCGGGTGTAACACCAGTCTTACGAATGTATTTTTCAACAGTTTTTGCATCCTCTATTTTTTGATTAACACGGTGTACACGTTCTTCCATATTTTGCATACCAAGTTTTTCTGCAATTGGAGTCAATCGAACATCCGCATTATCTTGACGTAACAAAATTCGATATTCCGCACGACTCGTAAACATTCGATAAGGTTCATCCGTCCCTTTATTAACCAAGTCATCAATCAACACTCCAATGTATGCATCCGAACGTAACAATACAAATGGATCTTCTTCTTTTACCGCCAAATGTGCATTGATACCTGCCATCAAACCTTGACAAGCTGCTTCTTCGTACCCAGTCGTTCCATTAATTTGTCCAGCAAAAAATAAGTTTTTCACCAACCGAGTTTCCAATGAAATTTTCAATTGTGTTGGTGGAAAATAATCATACTCAATTGCATAACCTGGACGGAACATTTTTGCATTTTCAAAACCTCGGATTTTACGCAATGCTTTAAACTGAACATCCTCTGGAAGCGATGACGAAAATCCATTGACATAAATTTCGCAAGTATCCCAACCTTCAGGTTCCACAAATAACTGATGTCGATCTCGCTCCGCAAAACGATCAATTTTATCTTCAATCGAAGGACAATAACGCGGCCCTTGTCCTCGAATCCGACCATTGAACATTGGCGAACGATCAAATCCAGTTTTTAATATTTCATGTACTTCCTTGCTCGTGTAAGTGATATGGCAAGGATGCTGCTTTTCTAATTTAGGTGTATCGGTAAATGAAAACTTTGAAGGATTCTCATCACCAGGTTGTGTTTCCATGGCACTCCAATCAATACTTCGACCATCGACTCGTGGAGGTGTTCCCGTTTTCATTCGACCTGATTCAAAACCCAACTCTACCAACTGCGCCGTGATTCCTGTAGCGGCACGTTCGCCTGCACGTCCTCCTCCAAATTGTTTTTCTCCAATATGAATTAAACCATTTAGAAAAGTTCCATTTGTCAAAACAACAGCATCACTTTCGATCTCAATTCCAATTCCAGTTCGCACTCCAATTGCACGTCCATCTTTCACCACAATGCCCGTAACCATCTCTTGCCAAAAATCAATATTGGGATGTGCTTCTAACATATTTCTCCACAGTCGAGCAAATTGCGCTCGATCACTTTGCGCTCTTGGACTCCACATCGCTGGTCCTTTCGAAAGATTCAACATTCGAAATTGCATCATCGTCTTATCCGTTACGATTCCTGAATACCCTCCAAGGGCATCCACTTCTCGAACGATTTGTCCTTTGGCAACTCCACCCATTGCAGGGTTGCAACTCATTTGTGCAATGGTCTGCATGTTCATTGTTGCAAGCATCACTTTCGATCCCATGTTGGCTGCGGCGACTGCGGCTTCGCATCCTGCATGTCCTGCGCCTACTACTATCACGTCGTACTTTGGAAACATTTTTTTATTTCTATTTTTGATTTATCAAAAAACTAATCATTGCAGAAGAAAGATTTACCATAAAATCTACTTCTTCTTTTTTTACTTTATTTAATTTATCACTATGCTTCACATAATCATTTTGATAATTAGCATATGCTCTTAATAAATCTGTGAGCATAATTCTAATATATCCTGAAGTATTTTTGGAGTCTAAATAATCTTTTAAAATTTTATATTGATTTTCTAAACTCTTTTCATTTCCCAAAATTTCATGTAAAAGCACTTCAATTGAAAGTCTTAAATCATCTAAAAGATTTCGTTCATATTTCTCTTCATTTAACTTGTCAATAGCTTTCAAATATAATCTTGCAACTTTGGGAAATGGTTTTAGTTCAACTAAATTTTTCTTAATTAAATTAGAATTAACATTTGATCTAAGAATTTTATAATCAGATTCTGGATTTAACAATCTTATTTCTTGTTCAACAAAAAAGATACTTTCCGAATAGAATCCATGAAATCTGTTTTTCTCAAGTTTTTCTCTTGACTCAAATACATCTATTAGATTTTTATGATATGCTTCTAAATTTTTATGAATCTCGTAAAAATAAATTAGTCTTGAAGAAGGTTCTTTTAAATGCTGAATATCAAGTTCCAATTTTTGTTGGAACCTGGGTATACTTATACCAAAATGATTATCATTTCCATATTTACTAATAAACTTTAGAGCCCTTTTTTTAATTATATCTTCTGGATTCATAATTCTATTTCTGCAAAAATAATAAATAAACTTTGCTTGTGTTTCAATAA
>CAKZSH010000034.1 GCA_937918905.1 uncultured Saprospiraceae bacterium
ATGATGGTTCGAATTCAAAAAGATGATTTACCGAATAATGAACCCTGCATTGGAATAGCTACTTTTCATTTAGAAATTCCTTTTCAAAAAGGATATTATGAAATATCAAATTTTATTCATTCACGTAAAGGTCTTGTTATAACAGATAATTATGAATGGATTGAATTACCCATTAGAGCAGGAAGGTTGAAATTAAAGAATCCAACTAAATAAAATTTCAAACTGCTTTCGTTTCAGTATAGTTAACTCAAGTTGCGGATAATTTGAAATCCTAATCACAAGGTGAATATCTAAGTTAGATTTCCTGATTCAGACTCTTTTATTTATCCAATTCTAAGTACTCTATAATTTAAAAACAAAACTAGATTTTTGATTTGAAAAGGTTCAAAATAGTGTGTCATCGAATTGGTTATCCTTACCTTTGGATTCTTATGAATGAAAATTTTAGATCAATCATTCTGCAAAAAACAGGAGCTTCTTCTTTATTTGAAAAAGAGATGATTCAAGAATTGTGGAGTGGTTATGGTAAAATCATCCGAGTCGGTTTGGAAAATGCTTCTGTCGAAAGTGTAGTAGTGAAGCACGTTCAGTTATCCAGATATAAAAATCACCCCCGTGGATGGAATAGCGATATTGGTCATCAGCGAAAGGTCAAGTCATACCAAGTAGAAACTACATGGTATGACACTTACAGCAAAAATAGCGCTGCTCGTTTACCAAAATGTCTAGCCATTGAGACACAAGATGATGAAGTGTTGATGGTGTTAGAAGACTTGGATGAGGCAGGTTATCCATTGCGTAAGGGTTCTGTTTCATGGAAAGAAATATCTTCTTGTTTGGCATGGTTGGCACAATTTCATGCAAGTTATTTAGGAAAAATTCCTGATGGACTTTGGGAAGTAGGAACCTATTGGCATCTGGAAACTAGACCTCAAGAATTAGCAATATTAGACGATCAAAAGTTGAAAAAAGCAGCATCAATCATTAATGAAAAATTGAATCAATGTAAGTACCAAACATTTGTTCACGGAGATGCCAAACTCGCCAACTTCTGTTTTGCTAAAGATGGACAGGTTGCTGGGGTAGATTTTCAATATGTTGGTGGTGGTTGTGGAATGAAAGATGTGGCTTATTTTATAGGAAGTTGTTTAAATGAAAATGAGTGCGAACGTTTGGAAACCCAAATTCTTGATACCTATTTTAAGTATTTACAAAATGAGTTAGAGGAAAAAAATGAAACACTAGAAAAGGAATGGCGATCTTTATATCGAGTGGCCTGGGCAGACTTTCATCGCTTTTTAAAAGGTTGGAGTCCAGGTCATTGGAAAATTAATAGTTATAGCGAACGAGTAACCGCAGCAGTAATCAATAACCTATAAAAATGGATTTATTACAACTCAGCAATATAGCCATTAAGGCAGCCTTTTCCGCAGGGAAAATCATACAAAAATATATGAATGAAGAGGTCTCGGTAGAGCAAAAAAAGGGAGGAGCAAGTTATGCCTCACAAGTCGTAACTGCAGTTGATAGAGCATGTGAATCTGCAATTCTTTCTCATTTACTTCCTACCTGTAACCTATATAATTTAGCACTTCTATCGGAAGAAACTGAGGATGATGGGAGCCGATTCCAAGAAGATTTTTTTTGGTGTATAGACCCTATGGATGGAACGCTTGCATTTATCAATAAACATCCTGGTTTTTCTGTATCAATTGCTTTAATCGCAAAAGATGGTACACCATACATTGGAGTGGTGTTGGATCCCAGCACAAATACTTTGTACCATGCTATCAAAGGAAAAGGAGCTTTTAAAAATGGGCGTCATTGGGAAATTAAACCTATCAATAACCATTTGACTTATGTGACAGATCGAAGACTAAAAGATACACCTCGTGTAACTGAAATAGAAAAATTGCTAAATGAAAATATAGAAAAATTGAGTTTGAATGGGGTAAAAGAAATTGCTGGAGCTGGTGCAGTATTGAATGGAATTCTTGTATTGGAAAATGGGCCTGCATGTATGTTAAAATTTCCGAAAAAAGAAATGGGTGGAGGAAGTGTTTGGGACTTTGCTGCTACCGCATGTATTTACGAGGAGTTGGGTTTTACCGCAACCAATTTTGAAGGAGGAAGATTAGACTTGAACAAAAGGGATGGTACTTTTATGAATCAAGAGGGGATTTTCTTTGCTAATTTTTAGGAAATATTGAGTAGCTATTTTTAGTTAATTAACATAATCTTATTTATAAGGATATAAATAACAATAATATTACATTTTTTAACCTTTAAGATTTGATTCGAAAACCATTGCTTTCCACTTGGAATAGAAAGCAATATCACTTTTTTTTAATTTGTTTTTTATATCGTTACTGGTGATTGTATGCTAGTTAATAATGGTAATAAAAGAGTATTTGCCGGATTAGGTTTAGGATTTTAGGACAATGAAGTATTGAATTAGAAAACAATCCTTATGATCCAAATCCCATCGAAGGAGCAGGAGCGGAAATAGAAACCGTTTTCGGAATAGTACCTCGAATAGGTGCTTATACCGAATTTAATAAGAGGTGTCGTGTAAATTCGGTATAAGCAGGGAATCTTAAAATTAGGATCAGATTATAGCATTTATCCAAACGACCGAGCTAAAAGCTTTTTAAGTGTAAACATTGGATTGAGCTTCGGCGGGCGAATGCGTAGGTAACAAAATTGGTTGAACATAGGAGTCATTACTTTTTTTGAATTTCCAAAATTAAGTAATGGCTCCTTTTTCATACAAAAACATAATTACCATTGTTTAAAGCTGCTCCCCTACTCCATCGATACGCTACCAACTGCCCTCCCTTTGCAACACTATAATCCAAACAACAAACTGAAGGACTTTGCAATTGAGGTGTTTCTCCTTTTAACCAATAATGTCCTATAAAAACTGGAACATCCGAAGGAGAGTAATAAAAATTATTTGACCATTCTATAGGAATTTTTTGATTGGAAAAACTAGCCCCTAATCCATATTCTTGAAAGGTCAAATTTTGTGGCAACTTCCACCATTGGATACGCATAGCAGTTCTTTGGTGGCCATCCTTATCATTAAAAAATTGTCCATCAGGCAATTCTTGCTCAATCCCTTTGAGCAATATTTCGATGGATTCATATTCCCAATTTCCTTCAATTGCTGATGCTTGTAAAAATTCAGGAGTCAAACGATTCCCCTGAAGTGCAGTTTTTACCTTTGTAAGATGGCTCGGATGCCAACAAGCATGCACTACTCTCAAGTCTCCCAAATCTAACCAAACTGGTAATTGCATCATCCATTCCAAATACACCTGCCATTCTTCAGGATGATCTTGAAAAGCATCTTCAGTCGCTTGTTGTTGATGGCGATTTTTTTCATGATGTGAGCGGAGGTACTCCCCTACTCTATTTTTAGTATGGTAACTGATCGCATTAAATTCGTGGTTGCCCATGACCGCCAATGCACTTCCTGCATCAGTCATTGCTTTTCCAATTTGTAATGTCTTTCTAATCTTTGGACCACGGTCAATAAAGTCTCCTACAAAAACAACCTTGCGTGTAGGATGATGATATACTCCCTTGGAATCTTTGGAGTAGTTGAGTTTTTGAAGGAGTTTTTCAAGTTCATCAGCATGACCATGAATATCTCCAATAAGATCGTACATCAATAGAGTTTTTAGTTTAGGGAGTAGGAAATAAATAACCTACCCATCTGAAGGCTTTTTTTTCAATATGATTTCGCTTCGCTATGAAAAAATAATCTCTTCATACGGGTAGGTTATTTAATTCCTACTCCCTTAAGAAATTCCCAAAAGTAAAAATGTTCCTTTTACTCGATAAGTGGTCATTCCTTCTGGAACAGGTTCTCTGGAAGATGTCTTTTGTCGAACTATTCGATATACTCCTTTATAAGTTTTTCCATCTTTGACAAGTGTAGCTTGTTTTCCACCTATGGCATCGTTAATCGAAAAAATCAACATATATCCTAACTTACCATATTTAGGTCGTTCTAAAAAAGCAGCAGCTTGAATACAATCAGTCATACCTAACTCTCTTATCGGATCCTTAAATACAATATTATTGTTCACCGCTTTAGATTTTTTGCCAGATTTCCCAGCAATATGGTCGTAGGAAGTTGGGACATCTTTGGGAGTTAGCACATCACTATTCTTTCCTTTGTCAGTTCCATCGCTTACGATAATTGTAAGTCCTTTTTTTGTAGATTTGAATTGAGCCGAAGCTGAAGTGAAGGCCAATAAAAAACAAATACAGAGTGATAAATATTTCATATTATTTTATTTCTAGGGTTGAGAAATGATTTGATTCTTAATTTCTTAATTTAAAAGATGTTTAGTGATTTTATAAAATGAATAGTGAATTGGTTCGCTTCGCTGTTGGTTTATCAGGTTAACGTGAATATGAATTCGAAGCAAATATTTTCGATCACAATATCGACCTAATTAACTCAATTTGCGAATAATTATTGACTGATGATTTTGTGTTCAAAAAATGTATTAAGATGATATGCATTGGGTATTGAGAACGGTTCGTAGTCTCAATACCTTATAATCTTATATCAAATTATCCGCAACTTGAATTATTTAACCAAATGTAAGTTCAAACTGATTTCAGAATAAGATTGTCTTATGCGACTTTTTGAATGTTTTCTTGTTGGACTTTATAATTAGAATACTCCTTGAAGAGCAAAGGCTTTCCAGTTTTAGAAAAATGTTTTAAGCTCTGTTTCATAAA
>CAKZSH010000035.1 GCA_937918905.1 uncultured Saprospiraceae bacterium
GTTGTTCCTAAAACCTCCCCTCCTGCGACAGAATCATACAAATAAATAAAAGTCGAAAGCGATAAAACAAATACTAAAAACAACGCAAACCACGCAATCTCATATCGAACTTTCGCAGGTTTCTTTTGTAAAACTATCATCGCCAATCCCATCAAAATGGCAACTGCAAATCCTTGCCATAGTGAATGAATCATTGTCCATCCTAAGGCCTGAATTAATTCTTCTGAAAAAATATTCTGGATCATAGGTTTTATTTTTTATGAAAAAGGGAAGACGGATTTACGATTTTAGAAGTCTACCGAATACTTGTGAAAAGTAGAATCACCGATTTTCGAAAAACTTCTCAAATCGTAAATCCGTCTTCCCTTAGCGAAGCGTTCCCTTCTTCCTGTTCTATTTATTTTCAATTTTAGAAATCAAAGCTTTTATCTCATCCAATTCTTCTTTGGATGTTTTATGATTACCCAAGGCTTGCATGACCATTTTCATAGCAGAACCTCGGAACGTTTTATCTACGAATTTTTCAAGTAACGCTTTTTGCATTTCACCCTCTTGCACTTTCGCCTCATAGATATGAGTTCGGCTTTCTTCATTTCTACTAGCCAAACCTTTTTCATGCATCAACTGCATCAATTTCAATGTTGTGGTGTAACCGATTTCTTTTTGCCCACTTGATCTTTTTTCATTCAAAAAATCATTTACAAATCGAACGGTAGAAGCACCATGCTCCCAAAGGGTTTGTAAAATTTCTAATTCCGACTCTGTGGGTTTGATATTTATTTTTGACATAAGTAATTATGTTTTTTAAATTTTATTTGAGTGGTCAAATCTTTAGCTAAAAGAACTTCCAAAGTCGTCACCTTGGAAGTGATCTGACAGTTGTAGTTTGTGCCTGCTCAAGGACACAAAGTTTACTTGCTCATGAAGTTACGAATAACTTCGTACAAACAAATATCTACGAAGATTTTCGTAAAAACAAGTTTATCTACGAAAAAAATCGTAGAAGTGCGGATTTTAACATTTTTAACACCATTTTTCTAGGTTTTACAAGACTTTAAAATTTTCGTAAGATATTTTTCAGGCGATAAAAAGTAATTTTACAATCATACCTTCGACTAGCAACATCATTTTTAAACACAACCTTAAAGTAAGACGACTTTTCAAGTCGTTCCGCTATTCGACAAATAAGTTTAAAATTCAAGACTTGTCGAATAACGGATTTGTCGAATACCAGGACGACTTAAAAAGTCGTCTTACTTTAAAGCTGTAAAAAATTTTGATTTATGAATATTAATTGGTTACTCACAATCCCTTTTCTTTTCCTAGCTTTTTTATCCAAAGGACAACTCGAAGAGCATTTAGTTGGATACTACCCTTTTGAAAATGGCAAAGCTGAAGATGTCTCAGATCGAGGAGGCAATGGCAAAATTTATGGAACCCCACAAGTGGTAAATGGAGTGAATGGAGACGCACTTTATTTTGATGGCGGTAATCACAATATTGTTTTTAAGAAAAACATCAACCGCTTCTTACGAGGCAAAAGAGATTTCACCATCAGTTTTTATTTTCGCTCAGATGACTTGGAACAGAACTCAAGTATCATGAGCAAACGTAGCTATTGCGATCGTATCCAAATGTTTGATATCCGATTGTCCCAAGGAAAATTAAAAGCTGATCTCTCCGAAAGATCAAATTCGAGAAAAAATGTAAAGACACTAATGAATGATATTAAATGGCATCATTATGTTTATATTCGAAGAGGCAATAGTGTTCGATTATTTGTAGATGGTGTTCTCCAAGACATGGATCAAATTCGAAGAATTATTCCTATTGGTGATCGCGGATATTTTACTATCAATGGAAGCCCTTGTCGAGGTCGTAATAGAATGGAAAATCTTCGAGGTGCAATTGATGAATTAAAAATATTCAATATTGCATTATCAAAAAACGATGTTCGCTATCTTTCCGAATCAAATGCCATCACCCCAAACTCAAGCTACCAAAATCCAGAGGAGCAGATTAGAAGAATAGATGAAGCTTCCATAAAAAACAATACTTCAATGGATAGCCGTATGCAATTGATCTTTGGGGATTATAATGATGCAAGTGTCAAAAGTAATCTCGTACTTGAACCCAAGCGATTTATTTTAACCATAAAAAATCCAGAAGGCTACCAAGCAGATGAACTAATTTATACTGGAAAATATAAAATCGAAAGTGGAGAATTAATTTTATTGGAAGGTGAAATTTTATATAAAAATGAAGATGATCCAAGTCCTAAAGCCATTCCTTATAAAGAAAAAATTATTGGAGAGTTATATGAAAATGGAATTGATTTATTTGCTTTCGAAACGAGGATGCAATTGAAGAAATGATTTTTATTTTAGCCGTGCCATGATTAAAGGAATCATGACACGGCTAACCTCTATTGAAAACACTAGAAATTAAAAATTCCTAGTGAAATCAAAATTCCCCCAACCCCAAAAAGAAAAAAGGCGAGCACAAATAAAATATTGAGAATCGATTCCGTAAAAAAGCCTTCCGCTTCTACTTCAACCGTCTCATCATAATACTGCGCATTGCGTTCGCCAACATAAAGTTGGTACATTGTAATCAGCACAGCGATCACAACGAACATCGTAAAAAATGTGTTCATAATGGATTACTTTGTGAGAGATCATAAATAGAAGGAAACAAATTAAGGGGGAGATGAGTATAATAGTATATCTTCAAAAAATTGCCGTGAAGAAATTTAATATAAGGTTACTCAACTTTTTAGCGGTTCTTTCTGTGTAGTCTCTCTTGTTCTTAAAACTTTCTACTAAGATACTACACTTTTAATATATAATCAACTAAATATCAACGTTTTATATATTTTTATATAAAAATATACAATAATACGTACTCTCAACATTCAAGAAACAGTATTTTTTAAACATTGCCGTGAAGAAAGTACTTACTCAAAGTCTAGCAGTTCGCTCTGTTGGACTTTCGTGTTTTAGGTCTTTTAGCAAAAAATATTAAAAAATTACAATTTTACTAGAAATTGCTTACCTTCAAAAACGAATCAATTACCTTTGGATATGAATATTTTTTCGAAAAAAACAATTGGCTTAGTTTGGGTTTTACTTTTATTTTTTGCTTGTGAAACACCTAGTGATAACAATACTTCTACAAATAATTCAAGTACAACAAAAATACCTCCCGAACAGCCTATCTCAAAAAATCCATCGCCTCCAAAACAAAAAGACTGCGAAATTAAAGGTGAGATTCTAGAAGGAAATCGAAAACTAGTAAAAGACCTGAATACACTTGTTTGTATCGTTGCAGATAGTACGAAAGAGGCCAACCATCGTGTTTTAGAAATTTACAATACAGCTACCTGCGAATTAATCAAAAGAGAAATTCTCCCAATCAATTTTAAATTAAATTTTCCTTATCAAATTGCTGACATCATTTATAATAAAAATAGTCACCTCGTAGCAATGAAAAGTTATAGGGAAGTATATTGTTATGATGTGGAGCATCAAAATCTATTGAAACCATTAATTCCTGATTTTTTAAATGAAAGAATTGCAGCCGATGCACAGTCAGGAAGTATTCAACATTTGGAGGTTTGGGAAAATTATTTGATTGGATATGTACGCGATGGAGGTGCCTTTGTTTTTGATGTTTCTGATACTGAAAATCCTAAAGTATTGCTCCCTGCTGCGGAGTATGATTTGAGCATGGGTGAAGGGGAAGATTTTTCATCTTTATTTTTTCTGAAATCTGAAAATCAAAATACTTACCAAGCCATCACGCCTACTTTTGATTATGATGAAAATAAATTCCAAGTCAATGCACTTTTTGAGACTCCTAAAAACATGAATATCAATATTCCAAAAAATGTTCGTGACAATCGTTTTGTAGTTTTAAAAAATCAAGATGGAAATGCTTTTGCTATCGACATGGAATCTCAAAAAAATGTAGCTTTGCCCGACCAAATCAAAAACCAATCAACTAAGGAGATTTTAAATTGGTTAAAAAAATAATTTTGCCACATAGTTCACATAGGTTTTTTCACAATAGAACATATAGATCGAATAACGTAATTATATTCTATGTACTACATACTTGTAATCCCGATAGTCGGGAGCACAAAAAACAAAGTTTTAGAACACACGTTATTCGACAATTATTAATTTTTCATTTTTTAATTATTAATTGCAGCTCCGCTGCCATGTGTCCTATTGTGAAAAAAACTATGTGAACCATGTGGCAAAAAAACTCAAAAGATGCAGATTTTAAAACTAGACACTTACTCCATTTTTATCGGAGACATTTGGGCAGAACTCCATTCCTTTTTACAACGAAGTAATTACACCCATACTTTTATCCTTGTCGATGAAAATACACTCGAACTTTGCCTTCCTATTTTTTTTAAAAACTTAAAAAATACGCATTCCGAAATCATCATTGTTCCACCTGGAGAACAGTTTAAAAACATTGAAACTTGCCAACATATTTGGAGTGAACTCATGCGCCTCAATGCGGATCGAAAATCTTTATTGATAAATTTAGGTGGTGGAGTCATTGGCGACATGGGTGGATTTTGTGCTTCTACTTTTAAACGTGGTATCGACTTTATTCAAATCCCAACAACCTTGCTTTCACAAGTAGATTCTTCGATTGGAGGGAAATTGGGAATTGATTTTGAAAATGTAAAAAACAGTATCGGCGTTTTTCAAAATCCGCAGGCTGTTTTTATCGATACCGTTTTTCTCAAAACATTATCTACCGAAGAAGTGAGGAGTGGGATGGCGGAGATGTTGAAACATGGATTGATCGCGAATGCTTCTCATTGGGAAGAGTTGTTGGAAATTGATGATTTGGAAACAACAGTTTGGGAAAAATATTTACCCGCTTCGCTACAAGTGAAACAACAAATTGTAGAAGAAGATCCTTTTGAAAAAAATATTCGTAAGGCACTTAATTTTGGTCATACGATTGGGCATGCGGTGGAGACTTTATTTTTGGAAACACCTGAACCACTCCGACATGGCGAAGCAATTGCGATTGGAATGATGTGTGAGGCGTATTTATCTTTTAAAAAAGTGGGTTTATCAAAGATGGAATTACAGACTATTCTTTCACTTTTTCAAAAACAATACCCACAAGTTCATATTGATGAACAACATTTCTCAACGCTTATCAATTGGATGCGAAAGGATAAAAAGAATGAAAATAACGCAATTAATTTTACTATGCTAAAAAGTATTGGAAATGCGTTAATTAATCAGACTTGTAATGAGGAGGAGATTTTGGATAGTTTGAGGTTTTATAACCTGACGGTCAAGATATAGTTATCACAAATTTTCGACACGTTAACGTAGCTGCGGGTTTTAACCCGCAGTAAAAAAATCGCGTTATAGTATTTTCTTTTACTGCAGGTTAAAACCCGCAGCTACGTTAACGTGTCGAAAATATTTAATTTTTTCAATGTGAAATATTTCATTTACATTTTTCTATTCCTTCCTACCTTTTGTTTTTCCCAACAAAAAGATACCCTTTCCATCTACACATGGGGAATGATAATTTTTGATCCAGAAACCGCTCAAGAGGAATATTGCGAAAGAGAATTAGCTCCACAATTTGGTTTCCAATATGAATCAGTTGCAGATTGCGAAATCACTACAGCAGAAGAAAAAAAATGGAATAAACATAACAAAAAAGTAGAAAGACTCCTTCGAAAACGAAATGGAAAAAACTGGAGAAAAGATTTCTCCTATAAAATTATCAAATGTAAATTTGAAGATGTCATTGCACAACAAGGCTATAAAAAATTTGATGATGAAAACTTTAAAGTGGGAGATAAAATTTTAGCCCCGAGAATTATTTTTGATTTCGATAATGGAGGAAGAGTTCTACCAGAATCAATTGATTCACTAAAAATCATTGCTGATTTTATCAGAAAACATCCGAATTTAGAGATTGAGATTGGTCTTCATTTAGATGCTCAAGGCAATGACGATTACAACAAAAGATTATCAGAACGGAGAGGTAAACACCTTGACTATGCTTTAAAATATAAATTCAATTTCGAGAATCAAACCAATTATTCCATCAAAGGATACGGAGAATCTAATCCAATAATTCCTACCAATGAAATAAATAAAATTTTTAATGATAAACTTAAAGATGACTTTCATCGCATCAATAGAAGAATCGAACTCAAAATTTTAAAAGTCAACTAAATAATCGTTCCTTGGCATTTCAAATATTCAACGCTTAATAGTTCACTACTTACGAATACTCAACTCACCTTAATTTTTCTTTTCCTATGACTTAAATTGGTGCATCGTTTCACAAAAAAACACGTACAAAATGAAACCAATTTACTTTTTATTGATACTGTTATTGAGCAGTTCATGTGTAGAGCAAAAAGATGCTCCGCAAAATTCCGAAATCAAATCACCTTCAAAATCAGAAATCCGAAGAGTCGTCGATTCTAATTTTCAAAAAATAATCGACGATGCCAATGTCAACGGCGTACTCTTAATTTATGATCCACAAACTCGAACCTACACTTCGAATGATTTTGACAGAGCAGAAAAAAAATTTTCACCTGCTTCCACTTATAAAATTCCAAATTCAATTATTGCATTGGAAACAGGAGTAGTGGAAGATGAAAACACAATGTTCAAATGGGATGGAAAAAAACGATTTTTTAAGATGTGGGAACAAGATTTTGTTTTTTCAGAAGCCTATAAAAAATCGTGTTTACCCTGTTATCAAGAAATTGCAAGAGACATTGGAGTAGAACGAATGAAGGAATATGTCAGTAAAATCGGCTACCCAAATATGGATATCGACTCTTCTAACATTGACATATTTTGGTTAAAAGGTAATTCCAAAATTTCTGCTATCGAACAAGTTCAATTTCTTGAGCGATTGTATAATTCTGAATTACCCATTTCCGAAAGAACTGAAAAAACCATGAAGAAGATCATGATTATCGATGAAAAATTGGATTATCAATTAAGTGGAAAAACAGGTTGGGTGATGGATGATGATTATAATTTAGGATGGTTTGTAGGCTTTGTCCAACAAAAAGGAAAAGTCTATTTTATGGCAACCAATATCGACCCGAAAGAAAATTTTGACATGAAATTATTCCCCAGAATTCGTTTGCAGCTTTTAAAAAGAGCATTGAAACAACAGGGAATTGGGGTTAGTTAAATGGTTAATTAGTAATCAGTTAATTGGGAACTTAAGATTTGTTTGACTATTCACGAGTTACCAATTAACCAATCACTAATTAACCATTTAACTAATACAAAATGTATTTTTGCAATTGAAACTATTATATTTGTACGTTTTCTAAAAAAATTAGATAGCGCTATGCAGGAACAATTAAATACCGCCCAAGAAATACGCGAACACAGAGCACCTCTTTACAAAAAATTGGTGAAATTAATGTGGGTATTATCCATATTAGGGGTAATCGTAGTTGGGGCATTATTCTTTACCCTTTCCTATTCTGATCTTCCTAGTTTTGAAGAACTAGAAAATCCAAAAAATAATTTAGCGAGCGAAGTCTACGCTTCCAATGGAGAAGTGCTAGGGCGATATTTTATTGAAAATAGAATCCCAGTAGACTTTGACCATATCTCCGATAATGTCATCAATGCTTTGATTGCAACTGAAGATGAAAGATATATGGATCATGCTGGAATTGATTTTAAAGGACTTGGTCGAGCTGGGGTAAAAACTGTTTTGTTAGGAGATTCGAGTGCAGGTGGAGCGAGTACAATTACGCAGCAGTTGGCTAAAATGCTTTTTACAAAAAAACCAGGTTCAGGTTTAGAACGGGTGATGCAAAAATTGAAAGAGTGGATCATCGCAGTTCGTTTAGAAAAAAAATATACGAAGCAAGAGATCGTAGCAATGTATCTCAATAAGTTTAGTTTCCTCAATGGTGCTTACGGAATCAAAGCAGCCTCTGAAATTTATTTTGGAAAAAATCAAGAAGACCTTGAAATCCAAGAAGCTGCAATGTTGATGGGGATGCTTAAAAATCCTTCTTTTTATAATCCTATCCGACGACCCGATACGACACTTCATCGAAGAATGATTGTATTGAAACAAATGGAAAAAAATGACTTACTCACTCAAGCACAATATGATTCGCTTCGAGTGCTTCCATTGGATATGAAAAGTTTTAAAAGAAAAACACATGATGATGGATTGGCTCCTTATTTTAGAATGCACTTACGGGAAGAGTTAAAAAGAATATTGGCAGATAAAAATAAAGCACAATTCAAATCAGATGGAAAGCCATACAATATTTATGAAGATGGGATAAAAATTTATACTACAATTGATCCCATCGTTCAAGCGCATGCAGAAGCTGCGATGAAAGATCATATGAAAAAACAGCAGGAAAAATTTTGGAAACGATGGAAAGGAAAAGACCCTTGGACTTATCGTGACCCTGCTGATGATCGAGAACCAGAAGAAATTGAAATGGATATGGAGAGCCGTCAACGATCTCTCAAGAAATTAATTAGAGGAACAGACCGGTATCAAAATTTAAGAACAAAACATCTTGCCGATATTGTCGCTAAAATCAGTAAAGATATTGATGGTTATGAATTAAAAGATTTTGATATTGATCGAATGTTGGCAGAGGATGAAGACAAGGGAGCTATTGCAAAATTAGTTTCTAAAAAAATTGTACCTACCAACCGTGCAGTTAAGTATCGAAAAATAATGAATGGTGCTGATTGGAAAGTACTCAAAACACAATGGAGAAAATTACAAAACTCTGTCAAAAAAGAATTTGACAAGCCCATTGAAATGACTGTCTTTGATTACAATCCTCAAAACGAAAAAGATACCGTAATGACTCCTTTGGATTCGATTCGTTATCATCGAATGTTTTTGCAATTCGGTTCTATGGCAGTCAACCCAATTACGGGTCATGTCAAATCTTGGATTGGAGGAATCAATCATAAGTATTTTCAATACGACCACGTTACGACTGACCGACAAGTAGGATCTACCTTTAAGCCATTTATTTATGCAACAGCAATAAATGAA
Organism: uncultured Saprospiraceae bacterium; assembly: GCA_937918905.1. Classification (GTDB taxonomy): domain Bacteria; phylum Bacteroidota; class Bacteroidia; order Chitinophagales; family Saprospiraceae; genus CAJQQY01. The sequence goes on from CAKZSH010000035.1 coordinate 9,085, forward strand.
ATGGGATTTTCTCCTTGTCTCAAAGTTCCAGATATTCCCTACACGATTCATCAAGGAGAAGGCAACTTTGTTCTCTTCCAAGATTGGACGCCTAAAAATGCAGGTGGAGAATATTCAGGTGAAGAGTTCACCTTAATCAGAGGATTGCAATATTCAAAAAATACGATCTCTGTATATTTGATGAAGCAATTAGGAAATACAGATTTGGTTCGGCAGCTGGTTGATAAAATGGGATTGGATAGTGAAAAAAAGCGATCCAATGGAATGTATCGAATTCCAAAAGTACCTTCTATTTGTTTAGGTTCTACGGATTTGACTGTTTTTGAAATGACTGGAGCCTACACTACTTTTGCCAATAATGGTTTATACAACAAGCCCATTTTTATTACTAAAATAGTTGATAAAAATGGAAAAAAGATCTACGAAGAAAAAGCACTTGAAGACCGTGCAATGGATTCCAAACCTAATTATGTAATGTTGCACATGCTCAAGCAAGTGATGAATCAAGGTCAAAGAGAACTCCAAGGACTAAAAAGTGAAATGGGTGGAAAAACAGGAACCACCAATGATTATGTCGATGGTTGGTTTATGGGATTGACACCTGACTTAGTAGTTGGAACTTGGGTAGGTGGAGAAGATAGATGGATTCGTTTCTTGACACTTCGAGATGGAATTGGAGCAAAAATGGCTCGTCCTTTCTTTGCAGAATTGATTAGAAAATTGGAAAATGATGAAAAGGCAGATTACGATGCAAGTGCTCGTTTTTATGTCCCAAAAGGAGAATTGGGAATTGAAATAGATTGTTCCGTTTATACAGATGAAAAAAATCCTTTTGCCTCTGAAAATGAGGATGAAAGTTTTGGCGATCAAGAAGAAGAGGAAGGCTTCGGTGACGAATCAGAAGATGAGGATGAGAACGAAGAATTTAATTAATATTTTGTGATTGGTGATTAGGAACTCTTGATTGGTTCAATGAATCAAGAGTTACTAATCACCAATCATTCCCCACCGCCTATGACCAAGACTTCCACAAAATGGCTTTTGCTCCTCTTGGGATTAACTTATCTACTACTTCAACTACCATTTATTAAGGCCGACCCTGACGTTGAAATTTCATGGAGCAGAGGTGCCAATACTGACGAAGGACTCCACTCTGGTCAAATCCGAAATTATATCCACCACGGAAAATTTGACATTACAGAATCAGATAATTTTATCAAGACTCCACTCTTTGGAGCTTATTTATATCTTCCTCTTTTATGGTTAGGTTCAAGTTTATCTGTTGCTCGATGGGCGATGGTTTTTCCATTTTTTGCCATGTTGCTATGGGTCGCTTGGCGAAATAACTATTTTAGAAATTTTCTTTTTGTGCTTATGCCAATCGCTTTATTTGAATACAGCACATTTAATTTTGCGCATTTTAGTTTAGCAGAAATGCCAAGTAATTATTTTATTCTTTCGGGCATTTTATTTTTTGCCCATTCCATTTCCAAGCATCAAATTTGGAAATACGCCTTCCTAATTGCTCTCTTTATTTCCATCGCTTTTTTATTAAAAATTCAATTTCTGTACATCATTTTACTACCACCAATTTTGTTCGTTTTTTATTTTTTAAAAAGAAAAACAGGCAATGGAATTACTTGGAAAGTCTTGTTATATACTAATATTTTTTTAGTCCTCATTTTCATACTTTATATTTTATTATGGTATTTGCCTAACAAAGATTTTTTTAATTATGTGATGGTAGATCAAACCACCAATCGATTTGCAAAACTTCCTGATTTATTTAATCATGTAAAAGCTATCCACAACATTATTTTTTTAGGAAAATATTTAGCTCCATTTACTATCGCCTTTTATTTCCTTTTTCCATTAGGAATATTTTTAAGTTTAAAAAAATCCAATACAACGTTTCAAAAAATATTTATTGGATTAAGTATTTGGTGGCTACTGGAATGTCATAAAATTGGAATGACCTATTTGCCAACAAGATATTTACTAGGTTTTATTTTTAGCATGTCAGCAATCAACGCCTTAGTCATTTTTGAATTATTGAGACTTTGTTTGGAAAATAAAAAATATAAAAAATGGATTTTTATTCCAACCATAGTCTTTGGAATTTTATTCGTTTTTAATATTTATAATTATAAAAACGCCTTCGATCGCAGAACTTATTCCATCAGACAAATCAATCAATATCTTTCTCAATTTGAATTTGGAGAGCGACCAATCATTGGTGCATGGGCACCATCGCTTACTTGGAAAACCAATGCTCGCTCCTATCCTGTTTGGGGAAAATATTTTAACGATCAAGAAGTCCTCACCCAACAAAAACCAGTCATCATCATCTCAGAAGTAGATGAAAATGATTCTAATCAAGCCTACCTCAATCAAGGCATCCAAATAGATCAACATGCCGACTCCATCAAATACTTCCAAATTCACCACATCAAGTTAAAGTTGCTTTGGATGAAGGATTTGTAGGATAATGTGTTTAAGTGTATGTGTATATAAGTGTATATGTTGGCGCAATAATTTTGATTTCTTATTTTCGCCAACATATACACCTATATACACATACACCTTAACACATCTTTTTACTATTTTTGCCGAAAATAAAAAATCAAAATGTTGAAGCATTGTTTTTTCTTTTTCTTAGGTGTGGTGTTGCTTTCACAATGTGTGCCAGCACAAGAGGAGATACTTACTGACGTTAATTTTGACATCACAAAACCAGAATTTCAACGGTTTTATGATTTACAAGATGAACAATTAACCGATAGTTTAGTATTCTATTTTGACCACAAAGATCCATCTTATCGCTATGCCGCAGCCATGGCATTTGCATCTATTAAAAATGATAGTTCGATTGTCAATAGCCTAGCTAAATTATTGAATGATGATGTAGAGGAAGTTAAAATTGCCGCAGCCTATGCTATGGGGCAAATTGGCTCACCTAAAGGAACAAATTGGCTCACCAAATCATTTGAGCAATACGATACTTTAGGTATTCATCATGAGTTAAATTCGACTATACTTGAAGCCGTAGGAAAATGTGGTAATGCGGAAACTTTAAAATTACTTTGTAAAGCAAAAGAATATGTAAAAACTGATACGCTTTTGTTAGAAGGTTATTCCAAAGCAATTTATCGTTTTATGCTTCGTGGAATTACTTCATCGGAAGGAACCGAAAAAATGGTTAAATTTTTAACTCAAAAAAATTATCCTCCTGAAGTACGAATGATTGCTGCTAATTATATTGGTAGATCAAAAACTATTAATATTGATACGCTTGCTACTCCGCTCATGGAGGTGCTTTATGTTGAAAAAGATCCACGAGTAAGAATGGCCTTAGTTACAGGTTTGAGTAGAACCAAATCACCTGAAGTCCTAGACGGGCTTATAGAAATCTTAGGAAAAGAACGTGATTACCGTGTCAAGTGTAATATTATATCTGCATTAGGAAATTTTGATTATCGAAAAGTGGTAGGAGCAATTGCACCGCTCTTAGAAGATAAAAATATTCAAGTCGCTACTACCGCAGCTAACTATTTTCTAAATTATGGAAGCCTTCAAGCCGCACCTCAATATCGACAGATTGCAAGAAGAAATGATTCTTTATCTTGGAATGTACGCTCTACACTTTACCAAGCTGCGAACAGACATTTAAGTCCATATTCGCAAGGGACTCGAATTGCGATTCAATATGAGTTAAAAGATCAATACAAAAATGCAACTGACATTTATCAAAAAGCAGCAGCTTTAAGTGCGCTAGGTGAGTATGGAAAAAACTATCAAGACATTTACGAAATGGGGTTTAAAAATAGCAAACCTCTCCTACGTACAACAACTATTAAAGCGTTGGGAAATATAGTTGCGGATCCTGATTTCAATATCGTATTTGGTTCATCTCGAAATCGAGTAAAAAAAGAAATTAGTCTTTATTTAAAAGAGGCTCTTGAAAAAGGAGATGCAGCTATGATGGCCGTTGCAGCTGGTATCATTAGAAAACCAGAATTAGATTTTAAATCCGTTTACGATACCTTGACATTTTTGGAGGTAGCAAAAAATAGATTGGAGTTACCAAAAGAAACGGAGACATTTTATGAAATTCAACATACCATTGATTTTTTTAATGGAAAAAAACCAACGCAGCCTCCTGTACCAGCATTTAATCATCCGATCAATTGGAGGGTTTTTAATACCATCAATTCCGAAACAAAAGCACAAGTAAAAACTAGCAAAGGTACTTTTGTGATGCAGTTTTTTTCAAATGAAGCTCCTGCCACAGTAACCAATTTTGTATCACTTGCCAAGAGTGGATTTTATGATAAAAAAACATTTCACCGAGTTGTTTCAAATTTTGTTGCACAAGGTGGATGCCCCAGAGGAGATGGTTATGGTTCTTTAGATTATTCGATCCGATCTGAATTACCTTTTTTAAATTATGATAAAGAAGGTTATGTAGGTATGGCTTCAGCTGGAGTTCATACGGAAGGGACTCAATGGTTTATCACATTTTCTCCTGCTCCACACCTTGATGGGAAGTATACTATTTTTGCAAAAGTGATAGATGGGATGGATGTGGTACATCAGTTGACAGTTGGAGATAAAATTAATCAGGTGCAGATTGTTGAGTAAATACCCCTTTCTCCCTAAACTTCGGGAGAACGTTCTAATGAATGGTTTCTGTCCCTGTTAAATTTTGGGGATTATAATAAAAGAAATAATTATTGAACATCATTTTATAACAATAGTATTTCATTTGAGAAAAAAATTCAAATGAAATACTATCTAAATCAAATCTCAATTTCAAGAGATAACATTTTATGAAAAGTACACCGCTTACACAGAAGCACATTGACCTAGGTGCTAGAATGGCAGAATTCGCAGGATACAATATGCCTATTTCATATGCAGGAATTAAAGATGAGCATCATGCTGTTAGAAATGGCGTAGGTGTTTTTGATGTATCTCATATGGGCGAATTTTTAGTTAAAGGAAACGGTTCAACTGAACTCATTCAAAAAGTAACTTCTAATAATGTTACCAAACTAACTCCAGGCGAAGCTCAATATTCTTGCCTACCCAATCACGATGGCGGAATTGTAGATGATTTGCTAGTGTACCGTATGGAAGATGAAAATGGTGCGCCTTCTTTCATGCTTGTTGTCAATGCATCCAATATCGAAAAAGATTGGAATTGGATCAGTCAGCATAATGATACGGGAGCTTCAATGGAAAATATTTCTGACCATTGCGGACTACTTGCAATTCAAGGACCAAAGGCAACTGAAGCTTTACAAGCTATGACCGAAGTAGATTTGAGTAGTATTAAATATTATGATTTCAAGGTTGGAAAAATTGCTGGAATTGATAATGTAATTATTTCTGCAACTGGTTATACAGGGTCAGGTGGTTTTGAATTATATGTGAATAATGAAGATTTAGCGGGACTTTGGGATGCCGTTTTTGAAGCAGGAAAACCTTTTGATATTCAACCAACTGGACTAGGGGCAAGAGATACTTTACGATTGGAAATGGGGTACTGTCTTTATGGAAATGATATTGATGATACGACCTCTCCTATCGAAGCAGGTTTGAGTTGGATTACAAAAGTGAAAAAAGGAGACTTTAATTCTCAACCTTTATTTGCTCAACAAAAGGCAGAAGGGGTATCCAAAAAATTAGTAGGCTTTGTAGTTGAAGATCGTCGGGTACCTCGTCATGGTTACTTGATTGAAGATACTGCGGAGAATGGAATTGGCGTCGTAACTTCTGGAACACAATCTCCATCTTTGGAAATCCCTATCGGAATGGGTTATGTCAAAAAAGAATTTGCAAAAGAAGGAACTGAAATTTTAATCGTTGCTGGTAAGAAAAAATTAAAAGCAAAGGTGACAAAGGTGCCTTTTTATAAAAAATAGAATAGGTGTTAATGTTTATGTGTGTATAGGTGTATATGTTGTCGAATAATTTTGATTCTTTAATCTCTATTCATAGCCTTCAAAATTATTCGACAACATATACACCTATACACACATAAACATTAACACATTTTACAATTTATTCATCAAGTCATTTATCAATTTAGGATTCATCTCACATTGCTTCTCAAGCGCACTTTTTAATTTCTCTTTATCCATTTCTCCATCGACATTTTCTTTCGTGCATTTTAGTGCATCCGTAAATGCGACATCTATTTTTTCAATCAAAGCGGTCAATTCATCTATCTTACCTGCACTTTGCAAAGCTTGAACTTGTTGATTTATTTTTACAATAGGTTGAGTGCATTCGCAAATATTTTTTGCAGCATTTTCAACAGTAGCACCATCTCCTGTGCAACTAGAAAAAATAAAAATTCCAATAACTAGTAAGAATCCGTTTTTAATAAAATGCATACCCTTTATTTTTTATTTAGAAATATTTTGTTCTTTCCAAAAATACGTAAATTTTGTGATTCGTGATTGGTAACTCGTGATTGATAAAATAAGAAAACCTTAAAATAAAAATAGCCATCAAATACGAATCACGAGTTACCAATCACGAATCACAAAATTTATTTCGATTCATCCAAAAACCATTTCTTCAAAACCTCCTCTGCCATTTTTCCTTGAGGCGTATAATCTGCCGCTCTAAATTTTGCACGTCTTCCCTGCCCTTCTCCTTTATAATTCGGATACCACTTCCAAAGAAAACCACCACCCCACCAATCCTCCTTCCAGAATACTTCAAATACTGCTTCGATAGCATTCGCTTGCGCTTGTTGATTTACAGGTATTTCAGTTCTTTTATCTTCTAGCTCCCAATTTTTGTGCGCACAACCATCAATACTCATATATCCATACTCTGTAAAAACGATTGGTTTTCCAGTTTTCTGATGAAACCGTCTCAGTTTTTTTAAAATAGGTTGCCATGCTTTTTTTAATTCCTCAACAGTTGGCGTTTTAGATTCGACCAATGGAAAATAAGTATCCACTCCCACAAAATCTAACTCATCCCAAAATGGAACCAATGGATATTCATCCCAATTGGAGGCATAGGTTAACTTTCCCTTATATATTTTCTTGATCGCTCGTATCAATCCTCTCCAATATTTTTCTCGCTCCTGTACTGCTAATTTAAATTCAGTTCCAATACAAAACACCTCCACATTCATCGAATCCGCTACAGCTGCAAAAGTCAAAATAAAATCTGTGTATTCCGATTCCCATTTTTGCCAATCTTCCTCTTTATCAAAAGTCATTTCTCCTACCCAACCATTATGCATCCAAACTTGAGGTTTGAGTATAACTTTAATATTACTTTTTTTAGCCAATCGAATGGTCTCGATAGTTCCTTCGGGTCGTTCGCCCCACCATTGACGAGAACTATTAAAATGAACTTGTGGCTCACCTACAGGAGAAAATGCAAAAGGCATAACCGTAATCCAGTCTGCTCCAATCGTATTTAAAGGTTCCATTGGATTATTGGTAAATGGTCGTGCTGGAGCAACCAAACTAATTCCTTTCATTTTTTCGACGGGATGCTCAAGCGAAGAGGAATAGTTTATTTTTTCGGAAGGCGGATTGCAGCAAAAATTAAAAAGACTAAAACCTAAAAGAAAGACAAGAATTTTCATTTGAAAAAATTTTAATAATTGTAGAACACATCTGGATTAGGACAGTTTTGAGAAAATTGAGGTAGCATTAATTCACTTGCTACTCCAGGGAAGTCTCCTTTTTTACCCATCATATCTTTTATGATTTGAAAATGAAGATGTGAAACCCATCCTCCATTTTCATGGCGTTCTCCCATTGCAGTAAATGGAGTTCCTTTTTCTATCGTCATTCCTACTGTCAAATCATTTAGCGAAGCTAAAGTTAAATGACCGTATAATGTGTAAAAGACAAGACCTTCTAATTCATGTTGCAAAATAATAGTTGCGCCATAATCCAAGTGCGGTTTATTGTATTTAAAACTATGGACTGTCCCATCCAATGGAGCATAAATTTTTGTCTTAGCTTCAGACCACCAATCCAATCCAAGATGAATATTTCTATTCTCCGCAGTACTTTTAAAGTTTGAACTTTGTTGATACAAAACCCTTTTTTCCAAATATCCTCCTATACCTACCCTTGCCTGATTTTTTTGTAATTCTCCTTGAATATATTTTTCTAAACCATCATAAGTTTGAATTTTTTCTAAATCCAATTCAGGATAATCCACATTAAGATAAATTTTACAAAAATCATCTCTTTGAAAGGAAGAACCTAAGATGGGAAAAAAGGTAGATTGGTATTTTGCTAGTAATTCAGATAACATTGATAAATTTCATTATGTATTATTCAATAAAAAACACTTTTCATTGAAAAAAAATTAACAAATCTAACTTTTAGCTTTATAAACAAAAATCATCATTGAAAATTATCTAATCAAACCTCTAATTCGAAACCGAATTTTGATTAATTATCAATAAAACATGTGTTTAATTATATTATTTCTAAAAATAAATTTGTTTTATTAAAAAATTTGCATCAAAAGGGCAAATGACTGTATATTTGTATTGTCAACGTTAAAGAACGTTAGCTAATGAATAATTTTAAATGAATATTTTCTACGATTTTCGAAATTATTAATTTTTCATTCTCAATTATTCATTAAATATTGTGAGGTGATGAAACAGGCAGCCATGCCCTCTTGTCTCGAGGGTGGGGATAACGAAATAAATTCTTCGGAACTAATCTCCCCGTGAAGGTTCGACTCCTTCTCTCACAGCCAAAATTAATTAATAATGAATAGATAATTTCATTAAATACTGTAAGGTGATGAAATAGGTAGACATACCCTCTTGTCTCGGGGGTGAGGATAACGAAATAAATTCTTCGGAACTAATCGCCTCGTGGAGGTTCGAGTCCTTCTCTTACAGCACATTTGTAAAAGTGTACCAATGCCTGGAATTCTTTTACTCCAATAAATTTTTTATACTATAATTTAAAAAGCCATTTCGAGTCAATTCGAAATGGCTTTTATTTTTAGACATTAAAATCTAATAAATATCGAACTTATAATGCTTTTTTATAATTTAATTGGAAAGATTTTTGAAAGAAAAAGGATGCAGCCCCTTTTTTTAATTTTTATGAAAAATTAAAAAAACCTAGTGAGAGTAGAAAGGGCTGCACCTTTGTTGTATAGATTGATGAGTTTTTAACCATCTCTATTACGAATGACTATTCATAAACGCTGCCTTACCTTTCATAAGTTGCCACTAAGCTTTTCAATTCTTTTAAGTATTCTTGTTTTTTATTTTCTCTACGATCAAGTGTAGTTTTGGTAAAATAGTTATGTCCTCCCAGAAATCCTACTTGTAATCGATTCCATGATTGTTCATCCTGAATTACATTGTACTCCATAAATTCTTCGTACAAACTATTTCCTATAGAATAAAAATCTTCTCGTCCCAAATAATCCAAATCAGCATCACAAATAATTTGTTCTAAATGATTCTTAGGCGATTGAGGAATTTTAGTTGCCATAATCATCCCACATATCTTTTCGATATCAATTGCAGAATATCCAAAATCAGGAAGTGTTCTTTGAGCAATTTCACAACCTTTTTCTTCATGATTAGTGTAGGTTTCTGTAAACCCACAATCGTGATACAAAGCTGCGGTTTTTAAAAGAGTCGTATTCTTTCTAGAAATATCTTCAGCCTCACACAATTCTCTAGTGATGTTCAACACATCTAAAGTGTGGTGTTTGCCGTGGTAAGTGAGTTTATCTGTCAACTCCTTTTCCAATTTGTTCAGAATGAATGCTTTTGCCGCTCTGTAATCCATAAAGTTTTGAGAAAATAAAACAATAAAAATAACAACTAGTCCAGCTCCTTGTTTATTATATTTATACTAAAAATATCATAAACTCTAGACAAATTCAATAAAAACAAGAATTTACTGTTTATTATCTCCTAAAAGAATAACCCCCGAGGCCATAAATTTTAATTCTTCCTTCGGTTCTGTAATCTTTCCTATTTCTTCCTCAGATGCTCCGCCGTCTTCTGCAAGGTGTTTTAATTCATCAACTGATGTAACTTCTCTGAATGCTTTTCCCTCCATCACTACTTTTCTACCTTCGCAATCTAGGGGTAAGAAAAATCCATAATCTTTAAATTTTACAAACATCTCTCTTCCATCATCAGAAACAATATTTACCCAACATCCTTTCTTTTTACAAACACTCTCTACTGTACCTGTAACTTTGGTTTCTAAGGAGTCTGCTTGATCCATCTTTGTCAATAACTCATTAAAAGTAAGTGCAGCATCAGGTGTTATTTCTTCTCCATAAGATTGATTAGCTGCAGGTGTTGCAGCTGTGTCTGTTGAAGTATTCGTCGATTTATTACCACATGCAGCAATAAAAAAGATGATAGTTAATGCAAAAAATACATTTTTCATTTTTGATCTTATTTTTTTAAACAAAGGTTTTGCTAATTTGAGGATCTAGAATGATTTTTTGTGGTTTTATAAAAATCGTACTTTTAGGGCTACTTTATCATAAACCATAAAAAGTTGAAGAGTTATAGTTAGCCTCACTATTGGTTAATCATGTTAACGCGAATACCAATATGAAGTAAATATTTTCGATCATAATATGACCTGATTAACTACTCAACCCATCCACATAAAATCATTTAGAACCTATTTTAAAAGTTAAGGTTTTGCAAAATTTTACACAAAAGTAAAGATAAAAAATTCTTTTCCCTTAATATTTTTTAATTTGAAAAAAATTGAGCAATATTCGAGGAGAAATTTAGTTTATTATATTCAATATAAAAATTAACCTACTTCCTACGAAAAAAATAAAGTTTAAACTTTCCACAAAAAAGCATATACGATAAGAAAATCATTTACAATACTAGTTTTATAATTTTGTTTCAACCTAATTCACCTGCCTCACAAGGCGGAACTTAAATCCAAAAGCATGAGACGATTAATGTGTATTGTAGTGATGATGACCATCGCAAATCTTCAAATTTCAACAGCACAATGTATTAAAGGCAATTGCATCAATGGCAATGGAACATTTGTTTACACAAGTGGTGCTAAATATATTGGTACTTTCCAAAATGGTAAAATGAATGGCGAAGGTGCATTGTATTTTAGTAACGGTAATAAATATTTTGGCCAATGGGTCAATCAATATCGTGAAGGAAAAGGAAAGATGGTATACGCTAATGGCGATATATTTCGTGGTAATTTTAAAAGCGGAAAAATGAATGGCAAAGGTACGATGGAATATACCAATGGTAGCCGCTACGAAGGCAATTGGATCGATGACCAAGCTTCGGGCAAAGGAAAATTTTTCTTTACTGATGGTAAAATATATGAAGGTGGTTTTCGCAATGGAAATCTCCATGGAGAAGGAACCATGGTCTATGCTGATAAGTCAAGATATGTAGGCTCTTGGAAAAACAATCAAAGAGATGGACATGGTACTTTTACTGAAGCCAATGGGCAATCAGTTGTTGGTGTATGGGCTAACGATCAATTTTTAGATAACAATGCTCCTTCGGGAAGTACTGCTATTACCGAAAATAATCCAGCTTCGCAAAATACTTCTTCGAGCACACCACCTCATTCCAACTCTAATGATAAAGCACTTCGAGATTGCAATAATATTGATTGCAAAAATGGGAAAGGAAAGTTTACATACTCTGATGGAAGCCGATATATTGGGACTTTTAAAAACAATTACCCTGAAGGAGAAGGAACTTGTTTTTATTCCAATGGAGATAAATATGTAGGTGGATGGCAAAATCACTCTCCTCATGGTGAAGGAATCATGTATTACAAGCATGGTCGTGTACTGGGTGCGCTTTGGAATAATGGTCAAGTGGTAAGAGAATTAGAAAATGGCGATCCTTCCATCGGAGATGAATATGTTGAAATAGAACAAAGTGCAGATGTGAAAATTTGGGCAGTAGTGGTAGGTGTGGCGAGGTACAAACATATGCCTGTTTTAAAATATACAGATGACGATGCTTATCATACTTATGCCTTTTTGAAAAGCCCTGAAGGCGGAGCATTACCTGATAATCAAGTGCGGGTATTGATTGATGAAGATGCAACTCGATCTAATATTTTAAGAACGATGAGAAATGTTTTTCTTCGAGCTGACGAGAACGATGTAGTCATTATGTACTTCTCTGGACATGGTCTTCCAGGATCATTTCTACCAGTTGACTTTGATGGTTTTAATAATAAAGTTGCACATGAAGATGTGAAACGTATTTTTAGAGAATCCAAAGCAAAGCATAAACTTTGTCTTGCTGATGCTTGTCACTCTGGTACATTGATGGCTGTGCGAAATGCGCCACTTAAAAATACTTTGAAAAAATATTATACTGCTTTTGATAATTCAGATGGTGGAACTGCTTTATTGATGTCATCCAAAGGAGAGGAATACTCGCTTGAAGATAAAGGATTGCGACAAGGTATCTTCAGTCATTATTTGATTAGAGGATTAAAAGGTGAGGCGGATAGAAATGGAAATAAGATTGTTACTATTCAAGAGTTGTATGATTATGTTTATAAAAAAGTAAGAAACTATACTGGTAATGCTCAGTCTCCTACATTGTCAGGAGAGTTTGATTCAAGAATGCCAGTTGCTGTTATAAGATAAATTTTCAACCGTAAACGATTAACGGTGAACGGTGAATCAATAATCGTGAGTAGGTATTCAAAATTATTGATTCAAAGTTCAACGTTATCAGTTCAACGTTGAAAAAAGATGCTGTTGTCAGAATTGGTTTTCCCATAAGAGGGAAAATTAAATTTATTGTAATCAGTCGTCCGAGGGTAATTCGGGCGGCTGATTTTTTTTATTAAATATGAAGGATTAACTTTGAACTCTTTTAATGTAAAAAGATTTTCAATCAACATTATTGATTAACAATTAAGGCTGTTCAGAAAAATAACAAGCATTGGTTTTTTGATGAAATAAATTTTTCTTAACACCCCTAATTCATAGTTAATCGTTAACAGTTAAATAAAATGATTAGAGTTATCCAAAATATCTTTTTCGGAATCATAGCTTTTGTAGCTGCGATGGTGGTTGTTTCATTTTTTTTACCTGATAAATATACCATCGAAGATTCTATCCATATCGATGCTTCTGTTGAAACCGTTTTTGAACAAGTCAATAATTTAAATCGTTGGGAACATTGGTCTTTCTTTGCCCAAGATTCCAATTGGAATCCTACCTTTGGTAATGATGCTACTTCCATGCATTGGGAATCAGAAAAACTTGGAACTGTAACCTTAAAAATTGAAGAAAGTATCCTCAACAAAAAAGTTCATGTATTTTTTGAATTAGAAAACCTAAATAGAAGTGGAAATGCCCATTACTTTTTTACCCGAAAAAATGATGGTACACAGTTGACATATAGATTAGAGCAACCTGTGCCTTTAACTATAAAAGATAAATTTATTAATATCTATAATGATGTTTTAGAAAAAAGAGAGGAAGAGAAAAAGAATAACTTACAATTGAATTACAATTTAAAACATCTTCGAGGTGTGAGTGAAAAAATATTTCGAGAAAATAATGCAATAAGTAAGGATTAAATAATAGTAAATATCGTTCTTTCTTATTTTCAACTATTCCTTAATTACGTGCGCCAAAATATCCTCCGACTGCATCTGTTAGATAAAGAAAAGAAACCAAATAATTTTCATTAACTCGTCCAATATTCAAGCGAGATAAAAAATACTTGAAATGATTAATTTAAAAAATGTTAGTGTCCATATATCGTATTTATCCAAATGTATTTTGTTTGTTATGGGGACATTGTTATTAATTACTTCCTGTGCCAATGACAAAGGTTCAACTAATTATACGCCAGCATTGGGAGGTGCTATTGGAAAGACAAGTGAAATTGTTGTCATTGCTGATGACAATGTTTGGGAAGGAACTGCAGGTGATACACTTCGATATTATTTTGGGTCGGCATATCTAATATTGCCTCAACCTGAACCTATATTTGATCTTCGGCATCTTACTCCTGCACAGTTGGAAAATAATTATTTATTAAAAGAATTGCGTACCTATATTTTCTTAGGCAACTTTAGTGACGAACATTCTGAGACTAACAAAATAATTAAAAAAACTATTGGGCAAGAAAAAGTGGCTCGAGCTGGAAAGGATCCTAATTTTCATACTGTCGTAGGGCAAAATAAATGGGCTCGTGGTCAATTGCTAACTTTTATCTTTGGTGATTCTCAAGATCAATTGGCAAAAAATATTAAAGCTAGTTATCCAACCATTGCTAAAAGAGTAAGCGATTTCGATCAACCTCAGATCGGAAACATGGTGTATATCAAAGGTAGAAATCAAGGGGTTGAAAAAATCATCAAAGAAAAACTAGGTGCAGAAATGCAACTCCCTCAAGATTATTTTGTAGCAGTTGAAGAAGAAAACACCATTTGGCTTCGAAAAGAAACGAGTGAATTGAGTAGTAATATTTTTATCCACAAACTACCTTACAGAAGTCAAGATCAATTTACAAAAGAAGGTATCAAGGCTATCAGAGATACTTTAGGAAAAAAATATGTTACGACTGAAATCAAAGGTGCATACATGAAAACCAATGATGAATACCTTCCAATGTTTCTTACACCTATGGAACTCAATGGAAACTATGCTGCTGAACTAAGAGGAATTTGGGATTTGAAAAACGATTTCATGGGAGGCCCTTTTATTGGATATTTAATTCATAACAAAGAGACCAATGAATTACTTTACGTTGATGGTTTTGTTCATGCTCCTACGACTACTAAAAGAAAATTTATGCAACAGGTGGAACATATTCTAAGGAATACAAAATTCGGAAAGAGTGAAGAGACTGCAGCTACGGGTGAAGATTAACATGTGTTTAGGTGTATGAGTGTATAGGTATATATGTTGTCGCAATAATTTTGATTTTTTCTACTGATATGATTTCAAAATTATTGCGACAACATATACACCTATACACTCATACACCTAAACACATGTTAATCCTCAACCACAATAGTATCAGAAAAGCTATCGTGCCAGCTTTCTTTTTTCTTTAGTTCAAAAAATATAGTTATAAATTCAAGAGGAATGAGGCGAGTTAAAGAGCGAATTAAAATCTTTTTCGCAGTTGGTTTTCCTCCAGAGATATTTCTTACAGATGTTTTAGTTGCAAATTTTCCAAGTGTTTTTCCTTTCAAAAAATTCTCTCCAATAAAATAGTAAAGAAAAATCATCGTCCAACCAATAGTAAAACTTACATACCCATTTTTAAAAATAGCTACCCATTCATTTTTACCAATCAAAACAAAGATTGCCCCCATCAATACTCCAACAAAAATAGAACAATGTAAAATAGCCATGTAGTCGATCACTAGATTTAGAAATCGTTTGAGTAAACTAGCTTTTTGGTAAGTACGTTTTTTTCTTTTAGCTAGTAGTAGTTCAGCATCTAAAATTCCAAGGTGTGGTCTCATCGTGTATCATTTTCAAGTGTTTTTAAAAATTGATGAGGGGGGAATTTAGAGTACGAAGTGTAACTCAATAATTATGCCTTGCCTGATTACCAACCTTTTTACTATATAAAATGTCTATCTTGGTACATATCTTTTACTATCCTTCTTTCAATTATGAAAAATAAAATTGCGTTTCTACTGTCTGTTTTCTCTCTTTTAGGATATACAATCTTGGCTCAAGATTGGGAAACAACCTTCCCTTCTGATACCGTTATTGGAGCTACTGGATTAACCATGGGCTTAAGAGTTCAAACATTGGATGATGGTTATTTGCTAGGTGGAGAAATAAGTTATTTCACAGGTGCTCCTCGTGATTATTTTCGACTAGCAAAAACCGACCTTCAAGGAAATACTCTATGGCAACACACTTACCACGTCGGTGAAGTCAATCACGAATTATTCAATTACTTAAATGTGTTCCCTTCAGGTGAAATAATTTTAGCTGGTACAAATGGCTCTTCTCCACATGCAAAAATGGTAGATACTGATGGTGAAATAATTTGGGAAAAAACTTTTCAAAACGATCCTAACTATACCGTTCAATATGGGATTGAATATTCTGACAGCACTTTTATTCTGATGGGTTATTCTTCTATAGGTTTTGTAGGGGAGCTAACATTATTTTTATTAAAAATAGATATTGAAGGAAATTTGCTTTGGGAAAAAAATCTTTCGACAACTAATATCGGAATACCATCGGCAATTGAATTGACTTCCGATGGGGGATTTGCAATCATAGGCACTTTGAATTCCCTAATTTCGCTTGTCAAATTAAATGCTCAAGGAGATATGGAATGGGGACAAGCCTATCAGATATCTGATGATGATCGAGGTTCTATTCTAAAACAAACTTCAGACAACGGTTTTATCATCGGAGGTTCCACTCATGGTATTGATAATAATTTTTTTCCAGTAATGATAAAAACAGATTCTTTTGGCCTAGCCAAATGGATCAAAATAGAACATGATTTATCTGGAGGAATTACGGCTATTCATCAAACTCCTGATGATGGATATATGGCAACTGGTGCCATCAAAGGATTTTGGAATTTTAGTACGAATGGTTTTATCATGAAAACAAATAATGAAGGAGAGGTGGAATGGTCGCAGGATCTTAACCTTGAAAACAAACAAATTGCAGATATAAAGCCAACAACTGATGGAGGATATATTTTAGCAGGAAGATCAAATCAAGAGATGTTGCTCAAAAAAATCGGAGGTACGACAAGTGTCAAAAGTATTTTTCAAAATGTTCAGGTTGAGGTTTTCCCAAATCCAATGAGTGACCAAACCATTTTTAAATTCAACCCTTCTAATTTCAAAACAAAACATTTACAAATTTTTGATTCAAAAGGAAGTTTAGTTTTTGAAGAAACGTTTTCGAATAATTCATTTATTTTTTATGGAAAATATTTCAATTCGGGAATCTATTTTTATCAAATAAAAAATAAAATGAATATTATTGGAAGCGGAAAATTGGTCATTAAACACTAAGAACCTCTTTAGATTTTTTTCTTTTCTTTATCGTAAAGATTGGTCGTAATTATTTTTTTTGTAAAACGAACAATGCTTCGATAGTCAGTTTGATGATACCAATTCTAATAGCCAAGTTCAAACTCAAAAGTAATATTTAAGTAGTCGGAAATAAGCAACCAGCCAACCAAAATCAACGATCATAACATCTAAATTTATTTATTTTAAAAAGAACAATTATTTAAAATCCTCCAACGAATACTCTAATTTTGCCCCCGAAAAATAGTCTGATGATGATTTTGGGAAAAGAACCCTTTATCATTGTTTTAAAAAAATATGAAAATGCAATCAGAATCATTTGAAGTTACAGGAGGTCATTCTTTAAAAGGTGAACTTACACCTCAAGGTGCTAAAAACGAAGCGTTACAAGTACTTTGTGCGGTATTGTTAACTAAGGAAAAAGTGACTATTAGCAATGTTCCCAACATCTTGGATGTTCGTAGATCCTTAGAATTATTGAAAGGACTTGGCGTTAAAGTTCGGAAAGTGAGAGCTAACACTTTTACTTTTCAAGCTGATGAAATTGATTTAAAATTTTATCAATCCGCTGAATTTCAAAAAAATGCCAAACGGATTAGAGGTTCCGTAATGTTGATTGGGCCATTATTGGCTCGATTTGGAAGAGCAAGTTTACCAAAACCTGGAGGGGATAAAATCGGAAGAAGAAGATTAGATACCCACTTGATTGGTTTTCAAAAACTAGGAGCCAAATTTAGATACGAAGGCGAAAAGTTTTTTCTTGAATCAAAAAAACTAAAAGGTGCATACCTCCTCATGGATGAAATTTCCGTAACGGGAACTGCCAATGTAGTCATGGCTGCCGTCCTTGCCAAAGGAACTACCACCATTTACAATGCAGCATGCGAACCCTACCTTCAACAATTATGCAAAATGCTTAATGGCATGGGTGCAAAAATTTCAGGTATCGGTTCCAATCTTTTGACTATCGAAGGTGTGAGTGAATTGGGTGGAACAAAACATCGAATTTTACCAGACATGATTGAGATAGGAAGTTTCATTGGACTGGCTGCAATGACACAATCTGAAATTACGATCAAAGATGCAAGAGTAGATCAGTTGGGAAATACTCTAACTGTTTTCAAAAAATTGGGAGTCAAACTACAAATCAAAGGCGACGATATTTTTATCCCAAAACAAAAGTCTTACAAAATTCAAAATTTCATTGATGGTTCTATTTTGACCATTTATGATTCACCATGGCCAGGGTTTACACCTGATTTGATTTCCATTATTTTAGTGATGGCAACTCAGGCCAATGGAAGTGTTTTGATTCATCAAAAAATGTTTGAAAGTCGTTTGTTTTTTGTCGATAAATTAATTGATATGGGCGCGCAAATTATTCTTTGTGATCCTCACCGTGCTACCGTCATTGGTTTAAATAGAAAATCTCAATTGCGTGGAATCGAAATGACTTCACCTGATATTCGTGCAGGAGTTTCACTTTTGATCGCTGCACTTTCTGCCAAAGGAAAAAGTACGATTCACAACATCAGTCAAATTGATCGTGGATATGAAGATATTGACAAACGGTTGAATGCGATTGGGGCGAAGATTCGTAGAATTAAATGATTTCGTACTTTGTGATTAGTAACTGGTGATTCGTTATTGGTAAAACGAATCACCAGTTACTAATTACTAATCACAATTTAATAAATGGACATTTCCGTCATCATACCAGTTTATAACGAAGAGAAAAACATTCAAAATCTTTATGATCGCTTGAGTGAGGTCATGCGGAAGTTGAATGTTAGTTACGAATTGGTATTTATCAATGACGGAAGTTCTGATGCTTCGATTGGCTTGATAAAAGTTTTAGCAAAAAAACATACTGAAGTAAAGTACATCAGTTTTAGTCGAAATTTTGGGCATCAAATTGCAGTTACCGCAGGCTTGGATAAAACGATTGGTGATGCCGTAGTAATTATTGATGCTGACTTGCAAGACCCACCTGAACTCATCGCTGAGATGTATCAAAAACGTACAGAAGGTTTCGATGTCATTTATGCCAAAAGAAAAAACCGTCAAGGAGAAAGTTTTTTAAAACTCTGGACGGCTAAAACATTTTATCGTATCCTTTCCAAAATGACCGCTATTTCAATTCCAGTCGATACAGGCGATTTTCGTATGATTGATAAAAAAATTGTCGAAGTCCTTCGCGAGATGCCTGAGAAAAATAAATACCTCCGAGGTCAAATTTCTTGGGTAGGTTTTAATCAAACCTTTGTGGAATATGATCGCCAAGAACGTCAAGCAGGCGAGACGGGTTACACTTATCGTAAGATGCTTCATTTTGCATTGGATGGGATTACGGCCTTCTCCGATGTACCGCTCAAAATCGTAACCTACTTTGGTTTTATGGTTTCGATTGTTGCCTTTTTTGTAGCAATCTACGCCTTGCTTTCGAAGTTTGTTTGGGAAGATTCTGTCCCCGGTTGGACCTCTTTGATGATTGCAATTTTATTCATTGGAGGTATTCAAATGATTGCAATTGGCATCATTGGCGAGTACCTTAGTCGTATGAATCATAATATCAGAAATCGTCCCCTCTATATCGTAAAAGAATCCAATATCGAAGAGGAGAATCTGTAATGTCACAATTCTTACCTTTTAAATTCTTAACTGGAATAACCTTTGCATAAGTAGTATAAATCATTGATTATTCAATGAATACACCTTTCCCTCCTATTTTTTTAGATAGAAAATCATACAGAAATCATTGGTTTTCAATTACTTGAAAAAAATACTTTTTATAAAGTAAATAAATATTTTCCTATGAAAAGAGTTAAACAAATCCTTATCGCTGAGGACAATCTGGCTGACTTGGAATTAATTAAATCTGCTTTCCAAGAAATTGACTTGCATGCTGAGATTACGATTGTCAAAGATGGTCAAGAACTTTTGGATTTTTTCAAAGGCGAAATTGATAACTTAGGATTAGTTCTTTTGGATTTGAATCTACCTAAAATTGATGGAATGGAAATTCTAAAACAATTTTATACTGATGATCTTTTGAAAAAAATTCCAATCGTAGTTTTTACATCTTCTAATGATTTTGATAAAATTATTACTTGCTATGAGCATGGCGCAAATGCTTGTATCAAAAAACCAGAAGACATTGCCGAGTTCAGTAGAATCATTCGAGCGATTACGAATTTTTGGTTGGAGATAAATGTACTGCCAAGTTTTAAAGCAATAACTGC
>CAKZSH010000036.1 GCA_937918905.1 uncultured Saprospiraceae bacterium
CGATAAAAGAAGCAGCATTGGCAGCTACTGATAATCGTCCTTTACATTCTTAGATTTTACGGTAGACGGTCGCTTCGCTTGACGGTTGACGGACGTTCGTTTCACTCACTTGACGGTTCGAATAATTTTGAATACAAGTTATTTCGAACCGTCAAGTGAGTGAAACGAACGTCCGTCCACCGTCAAGCGAAGCGACCGTCTACCGTAAAATCTAAGAATGTAAAGGACGATTATCCGTAGCTGCCAATGCTGCTTCTTTTATCGCCTCCGTATAAGTTGGGTGGGCATGACTCATACGAGAAATATCTTCAGCAGATGCTCGGTACTCCATTGCTACAACTGCTTCTGCAATCATATCAGCAGCACGGGCTCCAACAATATGTACACCTAGCACTTCGTCCGTTTCTTGGTGTGCAATTATTTTTACCAAACCATCAGTATCCGTACTTGCTCTCGCACGACCTAATGCTTTGAAAGGAAATTTTCCGATTTTGATAGGCGTTCCTGCCTCTTTTAATTCCGCTTCGGTCTTGCCTACACTTGCAACTTCTGGCCAAGTGTATACTACTCCTGGAATTAAATTATAGTTGATATGAGGTTTTTGTCCAGCCATTACTTCAGCCACTAATACGCCTTCTTCCTCTGCTTTGTGCGCTAACATATTTCCTTTGATGACATCTCCGATGGCATAAATTCCGGGGACACTTGTTTCCAAATGATCGTTAACTTGAATCCGTCCACGGTCATCTTTTTCAATCCCTACATTTTCCAAACCTAAATTATCTGTGTACGCTCTTCGCCCTATTGCCACTAAACAGTAATCTGCTTTTAACTCAAATTTATCTTCGGAATCTCTTTTTTGAACTTCTACCGTTACACTTCGGCTCGTTGCTTTTACATTCGTAACCATGTGTTTGAAGTAGAATTTCATTCCTAATTTTTTAAGCGAACGTGTCAATTGTTTGCCACAATCCACATCCATCATTGCGATAGATCGCTCTGCATATTCTACTACAGTTACCTCTGTTCCTAATCTTGCATAAACGGAACCTAACTCCAATCCAATTACACCTGCACCTACAATGACCATTTTTTTAGGCACTTTGGAAATGTTCAAAGCTTCTGTAGAAGTGATGACTCTTTTTTTATCATAATTAAATGCAGCAGGAGTGATGGGCTTTGAACCTGTTGCGATAATTGTTTTTGCTGTTTCGATGGTTTCCGTTTTTCCATCTGCTTTTGCAATACTTATCGTATTTGCATTTACAAATGAACCATGACCATGAAAGACATCGATTTTATTTTTCTTCATCAAAAATTCAATCCCTTTTGTATTCTCCTCGACCACTTGATTTTTTCTTTTAATCATCTGCGGCATATTCACTTTTAAATCTTTGATATTGATCCCATGCAATTCAAATTTTTCATGTGCATTATGGTAATGCTCTGATGAATCTAACAATGCTTTGGAAGGAATACATCCTACATTCAAACAAGTTCCTCCAAGTGTATTGTATCTTTCAATGATAGCAGTTTTCATTCCTAATTGTGAAGCTCTGATTGCTGCTACATACCCCCCTGGGCCTGATCCAATTACCGTAACGTCGTATTTCATTTTTATTTTTTTATAAATTTATAACCAACTACTTTGAGAAAGGTTGGATGAAAATGGAAAAGTTTCTTATTGAAAAATCCTTCCAAATCCTAGAGGTTTTTGGAAGGATTAATATTTAATTTTAGGAAAAACAAAACTGGTTATCTTTTATTCCCTTTATTGTTTCCCTTGTTATTATTGCTTTTATTATGTGGCCTACCGCCTTGCTTATTACTGTTACCTTTACTAGTATTCGGCTTGCCATTATTGCCTCCTTTGTTATTAGGATTTTTGTTAGCATTGCCTTTGTTATTATTAGGCTTATTATTTCGATTTTTATTTCGTCGATTGTTGGTTGAATTTGGTTTTTTATTTCCACTATTTTCCTTATCACCTTGTCCTTGTTGATTTTTATTCGACGATTTTTTCTGCTGTTGGTTAGGTTTAGCTTTTCCACTACCTCCTTTATTCTGTTGATTACCAGATTTTTTATTTGAAGGTTTCTTTCGATTGTTTCTTCTTTTCTTTCTTCTTTTTCTTTCTTCAGGTGGCAATTCAATTACACCCGTCAATCCTTCATCATCTCCAAATTCTACTGAAGATTCAGCCTCTGCTCCACCAAACAATGCCCCATATTTATCACTTACTAGTTCTTCTGGAAACTCTCCTTTTTTATTCATTTCACTAATCTCTTTCACTCGCTCCAAGGACAATGGGTAAAATTTTCCTCTTGGTCCTCCGCCTTCCGTATCGTAGGCATAAAACATGGTTCGTTTGAAAATATCAGTTTTCACCAAGCTCGCTCTACCTACTTGAGTTTTTAATTTATCAACTCCTTTTGGAAATGCATCGAGTGCATCCATGTAAGTATCGAGTTCGTAATTCAAACAACATTTTAAACGACCACATTGACCTGAAAGTTTAGCTTGGTTGATCGCCAAGTTTTGATAACGAGCTGCTGCTGTTGAAACTGATCTAAAATCTGTCAACCAAGTCGAACAACACAACTCTCTTCCGCATGAACCTATTCCACCAATTCGAGCAGATTCTTGACGTGCTCCAATTTGACGCATTTCAATTTTCACTCTAAACTCTTTGGCAAATTGTCGAATCAATTCTCGAAAATCTACCCGACCGTCTGCGGTGTAGTAGAAAGTTGCTTTTCGTTTATCTCCTTGATATTCTACATCTCCGATTTTCATATCAAGGTCAAGACTTCGAGAAATTGCCCTTGCTCTTATCATCGTAGATTTCTCTTTGCTACGAGCTTCGTATAATCTTTCTAAATCTCTTTCATTGGCTCGTCGAACTATTTTATGTTGGATACTCTCTTCTTCCACTCGTTTCTTTTTCATTTGTAGTCGAACCAAATCTCCTGACAAAGAAATTTTTCCAATATCCAAACCTGCACCACTTTCTACCACAACTGAGTCTCCCGTTATTGCATGAGTGTGAGGAGTATATTGGTAAAAAGATTTTCTCGAACCATTCTTAAAACTTACCTCTACAAAACCAAAATCATTGGTATCAGGCAAGTCCATTGCGGACAACCAATCATATGTATTTAATTTGTTACAACCTCCTGTGCTACAACCTCCATTGCTATTACATCCTTTTGGTGTCCCATCTGCATTTGTTCCTGTCGAACAACCTGTACATCCCATATCTATATTTTTATTTTAAGTAAGTTTTTTTTAGCTATGAGTATAAATTCATCACTAGTCAAACCTTTACTTTGGTTTTTAGAATATGATTCAATTGGAGGGAAGCATCTAAAAATAAAATTCTAGGATTTGCATTCCGTTCCACATAGTAGGCACAATCATTAAATAATTTTGATATGCCTTCTATTTGATCCCATTCAATAATTTTTGTTAGGTTTTGAGCAGTTTTTAATTCGTTAGGTAAAAGCCTAACCTTGTCCGCTCCTGCTAATTTTAACAACATATATTCCCGCAAAAAATGCAGGCCGTATTTCAAAAAATGTTTTTGATTTTCTCTACCGATTTTTGCAAAACGATCTACCCAATTCATCATACTCACTCCATTTCCCACATAACATAATCGCATCCATTCTAAGAAAAGAATCGCATTATCGTTTTCGGTATTTTCAATGAGGTTTAATGCTTCGTTATAATTTCCCTCTGCCAAGTGCGCTGTCGCTGCTGCTTTTTCTTGGGAAATATTTTGACGTTGCATCAATGTCTCTTGGATTGCCTCATCTGGCAATTGATTAATTTTTACAATTTGACATCTACTCAAAATGGTATTGAGAATCAGCTCTTGATTTTCTGCTACCAAAATAAATAAAGTATTTGGCGGTGGTTCTTCGATCATTTTTAATAATCGATTTCCCTCTTTTCCCAAATACTCAGGTAACCACATGATGAGTATTTTATGACTCCCCTCAAATATTTTAAGGCTGAGTTTTTTTATAATTTCTACGCATTCATCTTTGGTAATGTTCCCTTGTTTGTTCTCTGCGCCTATGGATTGTAACCATTGATTGACATTGAGATAAGGATTGATTCCCATCGCTTTTCGCCACTCAGGCAACAAATGAGTACTTACGGCTTTGCTTCCTACCGTGGGATAGGAATAATGAATATCTGGATGTATCCATTTTGCCGCTTTTACACAATTACTACATTTTCCGCAGGAATCATTTTCTTGTTTATCAGAACAAAGAACATATTGAGCAAAGGCGAATGCTAAAGCTAATTTTCCACATCCTTCTGGCCCTAAAAAAATCAATGCATGCGACATTCGGTCAGAGGCAATCATGCTTCGCAAGACTTCCTTCGTTTTTGATTGACCGATGACTTGTTCGAAGTGCATTTATTAATTTTGAATTTGTATGCCGCAGATGAACGCTGATTTTTTATGATTTTCGAATATCGTGTTATAGAAAAATCATAAAAAATCAGCGTTCATCTGCGGCTGAAAACTAAAATTAAAGTGTAGGAATTAAAGCGAAATCCAATCTAGGATTTCAGCGTCGATAGGACTTTGGGCGGAGGGGATAGCTTTGAAGAGATTCCCTTCTTCATCTATCAGATATTTATGGAAATTCCATTTTACTTCACTATCAAATTTACCATTGAGGGCTTTTTGTGTGAGCCATTGATAAATGGGATGTATGTTTCCTCCTAAAATCGAAATTTTAGTAGTTAATGGAAAAGTTACTCCATATTGCAATGTACAAAATTGCTGTATTTCACTATTTGTACTAGGTTCCTGTGCTCCAAAATCATTACATGGAAAACCAA
This sequence comes from uncultured Saprospiraceae bacterium, assembly GCA_937918905.1. Taxonomy (GTDB): domain Bacteria; phylum Bacteroidota; class Bacteroidia; order Chitinophagales; family Saprospiraceae; genus CAJQQY01. The sequence continues at coordinate 4,864 of CAKZSH010000036.1, forward strand.
TAATCTCCACTTTATCCTTCATTGCTTCGTACAACTCTTGAAGTTGTTGATATTGAGGGGTGTATCCACACGCTGATGCCACATTTACAATCATCACTTTTTTACCCTCAAACCGAGCAAAATCAATGGTTTTTCCATCAATTCCTTCTACCTTAAAATTATAAATTGAAGTCATATCTTGACTTTCGCCAAAAATACGGAAAAATTTGAAAATGTGTATATGTTTTATAGGTGTGTTTAGGTGTATGTGTGTATAAGTGTATATGTTGTTGAATAATTTTGAAGATTTTCACACCATAATCAATCAAAATTATTCAACAACATATACACTTATGCACACATACACCTAAACAGACTTTAAACACTCCTTCCATATTTTTGTTAATATTGCAATTATGAAGATATCAGTTTTTAGAAAAGCACATTTTAATGCAGCACATCGACTTTTTGTTCCAGATTGGTCGGATGAAAAAAATGCAGAGGTTTTTGGACTTTGTGCCAATCCTCATTATCATGGACATAACTACGAAATGGAAGTCAAAGTTACAGGTGAAGTTGATCCTGTAACGGGATATTTGATTGACCTAAAAGTGCTAAAAGATATTATCAAAGCACAAATTGAAAATCGGTTTGATCATAAAAATTTGAATTTAGAAACTGAGGAGTTTAAAAATCTAAATCCTACGGCTGAAAATATTTGTTATGTGATCTGGAAAATTTTAAAAGAACATCTGGATGATAAATATGAAATTGGAGTACGTTTGTATGAAACGCCAAGGAATTTTGTAGAATATCCCGCTTAGTGGTTAGTTAATGGGGTCGAATGATGGTGAGATGGGAACGCGGATGCGACGGATTTAACGCAGATTTTTTTCGAAAATCTTGTTTGATTTTTTATAAAAAAATCCAAATACACGTACTAAGAAAAATCCGCGTCAAATCTGCGTCATCAGCGTTCCCATCTCACCATCATTCGACCCAATAAACTAATTCACCAATTAACAAATCAACTAAACAACCAACCAATTTCTTATCTTGCATAGAACAAACTACACAACATATGAAAAGCCAAAATTTCGTCCTCCTACTTTTCTTTCTATCCATCATTATTGGTTGTCAAAATACTGCTACTGAAAATTCATCGGATGCTTTGCATGATGAGTTACATGCCCTCTTTGAAGAGGAATGGAATTTCCGAACAAAGGATAATGACCAACCTACGTTGCTTCCCGTTGTTGATCCTGAAAATGAAAAATCGAAAGTCGAATTCTGGAAAGGGATTTTGGAAAAATTAGAGAAAATAGATCGAACTGCGTTGACTAAAAAAGATCGAATCAACTATGATATTTTCAAATACCAATTAGAAGATATGGTGGCTCGAATTGAGTTTGAAGATTACCTCATGCCATTGAATGCAGAAGGTGGTTTTTATACCAATATCTCCTACATGTTTCGTGGATTGCCGTTTGAAAATTCTGATGATTATGAAAATTATTTAAAAAAATTAGAAGCCATTCCCCAGTACTTTGATGACAATATAGACTTGATGCGATTGGGTTTGGAGAAAGGAATTACGCAGCCGAAAGTCATTGTTAAAAATTACAAAGCGTTGATAAAATCTTATATGGTTTCGAATCCTTTTGAGAGTAGTTTTTACAATCCTTTCAAAGAAATAAATAACAACGTACCTACGGATTTACAACGTAATTTACAAAAACGTGCGCAAGAAGTTATTTCTCGAAAAGT
>CAKZSH010000037.1 GCA_937918905.1 uncultured Saprospiraceae bacterium
ACAAAATGCGCTTTCTTTAACTTCTCAAATTCAGGCATTTGTTTATTCATTCTAGCCTCCACTTCGGCACGAGTTACCCCATCTCGATTTAAAACTCGTTGAATACGAATCTCTTGAGGTGCCCATACCGTAATTAAATAATCCAAAGCTTCATAACCACCACTTTCGATAATCAAGGCAGCTTCTTTGAGTGTATAGGGAACATTAGATTGAGACTGGTGCCAAAGTATCGTATCCTTAGCAACGGCGGGATGAACCAATTCATTGAGGGCTTTTAATTTTTTGGAATCATTAAAAACAATATTGGCAACATGATGACGATTGTACGAACCATCATCAAGGTAAGCATCATCACCCAAAAGATTTTTAATACCTTCAACCAATTTAGAATCCTCAGTAATCAAAGCTTTAGCACGATCATCGGCATAATAAACGGGTATCCCTAAAGATTCAAAAATCTTACAAACCGTAGTTTTTCCACTACCAATACCACCTGTGATACCTATTTTTTTCATGATTCGATTAAATTTTATACAAAAAATCAACTGAAAGCAAATAAACAAACTATTACTTAATATTAGAATTTTCTTTTGATATAAAAATGATTTTACTAATTTGAGATATCGAATACTTTCAAATGATTCGATGTCAAATTTCACCTAAATCCTCTACATGTTGAGAACACTTTTACAAAAAATCGTTTTAACAGCACTTGCAATAAGCTATTCAATAATAGCGATAGGGCAAGATTTACATTTTTCTCAACCTTATTTTTCTCCCTTAAATTTAAGTCCAGGGATGACAGGGTTGATATTTGAAGATGTCCGATTTGCTGGAAACTACCGTTCCCAATGGAAAACTGTACCCGTTTCTTATTTGACCTTCTCGGGGTCAGCAGATATGAAATTGCCCATGCTTTTGAAAAATAGCGAAAAATTATCTGTTGCTGGAGGTGTCTTATTTAATTACGACAAGGCAGGAGATTCTGAATTGACGTTATCTTCTTTTGGGTTATCAGGGGCTATCCATTATCATTTGAATGAAAAAAATACCATCTCATTAGGGGTACAATCTATGGCAGTCCAACGATCATTTTCATTAGCTCGACTGCAATTCAATAATCAATATAACGGTGATATATTTGATCCCTCAAGAGATAGCAAAGAAAATTTTAATAATGATAGCAAGGCATTTGTTGATATTAGTGGAGGATTGAGTTGGAGACTGCATATACCTGGAACAAGAAATGTAATGCATTCAGGTTTGGGTTATTTTCATTTGAATAGTCCTTTGCAAAGTTTTAAAGATGCAACCGAATCGGAACTTCCACAAAGAATTACACTTTATTCAGGAGGGGTAATTCAGGTACATCCTAAATGGGATTTTGTAATTCATGCTTTGGGAAATCTTCAAGGGCCTTATGATCAACTCCTTTTAACTTTTGGAGGAAAATATCATTTGAGCCAGGCGAAAGGAAAAGAAATAGCGATTCAATTTGCTACTGCTTTACGAGTTGGTGATGCCTTGATCCCCATGATAGAATTACACTATGCGGCTTGGACATTTGGATTGAGTTACGACATTAATATTTCAAAATTTGAAACGGCTACAAATGGTCGTGGTGGAATTGAGTTAGGAGCACTTTATACCATTACAAAGGTGAAACCTATTGAAGTGTTTGAGTCGTGTCCTGTATTTTAAAAAGTGAATTAGTAACTGATGTTACGCACGAAATACTTTGAATTTTTCAACGCAGAGGTGCTGAGACACAGAGTTGTCGAATAACTTATTGAGCGCGCAGAGTATTTTTATTAAAATAAAAAATGAGCAAAGATGCAGAGATTTAAAGTGTTCTTGATAAAAGACTTTGTGAACTCTGCTTATATTTTTCGAACCTGCCTGCCGCAGGCAGGGAAAAATACTCTGCGACATCCAATAAGTCATTCGACAACTCTGTGTCTCAGCGACTCTGCGTTGAAAAATTCAAAGTATTTCGTGCGTAACATCAGTTAGTAAGTTGGTTTTATTGTGATCGAAAAAATAGAAATTCACGTTAACCAAATTATCCAATCAATAAATAACAATGAAACACACTATCCTTCTTTTCTTCTTTATATTTTTTTGTGGGACAAATATTTTTTCCCAAACCTTTAAAGCCTACGTCAAAGCAGGTGATAAAGCATTGGAAGAAAAAGACTTCTACTCTGCTATGGTTTATTTTAAAAATGCCTTGGAAATCAGAGAAAATTCCACAGAGGTCATGTACAAATATGCCGATGTAGCCCGTCAGTTTCATGGATACGAACAGGCGAGTATTTTTTACCAAAAGGTTTTGGCTAGTGAAAAAAAGGATGAATTTCCATTGACACATTTTTGGTTAGGAAAAGTTCAAAAAAGCCAAGGCGACTATGCAACTGCAATTCGAAGTTTTGAAAATTATATTTCGAAAGGAAATGGAAATGCTGAAATTATCGAACAAGCCAAAGCAGAAATTAAAGCCTGTCGTTGGGCAATAGATTTAATTGCCATACCTGATGAAACCGAAGTGAACCACCTTAATAAAAGAGTTAATTCGAATTACTCAGAGTTTGGAGCATTTATGAAAGGAGATACTTTATTTTTTTCTAGTTATAAATTTAAGTATAAAAAAGATTCCCACAACCCACCTCGACGACAATCAAAAGTTTTATACTCCGTAAAAGGTTCTAAAGGTCGTCCTTTGAAATATAAATTCAATGATGAGTCCTTGCATACTGCCCATACCACTTTTAGTCGAGATGAAAAACGGATTTATTTTACGCAATGTAAATTTAAAGGAAAAGTAAAAATTGATTGTACACTCTGCTACAAAGAAAAAGATACTAAACGAAAAAATCGTTGGAAGAAGAAAGTAATCCAACTTCCCAAAAGCATCAATAAAAAAGGTTTTACTGCTACCCATCCAGCTATTGGTTATGATGCAAAAAATGGAAAAGAGGTTTTGTATTTTGTTTCCAATCGCCCAGGCGGAAAAGGTGGATTAGACATTTGGAAAACAGAAATTAATGGGAAAAAATTCTCTGACCCAATTAACCTTGAAAGTATCAATACCGAAAAAGATGACTTAACACCCTTTTATCATGAGCCTTCTCAAACATTATATTTTAGCTCAGAAGGCTATATGGGACTTGGAGGGTACGATATTTACAAAAGTAAAAAACAGGATGAAAAATGGTCAGAAGCAGAACATATGGGATACCCATTGAATAGTAGTTTCAATGATTTATATTTTACGATGAGTGCAGATTCATCTACTGCTTTTATTGCAAGTAATCGAACAGGGTCTTTCTATTTAAGTAAAAAAAATAAAACCTGTTGCAATGATATTTACAAAGTAAATTTCAAAAAAGAAGTGATTACGGATGAACCTCCCGCAGTCGATTCTTTATTGATTGTCATTGAAGAGGAGGAAGAAATAACTCCACCGACTACTCCAATCACAGAAGTCGTCACTCCTACTCCACCTCAAGTTCCTACGACGTTGGAAGATTTTTTACCACTTGCCTTATATTATGATAATGATGAACCAGATAAACGGACTCGAAATTCTACTACAAAAAAATCATACGAAGAATCCTACCTTCCTTACGTTTCTAGAAAATATGAATTCATAGAAGAATACACCAAGCCACTTAGTGAAGAAAATAAATATGGAGCTGAAATAGACTTAATTGACTTTTTTGATAACAAAGTCAAAAAAGGATATGATCACTTATTTTTATTTTCTGAAATCCTTTTAACTCGATTAAATAATGGCGATCAGGTAGAAATTTTTCTAAAAGGATTTACTAGTCCAAGAGCTAAAACTGATTACAATTTATATTTATCCAAAAGAAGAATATCCTGTGTAAGAAATCATTTTAAAACTTATGCTGGAGGTATTTTCCAATCTTTTTTAAACTCAGGTCAATTAATTATTTCTGAAAAACCTTTTGGAGAAACTACTGCTTCGACTGCTATTAGTGATGATTTAAACGATCAACGAAATTCAATTTTTAGTGTTGGGGCATCTATTGAGCGACGTGTTGAAATCGTTGAAATAAAAAGAAGTCGAAATTAATTTTCAATTTAGTTTTTCTATATAAGGGAGTAGGAAATAAATAACCTACTCCCTAAAATGTTATTTAGATAGAAACTACTTTGATTAATTTTATTTTCCATAACTTTGAATAATATTTTTTTCTACTCTAAACTAGTTCACTATTTTTCTTTTTTGACTTAGATTTTATGGCTGTAAAATTACTTTGATAAGATTCTAAATTTTATTTAAATCAAATGACAATTTTTTTCAAAAATACATTAAAAAAATATGTCATATTTGTTTTTAGAATGTTTACTTTTGCCTCTTCTAAAAAAAGAAAACTCCTCTTAAAAAACCGCATAAATTAAATTTCCAAAAGTTGGGTTATTTTACTTTATCGAAAAACAGTTTTATAAAGTGCTGTTTTTCAGGATATTAGGTTATAGATTAATTGCTATTATTCTATCATCCTGAAATATTACTTTAATTAAAACAAGATGAAATGGAATTTTAAACTATAGAAAAGATTAACTTTTCTTCTTAAAAACTGTCACACTTTCTGACTTTTACAGGAAACAAGAAAGCTATCTTTTTTATACAATTGTTTTAAAATTATTTCCTCTCATCCTTCTATTGGATATTAAGATTAAAAGGCTAAATCTTTTTTGGATTATTAATTCAAGTTCCTAATCTGATCTATCCTCTAAGATTGAAATTGTGTTGAGAGCTATCCCCAGTCATATCCTTGTTTTAAAAAATCAATTTTTACATTTATCTTAATTTAATGATAAAATTATAATAGATGCAATAATTGAAATCAGTTCATATTTCTTTTTAAAAATATGAGCTTACCTAATTTATAAACTCTTAAAAGATTATTTAAATGTCTGTAACTCGACTACTTTTGATAGTTGTTTTAATCGGATGGAACTATTGTTTTTCCAATGGCCAAATTACAGTTGACTTCACCGCTGATGTCACCGAAGGCTGTGGTTCTCTTCAAGTCAATTTCTGCGATAATTCGTCCTCAACTGCCGGATCAATTTCAAGTTGGTCATGGAATTTAGGAGGTGTAAACTCATCCAACGAATGCCAAGGACGTATCTTTGGAACTGCTGGAACATATGAAATATGTCTTACCGTGACTGATAGTGATGGTAATTCCGCTACCGATTGTAAACCTGATTTTATTACTGTAAACCCATTACCTCAACCTGATTTTTTTGCAGACAATACAGAGGGTTGTGTTCCTGCAACTATTGCATTTAATTATGATGGAGACCCTACTAATATTGCAGAATATGTTTGGGGAGTAGATGGTTCAGCAGGAGTAGTAACTACTAATGGAGGTTCATCCCCTGACGCAGAAAGCACCTACACCATTGCCGATCAATATAACATTAGCCTTACAGTTACTGATAATAAAGGCTGTGTCAACTTTATTTCCAAAACAAATTATATCACTACCTACGAACCGCCTGAAGTAGAATTTCATGCAGTAGAAACTTTTGCATGTGATCCTCCTTTCTCTGTAACATTTATCAATGATAATATTCAATCGAATACTTCTTATACTTGGAATTTCGGAAATGGAGTAGTTTACTCTGGAGCAACACCTCCACCTGTTTTATATTCAGGGTATGGAGCTTATAGTGTTACTTTAATTGCAGAAAATACGGTTACTGAATGTTTAGATACTTTAGTATTAGAAGATTATATCAATATTGGACATCCCATTGAATTTTCATTTTCTCCAATTGAAGCCTGTGTGGGAACAGATGTTACTTTTACAGATGAAACTCCAGAAGCAGCAAATGCAGTCTCTTGGGATTTTGGAGATGGTTCAGCACCTTCTACTGCGGCTAATCCAACCCATGCCTATCAAAATGCAGGTTTTTATAACATCACTCTTACACGTACCATAGGAAATTGTACTTCTTCAAAAACCTCAACAGTACAGGTTGAAGTTTTTGAACTTCCTGATGTGGCTTATAACAACGATAATTCATTTGGCTGTTCGATTCCTCACTCCGTTAATTTCACAGGAGTATCATCTCAAGCTACTGCATGGCTTTGGGATTTTGGAGATGGAAATACAAGTACTAGTCAAAACCCAAATCATGTTTATGCTGATTATGGATCATATAATGTGAGCTTGACAGTAACCAATAGTAATGGTTGTGAAAATACCATTTCGACCACTACAATTGAAGTTACAGAAACACTAGCTCAAATAGCTTCAGAACAATATTTTGGATGTACTCCTTTAAGTGTAACATTAGTAGATAGTTCGATTTCCGTTTTACCTATTAGTGATTATACTTGGGAAGTTCTGATTCCTTCAGGAACGTTAACATCTAATCTACCTCAACCTAATTTTGTCATTCCAGACACAGGATGTTTTGATATTGTTTTAACAGTTTCCAACCCTTTAGGATGTATGGACACGAGAACTTTTGGAAATGCAATATGTGTAGGTATGGATCCTGTCCCAAATTTTGAAGGATCACCTTTAGTCACTTGTGTCGAAGACTCTGTATTTTTTACTGACTTATCGACTCAATTTGCAGATACATGGTTTTGGAGTTTTGGAAATGATAAAGAAAGTTTTGACCAAAATCCAGGAACTATTTATACAGATACAGGATTTTATGATGTGACTTTATTTGTAGCAGACAAAGGCTGTTTTGGAGAAGTTACTTTTGAAAATTATATTCAAGTTACTGAACCGAAATCAAGATTTAAAGTAATTCAAAATTGTAATGATAAGTTTTTTGTAGAAATGAATAACACTTCTATTGGAGCAGACACTTATGCATGGGATTTTGGAGTTGCAGGAATTGATACAGATACCTCTTCACTTTTTAATCCAACATATTCCTATCAAGATACAGGAACATATACCATTACTCTGACGACATTTAATATGACTACAGGATGTGAACATTCTGAAACTAAAAAGATTTTTGTTCACGACCCACTTTCCTCTTTTACTTTATCAGCAACAGAAGGTTGTGTGCCCTTGACTATTAATGGAATTAATAATTCGGTTCATGCCGCTGAGTACCATTGGTCAGGTGTAGGAATGACCTTTTCCGATACCTCAATAATTGACCCTGAAATTACATTTGACACCCCTGGCATGTATGATGAATTACAACTCATTGTTACAGATGTTAATGGATGTAGTGATACTACTCGGTTATCTGATACCATTTTTGTTAATGGAATAGATGTAGATTTTACTCCAAATCCAATTGGTGGTTGCCAACCTTTTCAGGTAACTTTTACAGATAATTCCACTTCACTTTTTGGAAATAATACACAATGGGATTGGGTCTTTGAAAATAATGTGGCTTCTGCACAAGGGATTTCAGCTACTCACATATTTGAAGATTTAGGGAAACATAAGGTTAAACTTACGGTAACCAATGATTGGGGATGTGTCGAAGATTTAGTAGTCAATCAAGCTGTTGAAGTAACCTCGCCAGAAGCTTTATTCGAAACAGATACTTTAAGTTGTACTGATTCCTATATTTCATTTACCAATAACTCAACTGGGTTAAATTTAATTTACGATTGGGATTTCGGAGATGGAAATTCTTCAACTGATGAAAATCCTCAACATAGTTATGCAACGGAAGGAACCTTTACACCTTGCTTGACGATAACAGATATTTATGGATGTACCAATTCTATTTGTTTACCTAATGAGATAGTGATTGCGAATCCAGTTTCAAATTTTTCATTGGATACTAGTTATGCATCTTGTCCGCCTTTAATAGTTAATTTCCAAAATCTATCAACCAATGCCACTTCTTATCTTTGGGACTTCGGAGATGGTAGTGGACTTTCTGATTTAGATACTCCTGCTCATGTATATACTGAACCTGGAATATATAATGTGACTCTTGTAGCTACTTCTCCTAATACTAATTGTGCGGATACTTTTGTCATCAATAACTTAGTGGTATTAGATGGTCCAGTTGGAAGTTTTCATTATGAAATAGATACCAGTTGTGCCCCAATGAAAGTTACCTTTTTCGCAGAATCACAAGGAAGTTTTATGTACGTTTGGGATTTTGGAGATGGTACTCCTCTCGATACGGTTAACAATGTTAGTACTGATACCACCATTTATTATTATGAATCCGCAGGAGATTTTATTCCTAAATTAGGAATCATAGATCAGATCGGTTGTGAAAGAATTTTGGAATCACCTACAAGTATTTTTGTCCCAGAATTAACTTTAGATTTTTTAGGAACTGATACCGTACTTTGTGATTTTAACAATCCAATTACATTTTTCAACTTAGTCAATTCTACTGGTTCTATCGACAGTTTAAGTTGGGTATTTGAAAATGGATCACCTAATATTTCAACAGATTTTGAACCGACAGTAACCTTTGATCTTCCTGGAAAGTATGATGTTACCATTATTGCTCACAATACTTATTGCTCTGATACTTTAATTAAAAATGATTATATCCGTATTGGGGATGTTCCTATTGCTGATTTTTCAATATCAGATAATGTAGGTTGCGAACCACTACCTGTTACTTTTACAGATATGACCACAGTTGGAAATGGAACTCCTTCTCAATGGCATTGGAATTTCGGTGATGGCTTTGAATCGTTTTTACAACAACCTACACACGTTTATCAAGAGGGGGCAAATTTTAACCCTCAACTTATTGTAACTACGGATGTGGGATGTTCAGATACCATTTCAAAAACCATTATGGTTTTTGCCCAACCTGATGTAGAAATAACAGGTAATCAAATCATTTGTATTGGCGAAACGACTCAGTTAACTGCGAGCATAACAAGTGATACAACTGGTATTAATTATTATTGGGAAAATGATCCTACACTCAGCTGTACAGATTGTTTGGATCCTATTGCCAATCCGACTGATACAACTATTTATACATTTGTTGCAGTCAACGTCGAAGGCTGCGAAACTCGAACAGATATTCAAATTAATGTTCGTCCCTTTTTTGCTCCAACAGTCATTATGTCTAACGATACCACTATATGTGCCAATGAAGTAGTACAAATATTTGTGGATGGAGGCATTGATATTTTCTCTTATGAATGGGATGATACTCAACTGGGATTGAGTTGTTATAGTGCATGTTTGAATCCAATTGCATCGCCTGAGACCACAACAACCTACTCGGTAGTAGTAACCAATAATGATGGTTGCTCAAGTAGCGGAGCTGTTGAAGTTTCAGTAGTTGATCCTTCTCAAATTTTTGCAAGTGAAGATAGAATCATTTGCCAAGGTGATACCGCAGAATTACATATAGATCAAAGTATAGGAACCAATCCTACATGGATAAATTCAGACGGGTTAAGTTGTACTTTTTGTTATGATCCAATTGCAAGTCCTTTGGCTTCCAAAGATTTTGTTGCAAAAATTATCACACCAGAAGGCTGTGAAATATTTGACACCGTTCGAATTGATGTCCTTTCCCAACAAAACATTTACGCAGGAAGTGATTTGACGATTTGTAGAGGAGAGTCTACTATTTTGGATGGGCAATTTTTATACACAGCAGGAAACCTTAATCCTGATTTTGTTTGGTCTCCACCTACTTCTTTAGATGATTCCAATATTGCTAACCCAAATGCAACTCCAACACAATCAACGACTTATACATTATCTATTACATCAGGTGATTGTATTCTTAGAGATTCTGTTTTTGTAGATGTTGTTGATAAAACGGAGATTGAAGCCATCGATGTTACTGTATGCTTAGGTGATACTGCTCAGTTGGATGTCATAGGTACTGCCGATCAATTTGAGTGGTTCCCTGCCGAGGGTTTGTCGGATCCAACGATTCCAAATCCAGTCGCAGTTCCAACTGAAGATATTACTTATACGGTAATTGCTTCCAATTCAACTTGTACACCTGATACATCAGATGCGACTATAAATGTTGACGAATTACCAGAAGTCGATCTACCTTTATTGTATACTTCAATCAATGGTTCGCCTATTATTTTTGAAATAGAAAATACGACTGCTGACCAAACTTTTGAATGGTCTCCTACAACAGGATTGAGTTGCACCGATTGTCCCAACCCTTCTTTAAATGCTGTTGCTGCTCCTGAATATTCAGTTACAGTTACAGATATTTTTACAGGTTGTGAAAAAGTGTTAACAACAAAAATTCAACAACTAGATAATTGTGCCGAAGAACTGATTGGGATGCCAAATGGTTTCACACCAAATGGTGACGGCTACAATGATGAACTCGTTATCAAATATTCTTCTGCTCTGATTATAGATAATTATTCTTTAAAAATATTTGATCGCTGGGGTGGACTTTTATACGAATCTAATGACATTAACGAAAGATGGGATGGAAAGTCTGGAGGTCAAAATGTCCCCGCAGGAGTCGTCATTTATTTTATGGAATTCCCTTGTCACTTGGATGGAAGAATGATTCAAAAGAAAGGAGACATCACGATTTATAGATAACATTTTAATCAAAATCAATATTTTAAATCAAAATCAAAATGGCAATCAAAATCAAAAATCTAAATAGGGTGAAAACACATTATTCGATTTTTGATTTTGATTGTCATTTTGATTTTGATTACTCGGTCTCTGCCAATTTCACCTCACCTACAAAATTATCTTTGTCATAAATAATTTCAAAAACTCGACCTGCCATTTCTGGGTTCGCTCCAGGATGTCCTTCCAAATATTTAGCATATTCCAATAAATTTTTAGGCACAATTGTTTCAGGTTCGCCCTCAATTGATACCTTAAAGTCGATGCTAATTCCATCCAAAGTTTTAAAAAAATAAGTGGTGTGAGTCTCATCTGCTGAAATAGTTCTGTAAACTGCAAATTCAGAATTAGCTGCCGTTTTTTTATATTTCACTTCACCATCTGAAGTAGAGGTTGAAGTAGCAGAAGTAGTCTCTGTGGCATTTGTCTCAACAGTAGGTGATGATTGAGTACCTTCCTGTTTTGGTTTTTCATTACCACAGGCCAAAAAAGTTAAAATGAATATAAATGTTAAAATTCGCATGATTAATTTTTTATTAAAAAAAAGTAAAAGTACAAAATTAGAAAATACGCCAAACGCATATATTTATTTATATTTGCCCCATGAAAATTCTCAATAAACTCCTCTGGGAAAATAATAACCAATGGCAAATGATCGGAGCTGTAATCGGCTCCTTTTTAGGTTTGTTGTTATTATTATTATCTATTCAGTTTTATATGGATTTAAAAAATCTAACTGAAGGAGGCGGAACCGATACTGACCAATTTGTAATCATCAATAAGACGGTTACACTTTTTAATACACTTGGAAAAAGTGCCTCCTTTTCCCCTGAAGAAGTTGATAGTATCAAATTACAACCCTTCATCAAAAATGTAGGTGAATTTACACCCAACAATTATAAGGTAAGTGCAAGTAGCTCCATGTTAGGATTTTATACGGAGCTGTTTTTTGAAAGTGTCCCCGACGAATTTCTCGATGTAGAAGATTCTCGTTTTCAATGGCAATCTGGTCAAAATGTATTGCCTATCATCCTTTCCAAAGATTATTTAGCATTGTATAATTTTGGATTTGCTCCTAGTCAAGGGCTACCGCAATTTACCGCAAGTACCATCCAAAGAGTATCATTGGATATTACGGTTAGAGGCAATGGACAACGAAAAGTTTACCAAGGAAAAATTGTAGGATTTAGCGAACGCATCAATTCCATTTTAGTCCCTCAAAGTTTTATGGATTATACGAATAATTACTTTCGCGATTTTCAAGCTAAAGGTTCTTCAAGACTTTTGGTTTTGGCAGATAATCCATTTTCTGATGAGTTTAAAGGATATTTAAAATCGAAAGGTTACGAATTAAGTACGGGGCGGTTGATTGGTGGAGAAATTGCGTCTGTCATTAAGTCTTTGATTACTGCAGTTGCAGTCATTGGATTTTTAATTGTCTTACTTTCTATTTTAGTTTTTGTTTTGAATTTTCAGTTGATGGTTTCAAAATCCAGTAAAGACATTGGATTAATGATGCAGCTAGGCTATAAACAAAATCAAATCGGTCAAATCCTCAAAAAACACTTGATGTTTTTATTTGGCATCGTAATGGTTTTGACGGTTATCTTTTTTGCCATTACTCGTTATTTTATTATTCGATTCTTTAGTTCTCAAGGAATGGAATTGGTAAATATTCATCCAGTCGTAATTGTAGCAGCATTGTTATTTGCAGGTCTTTTTGTATTTATCAATTTTACAAATATTCAAAAAAGTATAAAAAATCTATCGTCCTAAAATGAATTCTCAAGTATCGGATACCCTCAAGTAAGATACCCGATACTTAATTCGCCATGAGAAACAAATATTTTCTACTCACCTTTGCAATCCTTACTGCGTTGATTTTTTTCTTTTATGGAAAAATCATCCTTTCGCCCAATCAATATTTATTTGCTCCAACTGGAGATGGATTTACCGCCTACTTTAATACTTCTTGGCATATCGAGTTCGATAGTTCTAACACTCAATTTACGGGCAATAATTATCCCTATGGAGAACATACGGTTTATACAGAATATCGGCTTTTGATTTCAAATTCTATTCGAGCCATTGGAGAAATCTTCCCATCCATAAAAAAGCAAAATGTAGCTATCACCAATCTTTCGATTATTTTTTCAATATTATTATGTGGGATATTTATATCGCTGATTTTCAGAGAGTTAGGTGTAAAAAAATGGCTTGCTGTAAGCGCAACCATTGGCATCACTTTCCTTGCACCGCAGGTTGGGAGATTCGATAATCATTTGACTTTAGCCTATCTGAATTGCTTTCCGATGACTTGGTATTTCTTGATGCGTTTTTTTAAAAATGGTAAAAAAAATTATCCATCGAACAGTAAAACAAAATGGTCTATTATTTTATTACTCAACAATTTAGGCTGGCTTTTTGTGCATAGTTATTTAGGATTATTAACCGCATTATTTTCAGGTGCTTTTTGGTTAGTTTGGTTTTTAAAAAACAATAGCTGGAAAAAAATAACAAACTATTTACATTTCTCAATTCACACCTTTGCCCCTCTCCTACTCTTTATGAGTTATGTAAAAATGACGGACACCCACGAAGGTCGAACAGAAAACCCTTTAGGGTTTTTCCTTTACAATTCTGAACCAGATGATATTTTTATTCCGCACCATCCCCCACTTCGACCATTGCTTCAACATTTTTTTGACATTCAATTAAAATGGGAAGGCTGGGCTTATGTTGGCGTGTTGACTACTTTTGTTCTGCTATATTTAGTTTTTCATTTTATAAAAAAAGGGATTCAGCAAAAGCGTTTTTATCCAAAAATAAATTGGCTCCAAAATGAACATTTAAAAATTGCTTTTCCTGCAAGTTTATTGTGTTTGATATTCGCATTCGGTTATCCATTTAAAGCATTTCCAGAACTGCTTGAATGGTTTCCGATCATTAAAAACTTTAGAACAACAGGAAGGTTTGGATGGATCTTTTATTTTGTAAGTACCATTTCTGTAACATTTATTTTACAGGAATATTTAATAAAAATGGAATCGCAAAAAAGTAAATTATTCCTATTTGTAATTTCATTGTTACCATTGTTATATTTTATTGAAGGATTTGCTCATCACAATGAGATGTCGAAAAAAATCACCACACAAGTCAATGTTTTTGATAAAAATAATTTGAATAAAAATTACACTACTGCACTCACAAAAATTCCACCTAACAAATATCAAGCAATTATTCCACTTCCCTATTATCATTGTGGTGCAGAAGATTTTCGACGCCCCATCGAAGATATTTCCTCCAAAATTTCAAAGATTTTTTCCTACCATACTCAAATCCCTTTGATGGCATTTGATGTAGGAAGAACGAGTATCATGGAAGGTAAAAAAATGATTCAAACATTATCTCCTACCTATTATAAAAAACTGATAACCAACGATTTACCTTCCGACAAACCGTTTTTAATCGTAGTCAGCGACGAGTTGAATTCTCAATATGAAAAGTCAATAAAAGACCGAGCATACACAATTTATGGAACAAGAGAATTTCAACTAATGGAAATTTCAAAACAAGATTTACTCCGCTGGGATTCGACAATGATTTCTGATGAATTTGATAATCGTGTAGATTTAGATGATGGATTTTTTCATGACATATACTCTGTTAAAAACAATACATTTACAAATGATACCACTTCATTTATTTACCAAAATGATTTTGAAGAAAAGAAAAGTACGGTCAGTCATTTTAGTGAAAATGCTTTTGAGTTTCCCAAAAGAGGTGAAACTGTTTTAGCCCAATTCCCTCCTCAAACTTTTAAAAAAGAAAAAACATACCGCCTTTCCACTTGGTTTTACAATGGTCAAAATGATGCACTAAATGATTGGTTTCGTTTTATCGTGGAGGAACGAAATCCAAAAACAGGCGAGTTTAAATATTTGACGACTACGTTTCCAGAATTTTCAGAAGTCATAGATGGAGATTGGAGTTTGGTAGAAATGGATTTTAAAATTGATTATCCAGAAAATGAAATTCGTATCATTCTGATTGGAAAAGAATTGACTGCTGATGTCAAGGTTCGAGTCGATGGATTATTGATTCGAGAAAAAGGAGTGGATGTTTTTCAAAATAAAATTGAACACAATGGAGCGTTTTACATTAAGAAAAACAACCATATCCAAAAAGATAAATTTTCTTTTTTTGATTGACCCTGTAACCGCCAACCTCAGTTGCCAGGTTGTTATAAAACAGGATATTCATTGCATTTAAATCGTTAAACAACTACTTTGGGACAACCTGACAACTGAAGTTGGCGGTTACAGGGGGTAAAAAATAAAACAATAATGGCAATAGGAATTATCTTCTTAGTACCAGTTCTAATAGTTTGGTTTGGAAATATCAGTCTCCTTTTAACGCTTGATAATTGGAAAAAAATATTACTGAATAATGTCATAATCATCGCCTCAGTTTTTGGGTCAATTTTTATTCTAACAAATATAGGAGCAAGATTACCTTTGGTTACTTTCGGTGTTTTATTTTTTTTATTGCACCCTGTCGTATTATTTCTTTACCTGATTTCAGTTCGAAATAGAAATCAAAAACCTCCACCCAATGAAGACATTCTTGATGAAGATTTTAAAAGAAGAAATTAAAAATGATGGTTCAAAATGATTAGACCTCACCTAGCTTCCAATCAACAAACTCACTAATAATGATAAAAAATGAATACCTTAAAAGAACAGGGAACAGAAATTATTGGAACTCAAAAAATTGAATTATAAGTCTCTAGGTACATAACATTTGATCCTGCCTTCAATCAGACAAAAACAATGAACTTAGATAGTTTAACTAAGATAAAATTGTAAATTTGCCACTTCATGAAAAACATTTAATGATCTATTTAAAAAGAATTAGAAAATGAAATTTATTAAAATTTTCCCCTTTTTGTTACTTTCCCTAATGATAGGGACGCTCACTTCAGCTCAGGTAATCGGACTAAAATTAGGCGTAAATTCAGCGTCTTTGGATATGGATCATGAAAGTATTTCACCCTTTAAACACAAAACAGTTGGTGCTGTAAATCTTCATGGAGGACTGACTGTTGATATAAAAATTAACAATTTAATTACGATTGAACCTGGTTTTCTTTTTACAAAAAAGACAATGAGATATGAAGATGGCGTTCCCAATACTGATTTCTTTTACCAGTCTGAATACGCGCTGACTTATTTAAATATTCCTCTACCTATCAAGTTTAATTTTAAATCTGGAGACATCACTTATTTTGCTTTTGCGGGTGGTTACCTTGATCTTGGTATGAAAGGAGAGCTAACTATCAAACAAGAAATTGGAGCTATTCAAACACTTGAAGATTATGATACTTGGCCAAAAACGAAAGAAGAAAGAAGATTAGAAAAAGTAGATTATGGGACTACTTTTGGAGTAGGATTGATTGTATCGGATATTCAATTTGAGTTATTTAGCAATTTGGGGTTTGTAGATTTGGCAACAGAATTTGATAGTGTGACTACTGCAAAAAATAGAAATTTTGGAATATCTCTTACTTTAAGATTAGGCTCGAATGATAGTGATTTTGATTAGGCAAAAGATATGTACCTGAAATAATTTATGATGAAAAAAGGTTAGCTATTACAACTGAAAATCCCAATTTCTCTACTGATATTTTGATTAACAACTTTTTTTAATCAAAATCAAAATGGCAATCAAAATCAAAAATCAAATGCGATGAGTACGCATTATTCGATTTTTGATTTTGATTGCCATTTTGATTTTGATTTTGATTTTGATTTTGATTTTTCCTTTGATTAAAATTCCGTATAATTGATCTATGCAACAAGCTATAAGTGCAGGGCATGAAATTACCCTCGAAGTCGCCAAAGAAATACTCCTTGCCAAAGGAAATGCATTTGATGCAGCTATCGCAGCTACCTTTGCCATGTTTATCACCGAGCCATGTATGGCATCCGCAGGAGGTGCAGGATTTGCATTGACTCGACCTGCCAATGGTAAAATCCAATTCTTCGATTACTTTTGCCAAACTCCTATTTCTAAAAAGATTGATCCTTTAGATTTTTATCCCGTCCTTATCGACTTTGGTAGCGAACAAGAAGAATTTCATATTGGATTGGGTTCGGCAGCTGTTCCTGGAACCATTGCTGGTTTGTTTTCTATACATAAAAAACTGGGAACAATTCCTATAAAAGAATTGGTCAAACCTGCTATGCAATTGGCCAAGGATGGTGTGTTGCTCAATGAATTCCAAGCTTTCGATTTAAAACTTTTAAACCCGATTTTCCAACAAGACATTTCCGTGCGTGATATTTTTTTTAAAAACAATCAAGTCAAAGAAGAAGGAGATTTGATTCAAATGCCTGGAATGGTGGACTTCCTTGAGTTTATTGCAAGTGAAGGTGTTCGAGGTTTTTATGAAGGTGAAATTTCAAAAATAATAACTACGGCTTGTCAAGAGCGAGGTGGTTTTTTAAGAAGAGCTGATTTTGAAAATTATAAAACCAATATCCTAGAACCTTTAAAAATAAACTATCGCAATAAAAATATTTATCTTCCCAATGGCCCAAGTAAAGGAGGTGCAATGTTGGCATTAATGTTATCAAAAGTCGGAGAAGAATACCCTACCCTAGCTCCAGCTATTCAAGCCACTCAAAACATTATCCAAAAGGAAGATCAAATCAAATTTCATCTAAATCAAGTTTTCCCTAACAATAGTTTTACATTACAGCCTTCCCTCTCTTCCAATCGTGGAACTTCTCATTTTAATATTGTAGATCGTTGGGACAATGCGATCAGTATCACGAGTACCATAGGCGAAGGATGTGGGTATTTTATTCCAGGCACCAACATGCAACTCAATAATATGTTAGGCGAAATATTTTTACTACCCAATGGAGCACATTCGTGGGAGCCCAATCGTAGAATGCATTCTATGATGACACCTACTATTATTACTGATAAAAATGGAGGGTTAGAATTTGTGGCAGGATCAGGTGGTGCCAATCGAATTCCATATGTTACAGGTCAAGTCGTCTATCATTTATTTGCCCAACAAAAAAATCTACAAGAAGCTACGGAACATTCAAGAGTGCATTTTCAAGATGGAAAATTTCAAATTGAAGATGGTTTTGATTGGCCATTTGAAAAAGATAATGCGGTATTTTGGGAAGGAAAATCTTTATACTTTGGAGGAGTCCATTCGATTCAAAAAGTAAAAAATGGACTGGAAGCGATAGGTGATGCCAGGAGATTTGGAGTAGCGGAGGTGTTTTAAATAAAGCAATGTATCCACGAGTCAAGGTCTGACTTAAAAGTCAGGCTTTGACTTATGAGAACATCAATAACTTTGACTGATAACTTAACCACCACCTGCTGAAAGTAGGTGGATTAATTAAACAAACGACTAAAGTCGTTGATATAATTTTTTGAATATCGTACTCGGATGAATATCAATGAAAGTCAAAGCTGGACTTTGCAAGTAAAAGCTTGACTCGTGTATGCAATTTTTGATTTTGATTAAAAAACTTTCATTCCCTCAACAAAACCAAAAAATGTTGATCCATCACGTTCCCCACAAAAATCACATCTTTATAAATAGGTGCGACAGTTGATGCCGACATATTTTTCCCATCATCTAGAAATACAATTTCTTTAGTGTAGTCCCCTTTTCCACGATAATCAATAGTAATAATTTCCGATGGCGAAGTTTCTTCTTTCCCTTCTGCATAACTCGCAAACCGCAGTAAATTAGGGTGACAACCAATCCAAAGTTTTCCATCAGTATCAAACTCAATATTGTCCACTCCAGTTTCACAATCAATATCTTCTATTAAAGTCAAATCACCGTTATCTTCAATTTGATAAACTTTTAATAAAAACCCTCTAGGAGATGCAACATATAACAATTCTCTTACGGGATCTTTATTGACACCATTGGCATAGGCAATATTACCAGCAACTTCTCTATAATTTTCTCCATCAAAATAAATCACATTGGAAGCTTTCCATCCTAAATAATCTTCAGCAAACATTCCAAAACCAGAAGTGTAAGCATGATCGTTTGAAAAATAAAATCGATTTTCATCAATTGCGACAATGTCATTTGGGCTGACCATTGAGGCGTCTTTCAATGTAGCTTGATAACTCAAACTATCTCCTACCAAATGAAAAACTTCCAAAGAATGTTTTCCATCCACATGATTGATAACATAAACTTTATAACGATCCGAATCTATTTTTATCATCGAAATCCCATGCGGATAAAATGTTTTTGAAAAAACAGATTCCGTAATCATATTTTTAGGAGTGGACATAGGTGCTTTAACATCTAAAAAATAAAGTCCACCTTGTTGTGGTTTTCCATCTCTTCTCCCTGCTCGATCATCAGAACAAAAAATCATAAAATGATCCTCTTGACTAATCTGCATATCTTCCACTCCGGGGATAGGAACTTTTTTAATAATTTTACCTTCAAATTTATTTTCAACAGTTCTAAAAAAACCTGTCGTATAAAAAACATACAATGCAAAAAGTAATAAAACCAAGAATAATCCCAAAAATCCTTTAAGCAATTTCTTCATTTTCGTTTTGTTTTGATGATTCATTTTTGATACAAAAACAAGATAAGTATTTCTTAATTATTTAATAAAATCATGAATAATGAAATTATTTAATATCTATTCACGTTAGGAAATATAATCGAAAAAATATTAGTTTTGGAAAAAACTTTTTCACACAAACTACAACCATATGACGAATCTATTTGATGGCCTTTTTTTATACGAAATAATTTTGATGCTACTAGGATCAATATTATTTCTAGTTGTAATTTTTCTAATAGTAAAAGAAAAAGATATTAATAAAAACCACCTTATGGGAATTGGTTTTTCAATTGTGATGATTGCTTTTCCTAGTATTAAATCATTCTCCATTCAAGATGGTATTATTAATATCGAAAAAAATCTCGAGGAACTAAAAGCAAATCCCGATGACTCAGACACTAAAAAAACATTGGAACAAGAAGTGAGTACCATAGGCAATCGACCTGTCAATAATACTAAACGGATGACCACCTTGAGTGAAGCCAATCTTGAATTAGGAAAAACTCAAAAAGCAAAATCTTTAGCAAAAGAAGTACTCGACAAAGCTCCTGAAAATGCTCAAGCAGCAGAGGTAGTTAACATTATTGAAGTTGAAAAAGA
Source organism: uncultured Saprospiraceae bacterium (assembly GCA_937918905.1). Taxonomy (GTDB): domain Bacteria; phylum Bacteroidota; class Bacteroidia; order Chitinophagales; family Saprospiraceae; genus CAJQQY01. The sequence continues at coordinate 19,823 of CAKZSH010000037.1, forward strand.
CATCAAAGAAGTAAATTCCAATCCACAAAATAAAAAAGCTAAACAGGAGCTTCATTCAAGAATTGAAAAATTGAAAAAAATACCAACAAGAAGTGGTCGTCGTACTAGTCGAATTGCTGCGGGGTATGATGCCCTGGGTGATGAGGTAATGGTAAGGGCTTATGTCGATTCCACTAGAATGTACCAACCTAAAAATCCAATCATCAGAAAATATGAGAACAAAGAACCTTTGGTTCCTAAGTCTCGTGATTAATGTGTTTAAGTGTAAATGTATATAGGTGTATAGGTTGACAAATTTATTGTGAATTAAAACTCACTAATTCATGTTACGCAAAAAATATAATAATCTAGTTTCGAAAATATATTGAGTATTGAACGCTGAGTCGCAGAGACACAGAGTTGTGTCGAATAACTTATTGAGGTCGCAGAGGATTTTTATTAAAATAAAAATGAGCTGAGATGCAGAGATTCAAAGTGTTATTGACAAAAAGTGTTCTTGATAAAAAGGCTTTGCGAACTCTGCTGGGGGGGGTATTTAACGGTGTCTATTAATTTTCTTCTTAGCCGTCGGATTTAAATCCGACTCTCTCGGGCGAATAATATTGATTTTAAAACATTGATAATCAGGCGTTTAGATCATCCTTTTTTTGATGAGAGAGTCGGATTTACATCCGACGGCTAAGAAGAACAAGCTCAAAGTCACACATTCATGAACACTCCCCTCTGCTTCTATTTTTCAAACCTGCCTGCCGCAGGCGGGGAAAAATACTCTGCGTCTCCTATTTATTATTCAACCAACTCTGTGTCTCAGCGACTCAGCGTTCAATACTCAATATATTTTGTGCGTAACTTCAGTCACTAATATTTCGTCAACCTATAGACCTATATATATTTACACCTAAACACATCCTCCCGCTTTCCATTTCTGCAACTTTATTGTTATCTTACCAGTCTAATCTACATTTATAACCCTAAACCAATCAAAACTATGAGCCAACCTAAACTCAACGTCACGCTTCATGGAAAATTTGTAGAAAATCCCACTCAAGAAAAAGATTTTCTTTTTGATGAATCTATGTATGAGTTGTCAAAAGTTATTGCCATCAACCCGACACGAGGAACGGATGACATCAAAATTACAGAATCCATGAACCCAGAGGATTTGATGGAATTTGAATTTGATGATGGCACTATTTGGATTAGTCCTACGCATGAAGTCCCTACCCTTTTCCAAGCTCAAAATAGATCCTCAGATACGACAACAGTTATTCCTAATGCCTTAGAAATTCCAACTGAAAATCGGAGTATTTTTCAAAAAGCCTATTTGAAATTTGTCAAAATTTTCAAACCCAAAGAAATTGCAGCGGAAGTCACCGCCCATTTAATTGCCCAAAAGATTGAGTCCAAAATAATGGAATTTGAAGGAGTCAATCATGTAGGTGCTGACTTTCAATTAACACCATTTGAGTACGATAAAGAAAGTCCTTCCATTGATATTGAAAAACCAGTCTTACTTTTTTTACATGGAACCTGCTCTAGTACGGTCGGTTCATTTGGAGAATTTAAAGGATCAGAAACATGGGATAATTTACAAAAGCGATATGAAAATAATATTCTATCATTGGAACATCGCACATGGTCAATGAGTCCTTTGGAAAATGCTTTGGATGTGTTGAATGCACTTCCTCCCCATACTCGATTACATTTAATTAGTCATTCACGAGGTGGGTTGGTTGGAGAAACGCTTTGTCGTTGTAGCGATACCAGTTCTATCTTTTCCAAACAAGAAATAAAACTACTTAAAGACCTTGGAAGAGACAGAGACGTTAAAGCCATGAATGCGCTTAACAAAGTATCTACAAAAAAGAAAATCAAGGTAGAAAAATTTGTAAGAGTCGCCTGCCCTGCTGGTGGAACTTCTGCATTGAACAAAAGAGTCGATCATTTTTTTAATATCCTATTAAATTTAATTGGGTTTGGGTTAGGTCAAAAAACCAATCCACTTTTCATTGGATTAAAATCTTTTATTGTTGCGATTATCAATCAAAGAACTGATCCCAAAGTACTTCCAGGTTTGGAGTCCATGATTCCCGATTCGCCACTTCAAAAGGTTTTTAACAATCATCAAATCAAAATAGAAAGTGATTTATCTATCATTGCAGGTAATGCTGGAATGGGTGGCATCAAAAAAACATTGATGACAATTATGAGTCGATTATTTTTCCAATTGGATAATGATTTAGTGGTAGATACAGATTCGATGTACATGGGAGCAATTCGTGAAAATAGAATCTTTTACAAATTTGTTGTTGGAAAAACCATAGATCATTTTTCCTATTTTAAAAACTCAGGTACTCAACAAGATATTTTTGCAGCCCTTTCTACTTCATCAATGGAATGTCCTCCTAAGTTCAAAGAAGTACAAAGAGGAGAACGCAATAGAAATATTTCAGCCATCCTTCCAGGTGGTAGTGTTGAGCCTACTAAAGTTTCAGGCAAACGACCAATTGTAATCCTCATTCCTGGAATTATGGGTTCCAATCTTTCAGATGGCAGTTCTGAAATCTGGATTGATTTCTTAAAAATGGCAAGAGGACATCTTTCTAAATTAAATATTAAAAATGAAAATGTAAGTGCTAAATCTGTAGTGGGCTCTGCTTATAAAAAATTGGTAAAAACACTAGAGGAAGCAGAATATGATGTTTGTGTTTTTCCATACGATTGGCGAAAATCAATTGATGTTTCAGGAGCAATTTTAAATGAAAAAATTCAAGATGAATTCCTCCCTACCAAACAGCCCATCCAAATTATCGCCCATTCCATGGGAGGATTAGTGACTAGAGATTTGATGATAAATCACGAAGACACTTGGGATACTTTAAATAAAATGCCCAACTTTAGAGCTATACTTTTAGGTACACCATGGTTGGGTTCCTATGGTATCCCGGAAGTCATTGTTGGATATGCAGGTCAGATCAAAAGTATTGGACGATTGGCACTTTTCCAAAGCCGTCAGGATTTGTTAAAAATATTTGTAAGATACCAAGGCTTGTTACAGTTGTTGCCCATTCATGATGGTGCGCATGACTTCGAAGATTTAGAATTATGGAAAACTTTACAAAGTGTTACGGATAAAAATAATTGGGCATTACCAGATTCTGATGATTTAGCCGCTTTTGCAAAATACAAAAAGGATGTTCGGGATTTTAAAAAATGGAAAATGGAAAAAGTCATTTACGTCGCAGGAAGCGATGAAAGGACTTTGGTCAATTTTGTTTGCCGAGATCAAAATGGAGCTATTCTCAATTCCATTGATACCAAAGCTATCCAACAAGGGATTGCAACGCCAGGTTTATTTACCTACAAAAAATATGAGTTAGTTTTTAAAGCCACTACAGAAGGAGATGCAAGTGTTACTTGGAAGTATGGAATCCCTGAACAACTGAATCGTGACCAAGTATTTTATATGAATACGACTCACGGTGAATTGGCAAATGATGTTAATCACTTTGGAGCACTCTTGGATATTTTGTCCACAGGTTCGACTACTCGATTAAGCCATGATCCTCCGATCTCAAGAGCAATGCAAAAAGTCGTACTCCAAGAACAAAAAGAAGTGCTAAGTAATGATGTCAATATTTTAGCTAAAAATATTTTAGGCTTAAACACCACCCCGATTTTCCAACAAGATACTTCCGTAACTCAAAAGCCAATACAAATAACTGTAAAAAATGGACATCTTCGTTTTGCAAAACATCCAATTTTAGTTGGGCATTTTAAAGGTGACGGTATCGTAAGTGCGGAGAGAGTCATAGATAGACAACTGAAAGGACAACTTGCAAAAAGAGAATCTATGGGACTTTACCCAGGCCCAATAGGTACACACCATATTCATCTTCCTGAAAAAATAAATGCAACAGGTGCCATTGTTATAGGCCTTGGGGAAATGGAAAAATTAACGCCATTTTTATTAAGTAAAACTATTGAACAAGGTTGTTTAGAATATTTACTTCAAAAAAATAAACATGAGAAAAAGACAAGCGAAGATACTGTTGGAATTTCTGCTTTGCTAGTAGGTAGTAATTATGCCAATCTTTCGTTGTCTAATTCCATTAATGCAATTTTGGAAGGTATCGTAAATGCAAATAAGAAAATCAGAAACATGTCTGATTCTGATCTTCCATTTATTTCAGAAATTGAATTTGTTGAACTCTACAAATATAAAGCAGATCAGGCTTTTTATTTGCTTTCACAAATTAGTTGTAGTAACAATAAATTCTATCAAATCAACATGAATGGAAGCATCAAAAAAGTGGATGGTGCAAGAACATATTTCCCTCTTAATGATGAAAAAGAATGGTGGAAAAGAATTACTGCGGTAGAAAAAATCGACGAAATTACTAAGCTCCCCTATCTCGCATTTAGTGCTTCCACAGGTCGAGCATTGGTTGAATTGAGAGAATCATTTACCAATTTCCAAATCATTGATGCATTACTTGCTGATAATGAAAAACCAACTAATTGGGATAAAGAATTGACCAAAACGATTTTTGAATTATTGATTCCAAATGACTTTAAAATTTCATTTAGAGATCAACAAAACATCCTTTTAATTTTAGATAAAAAAACGGCAAGTTTCCCTTGGGAACTTTTGAATTATGATGAAAAATTAGATTTGCCAATCGTTGTTTCTGCTGGAATGATTCGACAATTATCTACTTCAAACGATCGGCAAAAAATTCGCCCAATCAATAATAGAAAAGCACTTATCATAGGTGATCCACAATTAGATAAAAAAGCTGGAATCCCTCAACTTCCTGCTGCTGCTGAAGAAGCCAAAATGGTAAATGTATTGTTAGAAAAAAACAATTACGAAACTACTTCTAGGATAAATCAACCGTTCAAGGAGATTTTTAAAAAATTATATGACGAGTATAAAATCATTCATATTGCAAGTCATGGTGTAATCGAATATGGCGACGATAAAAAAACTGGAATTTTACTTTCTGATAATATTGTATTGACGGCTGCCGAAATCAATCAAATTAGTAGTACGCCTGAATTGGTTTTTATCAATAGCTGTTATATGGGTGCAGTTAATTCTGAACGTGAAAAACATTTTAGAAATAAATATAAACTGGCTGCGAATGTAGGAACTCAATTTATTGAAAATGGAGTTAAAGCAGTCGTCGTCGCAGGTTGGGCAGTCAATGATGCCGCTGCTAAAAGATTTGCTGAAGTTTTTTATGAGAAAATGTTGGAGGGTGAAATATTTGCAGAAGCCGTCAAAGCCGCAAGAATGGCTTGCTTTATTGATTACCCTAATACCAATACCTGGGGTGCTTATCAATGCTATGGCGATCAATTTTATCAACTTAGAAAAAAACGAAGAAGGAAAGATGAAGAGCATGGTTATATTTTAGAAAAAGAAATTTTAATTGATTTAGAGAATTTCATAGATGAAGCGAAATCTTCCAACCGAAGCAAAGTAGATCTTTTAGAAAAATTAAAATTGATTAGCAAAGCAATTGATAAATCACCTTTAAGAAATGGAGTGGTTACAGAACTTGAAATTAATGCTTATCATGAGCTCAAACAATATGATATTGTTTTGAGTAAATTGGAAGATTTGTTTTTGGATAATGAGGCAACTTATAGTGTGAAAGTTTTAGAATTATGGTGCAACTGTAAAATTAGATTTTTAGCTGGATTGGATGCTACAAAACATAAAAAACAAATTGAAAAAGGTTTAAAGGAAACAGTTACTCGAATGCAACAATTGATTGACCTTGGAAATACCTCTGAAAGAAATAATATCATGGGTGGAATTTTCAAACGGTTGAGTAATTTTGTTGCTCCAAGGAAAAGAAGGGAAGCCATTATCAATTGTGCCAAGCATTACAAAACAGGATATGAATTAAGCCAACAAAAGGATAATATTTATCCGCTTACAGCATGGATAATTGCAGAGTTGATTGGTGGGGATAAAAAACGCATCGAAACAATGAATCAATTTTTAGATAAAGATGCGCTTAAATTTATCCAAAAATTATCCAAAGAGTTAAATGAAAATGTCAATGATAATGATGAGTTCTGGGATTTGGTAAAACCTGTTAATTTAAAACAGGCTGAACTCCTTTTTTATATTGAAGAAAAAACAGACAAACGAGCGGACACGCAGTTGAAAAATAAAAAACGAAAAGCGGTAGTTGATGAAATCATTGAACTTTATTCTGAAATCTGGAGACGTGGTGGCGGTACTGAACGACACAAAGGTAGTGAGGTGGAACAAATGAAATTCATCATGAAATCCCTTGAGATATTAGAAAGTACAAAAGTGAAAAAGAATCAAAGGAATCTCAATGGAACTTTTGCTGCTTGTAAAAAATTGATAAAATTTTTCAAGGAAATTTAATCTTCAAAGAAGGGTTTGGCTTTAAAGTCGAACTCTTTTTTTTTATCTCTAAACATTTTCCCTTCTTTTTTATTTCTTATTTATAGTTTTCGACACAGCTTTCAGTTACCACCACTCTCCCGAGTCGTGGTAACTGAAAGCTGTGTCGAAAATGTTTATATTTGGCTTTTAAAAAATAAAAAACAATATTCTTAAATATGAAAAACTTTGATTTTCAAAACCCAACCAAAATAATTTTTGGAAAAGACACGATCGCAAAACTAGCAACTGAACTTCCTAAAGAAGCAAAAGTAATGATGCTCTATGGAGGTGGAAGTATCAAGCGTAATGGAATTTACGACCAAGTCCAAGCAGCACTTAAAGATTTTGAAGTCATCGAGTTTGGTGGTATCCCTGCCAATCCTGAATACGATGTTTTGATGGAAGCTTTGGCGATTATTAAAAAGGAAAATGTAAATTATTTGTTAGCAGTTGGAGGAGGTTCTGTTATTGATGGGGTGAAGTTCATTTCATCCGCAGCATATTATGAAGGTGACGAACCTTGGGATATTTTAAAGAAACGAGTTCGTACATTTAAAGGGATGCCTTTTGCAACAGTTTTGACCCTTCCTGCTACAGGTTCGGAAATGAACTCTGGGGCGGTAATTACACGAGCTTCGACTAAGGAAAAATTAACAATGGGTGGGCCAGGTCTTTTCCCTGAATTTTCAATTCTCGATCCACAAGTTGTTCATTCTGTTCCCAAACGACAATTGGCTAACGGAATTACTGATGCTTTTACGCATGTCTTAGAACAATATATGACCTACCCTGCTGGGGCATTTCTGCAAGACCGATTCTCGGAAGGTATCATGCAAACTCTCATTGAAATTGCTCCTAGAATTATTGAAGATCCAAGTGATTATGAAGCGGCTTCTAATTTTATGTGGTCTTGCACCATGGCTTTGAACGGCTTGATTCAAAAAGGTGTACCTACCGATTGGGCGGTACATATGATGGGACATGAGTTGACTGCATTGTATGGAATCGATCATGCAAGGACTTTGGCTATTATTGCTCCAAGTCATTACCGTTATAATTTTGAAGATAAAAAAGAAAAATTGGCGCAATACGCAGAGCGAGTTTGGAATGTAAAGGAAGGAACTTTGGAAGAAAAAGCAAAAGCTGGAATTGAAAAAACAGAGGCGTTTTTACATTCATTGGATATTAAAACTACGCTTGCAGAATATACCGATGATTATGAAGGAACTGCTGAAATCATTGCGGAAAGATTTAGAGAAAGAAACTGGCTAGGTCTTGGAGAGCGTAAAAAAGTAACTCCTGAGGCAGTTGAAGAAATTGTCAAAATGAGTTATCAGTAGTTTTGTAAATTGTAATTAGTGATTGGTGATTGGTGATTCGACTCAAATTACGAGTAACCAATCACCAGTCACTAATTACGATACATCAACGAATCAACGTCACATTTCCCTTCATCAAATACTCTTCTCCTCCAAAACATTTCAGAGAAACATAATAACCAAAGACATCAGGAGGAACGATTTTTCCATTCACTTTTCCATCCCATCCTTCATTTAAATCTTTTGTTTCAAAAACCTTTTCTCCCCAACGATTGAATACCACAAATTCCATTTCTTCAATATAATTACCACGTACATAAAGTATATCATTCAATCCATCATCATTAGGTGTGAACCCTTTTGGAACAAAAACAAATGGTTCTTGACAACGAGATTGATCGAAAACAAATACCGAAACACTATCTTCATAAAGGCAACCTAAGTCTTCATCTTCAATAGTTACGGTATAAGTCGTAGTGACTTCAGGAGTGGCAACTGGATTAGAAATATCACATCCACTCAATCCTTCACAAGGACTCCATGAATAAATCCAATTTGAAGATTCTGTGGTAAACAATTGAATTTCATCACCTGCATTGATAGAATCTCGGTCGATACCAACTTCTATCAAAGTTGCTAAATCCAGTACATTTATATCAATCGTATCTTCGTAAATACATCCAAATTGATTTTCCATTAACAACGTGTACACGGTACTATCTAATGGGCTTAACAAAGGTGTTCCCGTCTCCTCATCCAAAAGTATTCCTTCTTGAGGCATCCAAGTATATTCAATATCAGCAGCACCTGACAACGGATTAATTATCACTTCTAGTTGAGTAGAATCTCCATAACAAATAGATCTTGATTCTTCTAAACTTGCTAGAATAGCTTGACTTGTAATCGTAATACTATCCGTCAAAAAACAACCAACCGAATCAATGACTTGTAAGTAAAAAGTACTCTCATTGGTAGGAATAGCCATAAATTCTGGATCAACTCCTAGTACATTTTGAAAGTCAGATTGATCTGACCAAATGAATTGAGCAGCATTATTACTTTGCGCAGTAAGTTCCAAGAGAGGTGTACAGATTATTGTATCCGTTGGATAGATCCAATTCAAATCTATCGGATTGGAAGGTACCAAAACATCAACAGTACGAACCTCATTACAAGCAATATTATTTGGACTTGTTATCGTTACAAAATATTGAGTAGAAGCCAGAGGTGTCGCCAACGGATTATAGAAATTAGTAGTATCTAAACTTCCTCCTGGACTCCAAGTATAAAATAAATCAGGATTGCCATTTGGATTTAGAAATACTGAATCATCATTACATAATGTGATAGAATCATCAAGTAAAGGAATTTGAATAACCTCAATGGGAACTAAAGTTTCAATCGAATCTATACAACCGTCATTTGAAGTAACTACTAATTGAACCGTCATCGTATCAGGATTAAAAAATACAGAATCTGGATTTTGTTCATTAAATACATTCGTATTATCAAAAGTCCAAGTCCATTCACTTAGTATTCCTGAGTAGGTAGAAGTGTCAATAAATTCCACAACAGAGCTATCTGAACAATTTGAGTATTCCCATTCAAAACCAGCAGTCAAAGGTTGAGTAGGAACATTGAGAGAAATGGTTCGTTCTTCCACACATCCCGTTTCAGGACTCGTAAGTGTTACGGTGTAAACTTGTGAAGAATCAGGATTGGCAAATGGATTCGCTATCAAAGTATCTCCCGACAATCCAATACCTGGATTCCAAACATAGTCAACCCCTGGATTACTACTATTTGGATTTAGAAAAATACCATTTCCATTACAGGTAGCAGTATCAGTAGGTAGGTTGATATTATCCATTAAAGAAACAAAACTCGTATTATTAATGGTATCTCTACAACCATTATCAGTAGTCACAATTAATTGAACATTAAAAGGTTGAGTTTCGTAAAAAACAAAAATTGGATTTGGCTCATTTGACGCTTGAGAATTAATCAACCAATCCCATTCGATGATATTTCCTGAGTATTGTGAAATATCATTGAACTGTAAAGTCGCACTATCAATACATGTTAAATAGGTAAAATTAAAATCTGCCTGCACAGGAACATCAGGAATAATAACATTCACATTTCGATTCAATATGCAATCTCCAAATTTTACAATAACAGAATAACTCATATTTTGAGTAAGACCACTTACTATCGGACTTGCAACATTCGTTGCACTAAGTCCCATTGATGGTGACCATTCATATTCATAACTTGGATTTCCGTTGGGGTTTAATATTATTCCAGAAGTATTACAATAAATAACTTCAGTTGGAATATTTATATCTATTAAATTAACTTCTATTTCTTCGCTTATAGTTGCCACACAACCATCATTAGTAGTCACCGTTAATTCTGCAATAATGGTATCACTTTGATTAAAAGTAAGAATAGGATTTTGGGTAGTAAATGTCGTAGTATCATTACCTGTAAATGTCCAATTCCATTCTGAAATTGTATTGTTGCCAATTATAGTTGTATCCGTAAACTCTATCACCGCATTATCCGTACAATCTTCAAAGGAAAAAGAGAACCCTGCTTGAATAGGTTCATCTGGTACGATCACCTCTACCTCTCTAGTAAATTCACAAATACCATCTGTTACTGTTACTGTATAAAGTGTTGTTGAAGTTGGGTTAGCAATTGGATTTGGACTATTCGTATTGGTCAATCCATTGGAAGGCGACCAACTGTAAATATAAGTTGGGTCACCTGCTGGATTTAATTCTACTCCTACCCCATTACAATTCACTAAAAGAGGAGCAACATTTATATCAATCAAATTGATGTCTAAATTTTGGGTAGTAACTGCTGTACATCCATCATCGGTCATTACTTCTAATGTAACTCCCAAAGTTTGACTTGAATCAATAGTAACGCTTGGATTTGATCCAGTTAAAATATCACCATTACTAAATGTCCAATTCCATTCAATGATATTGCCTGGAGAATATTCTGATAGGTCTTCAAAATCTATGACAGCCACGTCGGTACAATCTTCAATATTGAAAGAGAAACCCGCAGTCAAAGGAATAGTAGGAACAATTACTTCAACATTTTGAACAACTTGACAATCTCCATCAGTAACTGTTACAGTATAAGTTGTCGTACTGGTAGGAAATGCTACTGGACTCGCTACATCATCATCCGTTAATCCAGAACCTGGAAACCAAGAATATTCATGATTAGGATTCCCATTAGGATTCAATTGAATCGGATTCCCTTCGCATAAAACAACTTGACTTGGAATCTGAATATTCAATAAATTAACTTCCACCTCTTGCGAGAAACTAGCCTCACATCCATCACTTGTTGTTACTTCAAGTACCGCCTCTATAATTGAATCTTGAGTGATTGTAATTGACGGATTTTCTAAAGTTGATGTTGTACCATTACTAAATGTCCAATTCCACTCCACAATATTTCCTAAAGAATTCTGACTTTGATCTTGAAAACTAATCACCGCCTCATCAATACAATCACTTACTGAATATGAAAAGTCAGCCATCAATGGAACTTCAGGAACGATTACTGTAACACAAGATTCTTGAGAGCATTCTCCATTAAAAACTGTTACACAATACTCTGTAGTTTCAACGGGGTTGGCAATTGGATTGGGACTGTTTGGATCATTTAATGTAGCTGCAGGAGTCCAAGTATAAGTAAAATTTGAATTTCCATTTTCATTCAACACCACAGGAAGTCCAGTACATTTTATTATCTCAGACTCAGGTAAATTAAATGTAAATGTTTCAACTACAATAGTTTCTACTATAATTGCAGAACAATCATCTTCAGTTTGTACTTGCAATGTTACTTCTAAAACTTCTCCATCATTGGCAACAATAGTTGTAACAGGATTATTAGAACTCTGTCCATTTGAAAACTGCCAAAACCAATTATTTATAATGGCACTTGGAGTAGAATTATCAGTAAAAGTTAGTACCACACTTGTCGAATCACAATTAACTATTTCATAATCAAAAGCTGCTTGTACTTCTACTTCAGGTACAACCACTTCTACCATTTCTTCAATCACACAATTGGGGTTATTAGGGTCTGTAATTGTTACCGTAAATATGGTAGTAGTTGGAGGACTTGCAAATGGAGAAACAGAATTTGCATCATCTAAAAAATTAGCAGGTGACCATTCATAATTTAAGGATTGATTACCCAAAGGATTTAACGTAACTCCATCTCCACTACAAACTACGGTGGCATTTTCAAATGCTCCTATGTCTGTTAATTGAAAATCAATTTCTTGATACAATGTATCTGAACAACCTTCATCAGTTGTCACAATTAATTCAATAGGAACTAAACCACTTGAATTTAATTGCAAAATAGGATTTGAAGAAGACACAGGTGGATTATTTCCAAAAGTCCAAATCATGGAATTGATATTCCCCTGAACAGCAGAAGAGTTATCTATGAATTGAATCATCAAGTCATTTTGACAATCAATATACTCCCACGAAAACCCTGCATTAACAACTCCTTCTCCTGTTGTTACTTCTATTGTTTCGGTTGGAAGCGTACAGGGCAATCCTGGAATAGGCACTAAAGTTATTTCATAAGTACCTGAATTTACAAAATCATAATTCTGAATATTAGCACCTAATAAAGTATCATTTCCCGAAGGTAAATTAATTATCCATCGGTAGAAATTTGCATTTGCGCCTATATTGGAAAATGATACAACATTACTATTACATGATTGAGTAATTTGAATATCTACAGGTAATGATGGATCAATAGCACTTAAAAAAACAGAATCTAAATAAGTACATCCGTGTTGATTCTCAGCTTGAAAATAAAATAATTCTATTCCCACTTCTGTAGTTGAAATTTCAAATAAAGAATCAAAATCCAAAACATTTCCACTTCCATCAAACCAAGTATAGGTTACTTCATCTAATGAATCCGCATTAGTTGCTGAAAAAACAGCCTCATCTCCAACACAAACAAACTGGCTGTTTGCCACAAGACTCACATTAATGGAAGCTTCTTGAACTGTAATACTATCAGTAATTATACATGACCCCGAAGAAGAAAATTCTACATAATAAGTGGTTTGCCCAAAGCTGGATACCACTATCGTTGAAGAATCAGAAATTATATTATTAAAATTTTCATCAGTCGCCCATATAAAATCTCCCTGTGTTAAATTAGTTGTCGCTGTCAATTCAGTTTCATTTCCACATGGAATGCCTGTCATTTCAATACTCAATTCTGGGTTTTCTAAAATGACAACCTCCGTCTCTAACTCTGCAAAACAATTACTGATAGTATCAATAATTAATAATGAATAATCCATATCCATATCAGGAGAAGCGGTAGGAGAAGCTAATGTAGGATCATTTAATCCATCATTGGGAGTCCATTCATAAATAAATGGCAATCCAATAGGAGGATTAACATTTAATACAACAGAATCGCCATCACATATCACATGTTTATCTTCTAAAAGATTACTTGAAATCAGATTTACGAAAATAGTTGCTTCCTTCTTTTCTTCACAACCATTTTCAGAAACAACCACTAGTTTCACATCAAGTTGTTGAGCAGAATCTAATACAAAAAGAGGAAACTGCTCATTCGAAGTCTGTCCATCACTTAACTCCCAATACCAACTTTCTATCGAATAAACCGAGTCAACACTTGTATCAACTAAAGCAAGCATAACACTATCAGTACATTCTAAAGTCAGGTGATTGAAATCCGCTTCAAGTGAACTTTTTTCTAATAAAATATCAATATAAGTTGTATCTGTACAAGGGCTATTGGGTTCGGCAATAAGCATTATGGTGTAACTTCCTGTATCTGAAAAATGAAAGCTTGGATTTTCCAAAAAGGAAGTATCATTAGGATTTCCAGGATCATTAAATACCCATAAAAATTCCTGAGCGTTAATACTTAAATTTTCAAATTCAACTTCCAATTCATCACATTCGATAATTGGCGTTGCAATTTCAGCTACTACTTCTTCACATACGCCTACATTATATTGAAACTCTCTTCGAGTAGTTGAGATTAAAATACCATCACGATATTCTTCAATACATAATCCAACTAAAAATAATCCAATAGTATTCGGAGTTGCAGTTAACTCTCCAGTTTGAGGATCAATAGTCAAGGGTATTCCTCCCAAAAGATTATTTAAATTATAAGGAGGATCAATCCACGTAATTTCATCGTATGGAGGATTGTATGGAGGCTGAGGACGAGTGTCCAAAAGAGCTGCCCCATCTAATGGAGTACATAAACTATAAACTAAAGAATCTCCATCCACATCTGTTAATGATTGATCAAAAACGAATGGTTCGTTAACACATACAAATACAGGAGGTAAAACCGAAAATTGAGGACTACTATTACAAGTTTGTATGGCCTCATCTGAAATATTTGCAACAATAGAAATCCCCGTTGTATCAGATTCGAAAACATTTGCAATCTGACCATTCCTACAACATCTTTGATAAGTCAATTGAACCCCACCTTGAATTATGTCAGGATCAAGAAAGATGGTATCGATATAAGTCATATACTCGATACATATATTTTCAGGAGGAAAAAGACATGGATCTGATAAAATGATATCTAAGGTATCCGAAAATGTACTTGGAATAAGCATCTGTCCAGAATCAAGGCCCATCAAATCTAGTATCAAAGAATCATTATCGCCAAAGACACCAATAGATGCTGGATTATCAAAAAGAGTACCTTGAGTTGCATTATAGCAATCACGATATATAGTTAAGGAGATTTCGAAATTGTTCTCTCCTATACATCTATAGGACATCTCTCCTCCAACAATATGAGAAGCGAAATTTGTAAATGGATTAAAAAGAAAAAATAATATAACAATACAATTACAGTATTTTATCAGTTGTCTTTTCTTTTTAAATACAGCGCATAATCCTTTAGGATAAATCATCTTTGTTCATCTAGTTATAACTTGTTATTGGGTCAAAAAAACAAATAAAAATTTTACGTACCCAATTACAAAATCGGAATTTGGATTTAAGGACTTTTGGAAAAAGTGATCTAGTGATTTTTTAAATAGTGAATGGGATTAGTAATTCGCTATTCTAAAATCATTTTACTAATCATTAACCACCAATTACCAGTTCAAATATTTTCTAAAAGTCATTAAACTTTAAAATTTTAATTTCTACTTTTCTTTGTTTTGATGTTTCAGGGCTATAGATTCCATTTGATTGTGAAGGGGAGATAATAGGTTCTAATGTTTCAAATACTAAAATTTCAGTATCTATATAAGGGTTAAACTTTCCAGCTAGAAAACTTTTAAAATGGTTTTTTAAACAACTAATTCTTCTTTTTATCAAGGCATTATTTTTCTCACCTGTGGCTCTTGAAGTCGTGTAAGGTTGAAAAACAATCGTTACTTTATTTCCAGCTTCTAAATAATTCATTAAGTTATTAGAAAATTCTGATAGGTCTTGGTAACCTTTTTTTAAGTCATTTTCAAAAAAGTAATCAATCTGATCTAAAGCTTCTTCTCGCTGAGAATCAGCAAATTTTCTTGCATACTTATCTTTAAAATTTTCCTTTAAACTATGATATAATAGAAAAGTTTGTTCGTAGTTTTTATTGGTGGTATTACTCCAGCTAGTAGGGTCTGGCTCATCATTATTGAAATACAATGGGATCGGTAAAAAACTTTTCAAATTGTCTTCCGTAACAATTACTTCTTCTAGTTCTTCACTTAAAGGGGAATCAGGATATAAGCCACCAGCTGGTAATGGATTTAAAAAAAATGGTTGAGTCAATTCCGTTGCACCCAATAATATTTCTTGATCTATGGTAAAAGTATCTGTTATAAAACCAGGTTTAGCAAGTACAATTTTATAATCTACGTCATCCTTAATTCGAAATTGAATTTTATTTCCAGAAACGTTACTCCTCCTAAAATTCTTACTACCAGTTACTCCACTCTTTTCAATAAACTCCACCGTAACTCCATTCAAGGGTTCCAATTGCATATCCATGGTTTCCACAATAAATACTAATGAATAAATATCTCTTGGTAGGTTTTCAAAATCATTTTCAAATACCAAATCCGAATTACTATTTGCAGGACCAGAATTGGTTGGTTCATTACTTTCTACCACCACACTTGGAGAGTTCCCTTTGGGCTTGAGTATATTTGGATCTTCTGTTGGATCATTGATCTTGGTTGTAGGATTTCCTGAAGGTACAGTCATCACTACATCAGTTGCCTTAGGATCAGGCTTATTATTTTTGTTTAAAATACTTTCAGGAATATCAGTAGGATCGCTAGTAGGTTGAGTTTTTATAATTACACGAGGTTCATCTGGAATCACCTCAACATAACTTGGTTCCTTTTTGTTGACTATTGCTAAAAATTCTTCTTTCGTAAGTTCTATTGCATCAGGAGCTATATTGGCAGTAAAAATATCATTACAACATGCTTCATTTGCAGGGTCTATTTCCAATGCTTCTTCTCGATTAGATGCAAAATAAGATTGAGTTCCTTTTTCATTTAAGGTAAAATAAAAATCATTATAACTTGTGTTCACAGGATAAATCATGTGAACAGGAGTTTGCCAACTTCGACCATTTCTTTTTACCTTATAAATATCATAGCCTCCCATTCCAGGATAGCCATCCGAACTAAAATATAAAGTCTGACTTGGAGAATGAAAATATGGAGTGACATCATTCTCTCGGCTATTTATCAAAGCATGATTGATAGGTCTAGTTAATTTTCCATTGGCAGCAATTGTGCTATACCAAATATCTAACTTCCCTTTACCTCCAGGTCGATTTGAACTAAAAAATAAAATTTCTCTTTTATTGATTTTATCAAAACCTATGGTTGGGTGTGTGGTCGTAAAACCTGGGAAATTTATAAAGGTTGGCAAGTCTTTCTCTTCTCCCCAATCACCGTAATAATTTTTTTCTCGATAAACTATTCCACATTTAATATTTCCTTTTTTATCATAATCACAATTGGTATAGTAAAGGCGAGTACCATCAAAACTCATTGCAGCATTAGCCGTAAATTTGCCTTCCTTATTAAAATCAAATGATTCCACTTCTCCTTTTTCATTTTTCATCATCAACTTAGAATAAGGTTGATTGGTCTTATCCTGAAATCGCATACTTGAAAAATATATTTTGCCATCTCGTTCAAATGCTCCAAATTCAGAGAAAGGCGTATTCACTCCTGCTTCCAATGGACTTACACTAATATTAATATCAGTTGCTGCGGCCATCTTTGCAGCCCACTCACAATCAATAATATCTTGTTCTGCTCTTTTTGTAAATCGGGCATTTACCCTTTTATGTTTAGTCAAATACTCATTTAAAACTTGACTCGCTTCATCATATTTTCCTAAACTCTTCTTGACACTTCCTAGCCAATAGGTTGCCAGAGGATAATTCAAACTGTCTTTGCTTAATGTAATTTTATGGTAAGCATCTTCTGCGACTCGGTAGGTCTGAAATAATCGGGCGGCCTCTGCATATTTAAATCTAATATCATTACGCTCTGGTTCTACTCCTAACACTTTCTTATAATATACAAATGCTGTAAAATATTCGCCCTTATTAAATGCATTGTCTGCTGCTTTTACATATGCACGTAATGATTGGCCACACATAGTCCCTACATAAAGTAGCGAAATGATGAAAAGAAGACCAACCTTTCTCAAAATGTTTGTCATAATGTAGCTTTACTAAATTCTCGAGTTCCTGGTTTATAAAAAATTTTCTGTAAAAAATTGAATGTTTAATTTGCTAGTTTTTGAGCACAATTTGACCTAATTAACTTTTCAATCAATCCACTAATGCACAACATTTAATTTAATAAAGAGGGCAAAGTTTTTTCTCATTCAAAGGTTTCACTTTACGTAAAGTGTAAATAATTGAAAATTCAGGACTTCCTTTACCATTGGTAGCTTCTGTAAAACCAGAAGTATTCACATCATAACTTAATCCTAATTTTATCATATTTCTAAAATCAATTTCAAACGTTGGAATAACGGCATCCCCTAGTCGATAATTACCTCCAAATTGAATTGACAACTCTTTAGTCAATGTTCGATTCAAATAAATTCTAGCACCAAAACCAATTATAGTTTCTGAATATGGGCCTTGCTTCGAAAGCAACCCCAAAACAGATAAATCCACATTGTCAGCTACCATAAAACTCCCCATTCCATGAACATGAATTCTTCTCAAAAGCGATGCGTCATTTCTATTAAAAAAACTTTGACGGGCTTCATTAATATTAAAAACAGATGCACCAACATCAAATCGAGTTCTTTTTTCAGGAACTTGATAATGCCAATTAATTCCTGCAGAAAAATTTAGATAAAAGAAACTCGGTTCTTCAAAAACTTCTGCTGAAGCTATATCTGAATTATATGATTCTCCATCAAACTGGTCATCAAATGAAAGTTGAGATGGTTTAAACATTCTTTGATTAGCACTTACTTGAAATCCTCCAGATAAAAAATTCCTTTCCGACATCTGGTGAGTATATCCAAGATTGACTCCCAATTGGGACAAACTCAAATCTCCATAACCCGCTTGATCGTAATTAAAAATAAGCCCACCTCCAAACTGACTGTTAGGCATATTTTTGTTAAGAAACTTCATTTCGTAAGAACCTGCAAAAGTCATGAAATTGACTGGTACAGATTGCCATTGGCTTTTGTAGTTACCTACAAAGCGAATATCACCACTAAAAACCGATGTTAGCGCGGGGCTAATGTTTAATGGTGAATTACCTATCTGAGAAAAGTGAATATCTTGTCCAATTATTGTATTTTTTTGAATCAAAAAAAACATCAAAAAAGCACAAATACCAATTGTCCAATTCTTTTTGAAACTATCCATAGTTTTTGTTCCTTGTAAACAATAAAATTAGTAAAAAAAATCAAATGACAGTTCGAAAAAACCTGAAAAATTCAATAACGAATAATAGGACGAAATGGAATATAAGTGATTCCATCTTTCACCATTTATCATTTTGAATTTCGGTTTTTCTCGCCATTTAATTATTCAAAATGGCAGATTGTTTTCCAATTTAGGAATTGAACAGATTTGATGATTCAAGGGCAAATCTTAAATAAAACAGAAAGGATAACTAAAAAACATTTAGGGTTTACCAATAAATTGGTAGTCTTTTTAATATTTTTTAGGTGCAGGAAAGAGATTTAATTAGGTTAGTTTCGGGATATTTTGTTTAAAATTTTAGTTAAAGGATTCTGTTATTTTGCCTTCTCAATAGTAATTCAAAAATAAGTATTTTTTTTTAAAGAAATCAATGAAAACAGTTTTAATTTCTTTTTTTCTACGAAGGGACTCCGATATTACAAACAAATCTTATTTTTACGAAAAACGAAAAACATCTATATATGAAAAATCTTGCTTTACATTGGAAAATTTTGATTGGAATGGTGCTTGGTGTCCTCTTCGGATTAGCCATGACTCAATGGGATAGTGCTTCTACTCCTGACATTCATGAAGGAACGCAATTTATTAATCATTGGATTGCTCCCATCGGAACCATTTTCGTCAATTTACTTAAATTAATTGCTATTCCTCTTATCATTGCTTCCCTTATCAAAGGTATTGCTGATCTTGGTGATATTTCAAAATTTTCTCAAATCGGAGGCCGTACCATAGGTATTTATTTGATTACTACAGTTTTTGCAGTTACTATTGGTTTAGGCATTGTAAACCTAATAAAACCGGGGACTGAGATCTCTCAAGCCACTTTAACTAAACTCGTAGAATCCAATAAAAAAGATAAAAAAACTGCCGAAAATATTGCCACTAAAATCGAAAATGCAGGTAAACAAACTAATGCTGGGCCTCTCGATTTTATTGTAGATATGGTGCCAAGTAATGTTTTTAATGCAGCATCCAATAATTCCAAAATGCTTCAAGTCATTTTCTTTGTTTTATTTTTTGGAATAAGTATTCTCCTAGTCGATAAAGAAAAAACAGTAATAATTCGGGGGTTTTTTGATGGATTGAATGATGTGGTGCTCAAAATGGTTGACCTCATTATGCTCATTGCCCCTTATGCTGTATTTGCACTCTTGGCAAAAGTCATTGTGTCATCGGGTGATCCAGACGTATTAGTTGCTCTCCTTAAATATGCTTTAACGGTATTGGCAGGACTGGCAATGATGATTGCGTTTTACCTCATTTTAGTATCCTATTTTACAGGTCGTTCACCTATTGGTTTTTTAAAAGCAATAGCTCCTGCTCAATTGCTTGCATTCTCCACCAGTTCAAGTGCAGCTACCTTGCCTGTTACGATGGAACGAGTAGAGGAACATATTGGAGTAGAAAAAGAAGTAACAAGTTTTGTTTGTCCCGTAGGCGCAACGGTCAATATGGATGGGACAAGTTTATATCAAGCGGTTGCTGCCGTTTTTATTTGTTTTGCCTTACAACATGACATTTCGTTTAGCGATCAGTTGACCATTATTGCAACTGCAACACTTGCCTCCATTGGTTCCGCAGCAGTCCCAGGCGCAGGTATGGTGATGCTGGTAATCGTACTTGAATCCATCGGTTTCCCTCCTGAAAAATTTGAAATAGGACTTGCGTTGATCTTCGCAGTTGATAGACCGCTTGATATGTGTCGGACAGTTGTCAATGTTACAGGTGATGCGACTGTAGCTATGCTTGTTGGCAAAAGTGTTGGTAAATTAGGGGAACCAAAAATTAAAAATTGGGATGATAATTATGAGGCAGTTAAATGATTCACATCATTTTGAATATCGAACTCTAATGAATATCGAACAATAGAACAAGGATTTAAGATTTGAGAAGTTTGTCGAATAATTGTGACTCACCGTTATTCGACAAACTTCTCAAATCTTAAA
>CAKZSH010000038.1 GCA_937918905.1 uncultured Saprospiraceae bacterium
CGGGGGGTAATTAGATCATGACTACACAAAACTTTAACGCGCTAAAAAACCAACTTATCACATCTGAAGATTTTAGTGAAATCTTTGACTTTTTCTTTCAAAATTTTGCGGAGCACAGTTCATTTTATGACAAAGGAGAACCTTCTAAAAATGAAATGCTAGTTCATACGGTTAAAGCTATGGGAAAAAAATGCTATGGCGAAAATTGTAAATTATCAGAGTATCGAATGACAGAAATTGAAGAACAAAACTTTATTCACGGAACCTGCTTTTTAGATGGGAATCTTGTCTTAGCAATTTATTTTACAGACATCAATGTGGGATTAGCTTCTATCAGTATGGGAGGTGCTCAATTTAACTTTGTTCACCTTAAAGCGAGTAGAATTCCTGATGGATTTGGTATACAGTTTCCGATGGAGAAGGATATGACTATTAATTAATTGAAAATGATTGTCTGATTGTTTCGCTTTGCTAACTGTTTGATTGTAATCGTATAACTGTGATGGATAAATTTTCGATTACAATCAAACAATCAGCGAAGCGAAACAATCATTTTTTCGATTTTATTTTAAGGACTTTTATTCTAAAAATTAAAACTGAATTAGCAGGGATATGAATTTTTCCTTCTCTAATCGACCGTGGCCCGTACGCTAATTCTGATGGAATTAGAACCCAACCTTCACTTCCTTTTTTAAAATTTTTCAAAGCATCCTCCCATCCTCGAATTACTTTTCCTTTTCCTAATTGAAATTTAAAAGGTTCTCCATCAAATGAAGAATCGAATACCGTTCCATCCACTAGACGACCTTCATAATGAACTTCTAAAAAATCTCCAGCCTTGGCGGTTTCTCCTTTTCCTTTTTTCTTTTTCTTAAATGCATAGCTGACACCTGAAGGCAGTCGTTTAGTTTTTAATTTATTTTTAACCGCATACTTTTGAATGATTTTTTTATCAGCGGTAAATTGTTCTTTTTTCTTTTTTTCAAAATCTCTGCGTTGTTTGATTTCCAGTTTTTTCATAAACTGATTGTATTGCTTCGAATCCATGATTTCTAACAATTCAATTTCATAAATCAAATCCGCATGAGGTGGAATTTCATCCCCAACTCCATTTTTTCCATATCCTAACTTAGAAGGTATAAAAAGTGTCCCTGTGCTACCAGTCTTAAATTCCTGAATTCCTAAATCCCAACCTTTAATTACCTGCCGATGACCTACTCGAAATACAAATGGGTCTTCACCTTCATTGGAATCAAATACGGAACCGTCAAGGAGCGTACCTTTATAATTAATCAAGACATAATCACCATATTTTACTTTAGCTCCTTTACCTTTTTTTTCAAAAGAATAAAAGAAACCTTCACTTGAAGCCTCTGGCTCCAATTTGTTTTCCTCGAAATAGGTAGTTAATTTTTGAGAAAAAATAGGATTAGAAATGCTAAAAATAATTAGCGTGAGTGTAGTTAATAACCATTTCATAATTCAATAAGTTTTATGAAAGATAGAACGAAAAATATTCCAAATGGATGCTTCTGGGGTGAAATTTAAGTTATTGTTAAGTTAAAAAAAATAACCGTTCATCGTTCACAGTTAAAAAAATCAGCCTTTAAAATTCAAGACCAGTTGCTTCTTTTCTTTACTCATTTGTTTGATCTTAACAGCCAATTCTTTGTCATCCATATCCAATGTTCCGATTAAGCGACTCGCACGATCTTTTACTGCGACTACATTGGAAAGGGCATTTCTAATTCGCTGTTGGACAATCCAATCAGAAATTAAATTATCAAAAAAGATGTCGATAAATCGAGTGAACGAATCTAAATTTAAAGACATATTTAATTGTCGAGGATTGTATACATCTCTCAATTCATCCTCAAAACGATTCAATAAATGTTGTGCTTTATGGAGACGTGCTCTTGCTCTATCGATATTCGAATGTTTGACATAAGTCGTCATTCCTCTGCCGCCCATCATATCCCAATTTCCCCAGTTTCGAGCATTTCGCAAAAAACCTTCCATCTCTTTTAAGACTTCAATGGCAGCCTCTCCAGCTTCATAGGCTTCTGCGATTTCTCTTTTTAAGCGGCGACTTTCATCAATCTGTTTGGAAATGGTAAGGATTCGCATTCCTACAGGAGTACCGCTTCGCATCAAATCATTTTCACGTTTTTTTATAAGCTGTTCTGCTTGAGCAGGGATGTCTTTTAGTTTGGCGAGTTTATCTTCCAGTATCCCTTTTTCATATTCCAAAAGTTCTACAGATTTTTTATGTTCATTTCGTTTTAGGGCAGCTTGCAAATACTCCTGTCGTTCTTTACCAAGCTGTTCTTTTTTACTCCCTAAAATTTTATGAAAAATACCTTTGAGGCTTAGTTTTTCCAATTGTTCCACATCTTGTCCTTGTCGCTCCATTACCTTTTCTAACTTGTCCAATTGCTTATAGCCATTTGCAAGTTGTTGCTCTAAATTTTTCAAATGTTTTTGAATTCGATCGTAATCTTGAGATTTACTTAATATTTTATTGAGTTGTTTTTGAAAGTCTTCCATTATTTTTTCAACTTTAGATTTTTTTAGAAAACTAAATTAGACTTTTTTGTTCAATCAAAAAAGTAATATTTGTAAAAGCAACTTACGTTTAATAAACCTATCCTTATATTGCAGCCTTATTTTTCCTAAAAAACAAAAATATGAACATCCTAAAAAACATTTTTATTCTAAGTCTTATTTTTTTTGCTTTAAATGTGAACGGTCAGGAACCTCCTGAAAAAGAAGATTGCCTTTGTTGTACACCTGAACATCGACAATTTGATTTTTGGGTAGGGGATTGGGAAACCATAACGGATGGTGAGATAGCAGGTACGAATAAGATCATATTTCTTCAGGACAGTTGTGTCCTCCAAGAAAATTGGAGTTCCGCCAAAGGAAGTTATACGGGGACGAGTTATAATTTTTATAATAAAAACCTCCGTAAGTGGCAACAGGTTTGGGTGGACAACCAAGGAGGAAATCTTAACCTTACTGGAAAGAAAGTAGATAATCAGATGATTTTAGAAAGTGAAATGATGACTGGCCCTAAAGGTGAGAAAATAATAAATCGTATCACTTGGACTGATAATTCTGATGGTACCGTTCGACAAAATTGGGAGGTTTCAAATGATAATGGAAAAACGTGGATGAGTATTTTTGATGGACTATATAAAAGGAAAAATAATATTGAAAATTGAACAATGGGGATTCAAGATTATGGATTAAGAATTCAAGATCGTCGAAAAACGTGTTTTCCTTCTAAATTAAATGCACGTTAAACGACATCCATAATCCATAATTTTTGAATCCATAATCAAAAAAAAATGGCACTTATTCGACCAGTAAAAGGTATTGATCCAAAAATTGGAAAGAATTGTTTTTTAGCAGAAAATGCAACTATCGTAGGCGACGTCGAGATGGGTGACGATTGCAGTGTTTGGTTTAATGCAGTTATTCGAGGAGATGTGAATAGCATTCGAATGGGCAATAAAGTAAATATTCAAGATGGTGCAGTTATTCATTGTACTTATCAAAAAACCAAGACGATAATTGGAAATAATGTTTCAGTTGGACATAATGCTATTGTGCATGGTTGCCAGATTGCCGATAATGTTTTGGTAGGAATGGGAGCAATTGTGATGGATGAAGCAATTGTAGAATCTAACGTTTTGATTGCAGCAGGAGCAGTTGTTTTGGAAAAAGCACATTTAGAATCAGGTCATATCTACGCAGGAGTTCCCGCAAAAAAAATCAAAAAACTCACTCCTGAAAATTTTCAACACTACATCAATCGGATTGCAAATAATTATGTGATGTATGCAAGTTGGTTTGGAGAAGAAGAGTGAAAAGATGGTTTGATTGTCTCGCTTCGCTAATGGTTTAATTGTTGTCCAATACAGTTGAATCATAAAATTTCGACAACAATTAAACCATTAGCGAAGCGAGACAATCAAACCATCTTTTTATTTCCTTTTCGCTTCAAAAAAAGAACTCATCAAAGCCGCACACTCTTCATTCATGATTCCAAACTCCACTTTTGTTTTAGGGTGCAACATTCTTTTTCCATAAATCATAAATCCTTTTTTATCATCACTTGCGCCATAAACAATTTTTCCTATCTGTGACCAACCTATTGCACCAGCACACATGGGACAGGGTTCAAGAGTGATATACAAAGTGCAGTCATGTAAATATTTATTTCCCAAATTATCAGCAGCAGCAGTAATTGCCAGCATTTCCGCATGAGCAGTCACATCATTCAGTAGTTCTGTTTGATTATGAGCACGAGCAATAATTTGATTTTCACAAACTACCACCGCCCCTACAGGAATCTCACCTTGATCAAAAGCTTTTTGTGCTTCCAAGATTGCTTGTTTCATATAATGAATATCCGAATGTACACTTAGCATATTTTATGATTTTAGAGACCGCTTCGCTGCGAGAAGTCAGATCGTGCGCTACGCTTACTAAGAGATCGCTTCGCTGCAAGACTGACGATAATTCGTTTTCTACGATTCTTCGTCAGTCTCACAGCGCAGCGATCTCTTAGTTGCCACAGGCAACGTTCTCTACTTTGAAAGCGTAGCGGTCTATATTCCCTACAAAAGAATTAAAAATCTACCAACGGACAAAACTTTTTTTATAAAACTCTTTTCAGTATTTCTTTTTTTTAAAAAAATTCTAACTTTGCGAATGGAATTACTAAAAACAGATCAAATTACTATCCAGTCCCGTGCGGACAAATTTGTAGAAGAGTCTCTTACCTTTGATGACGTACTACTCGTTCCCAGTTATTCTGAAGTTTTACCGCGTGAAGTTGATATCTCGTCACAGTTGACAAGAGAGATACGATTGAATGTACCAATCGTTTCTGCTGCGATGGATACGGTAACTGATAATAAGTTGGCTATTGCAATTGCACGTCAAGGAGGCATTGGGATTATTCATAAAAATATGACGATTGCTCAACAGGCTGAGCAAGTTCGAAGTGTTAAGCGATCAGAGAGTGGGATGATAATCGATCCTGTGACTCTAAGTGCTGATGCTAAAGTAGGAGATGCTTTAGCTTTAATGAAAAAACATAAAATCGGAGGTATTCCTATCGTAGATGGAAATAATACCTTAACTGGGATTTTGACTAACCGAGACCTTCGTTTTGAAACTGGTTTAAATCGTCCCGTTAAAGATTTAATGACATCTGAAAATCTAATTGTAGCTCCAATTGGAACTAACCTAGAGCAAGCTCGCCAAATTTTACAAAAACATAAAATCGAAAAACTTCCAGTCGTGGATGATTATGGAAAATTGGCTGGATTGATTACTTACCGAGATATTATGAAGGTTGAAGATTATCCTCAATCTTGTAAAGATACACTTGGTCGATTGGTAGTAGGAGCTGCTGTGGGGGTTACTGCTGACCTCATTGAGCGTGTGGATGCCTTAGTCAAAGTAGGAGTGGATGTGGTTTGTTTGGATACGGCGCATGGTCATTCGAGAGGTGTTTTGGATGCGGTTCGTTTGGTAAAAGAACAATACCCTGATCTTCAAGTGATAGGCGGAAATGTGGCTACGGGGGCTGGTGCTAAAGCATTGGTCGATGCAGGAGTCGATGGCGTAAAAGTAGGTGTTGGTCCTGGAAGTATTTGTACGACTAGGGTGGTTGCAGGAGTAGGAGTTCCTCAGTTGTCTGCAATATTTAATGCAGCTACAGCGATCAAAGGAACAGGTGTTCCAATTGTAGGAGATGGTGGTGTTCGATTTACAGGTGATATTGCAAAGGCAATTGTCGCAGGAGCTGATACGATTATGGCAGGTTCTCTTTTTGCAGGAGTGGAAGAGGCTCCAGGGGAAACGATTATTTATGATGGTCGAAAATTTAAAGTATATCGAGGAATGGGTTCTTTGGGAGCAATGCAATTGGGTTCCAAAGATCGTTACTTCCAAGATGTGGAAGATGATATTAAAAAATTAGTGCCAGAGGGAATTGAAGGAAGAGTTCCTTTCAAAGGTTCTTTGGCCGAAGTGATGGTTCAATATATTGGTGGATTACGTGCTGGAATGGGATACTGTGGAGCTGCTAATATTAAAACGATGCAGGAAGCACAATTTGTAAAAATTACAGCTGCTGGAGTTTTTGAAAGTCATCCACATGATGTAGTGATTACGAAGGAAGCACCTAATTATAGTAGAAGGTAAAAAACGGTAGACGGTCGTTCACTTCGTTCTCTTGACGGTAGACGGTCGCTTCGCTTGACGGATTCACAATTCGTAGACCGTCAAGAGAACGAAG
>CAKZSH010000039.1 GCA_937918905.1 uncultured Saprospiraceae bacterium
CGTTTTTTTCCTAAATTTAAAGATGATAAAAACCATAATGGGTTTTTGTTTTTTTTAGTAAGTATGTTGTTATTGAGTTCAATAGGATTTGCTATTGGAGCATATATTTTTAGCGACCAACTCATTGGATTGTATGCTGAAAAGGAACCCATTTATAGAATGTTCCTACCTCACTTGGTTCCTTTGTCTATTATTATTGCCTTTTTTACTTTGTTCTACATGTACTGCACCAATTTTAACAGGATCGTAGTGCCTTCTATTTACCAAAATTTGATTAAACTTTCTTTGCCCGTATTAGTATTGTTATATGTTTTTGAAAAAATCAGTATTGGGTTTTTAGTGAATGGCATTATTCTCACTTATTGCGTTGCGTTGATTGGAATTTTTGCCTACACCATTTGGCTAGGAGAGTTAAAGTTGAAACCCGATTTCACCCTTTTTACTCCCACAATGAAAAAGGAAATTAGAGTTTTTGCAATGTATAGTTTGATTGGAGGATTGGGTACGGTGATGGCTTTTCGAATAGATTCAATCATGATCTCTTCCTTGATAGATTTTGAAAATAATGGTGCTTACAATATAGCTGCTTTTGTAGCCAATGTCATTGCTATTCCAACAAGTGCAATTATGCAAATTTCAGCACCTATTGTATCTCATTCTTTTAAGGAAAAGAATTTATCCCATATTAATTTTTTGTATAAACAGTCTTCGATCAATTTGTTGGTGATAGGATTATTTATTTTTGTTGCGATAATTATTTCAGTTGAGGACTTGTTTGCGATTATGTTTAAAGAAGAAGTATTTCATGATGGATTTACAATTGTAATGTTAGTGGGATTGGCAAAGGTGGTTGATATGGGCACAAGTATCAATAATCATATTATTAATTATTCAGAATATTTTAGATTTAATTTTGTGGCGATTTTATTCATGGCTGTTTTTAATATTATTGCCAATTTAATTTTCATTCCACAATTTGGAATTGTAGGAGTAGCCATGGCAACAGTATGTGCGATTACTCTTTATAATATTATGAAAATGGTTTTTGTTTATGTGAAATTTAAAATGCAGCCTTTCAGTTCACAAACCCTTAAAATTCTTGCCTTAGCGGTTTTTTGTTTTTTAGTTGGGATATATTTACCGACTACTGATATAGCAATAGTGAATATTATCATTCGCTCTATCATAATTGGTATTTTGTATGCAGGTGCAGTTTTCTATTTTGAAATTTCGAAGGAAATCAATGAGATGGTGATTGGTTTTTTAAAGAAATTTGGATTTTAATTGCAGTCACTTGTTTAAAGTTGTAGCGAAAAAACTCCCCTAATATAATTTTTAGCCGCAGACTTACGCTGATTTTTTTATGATTGTCGAAAATCGCGTTATAGAAAAAGTCATAAAAATCAGCGTAAGTCTGCGGCTAAAAATCACAATACGCTAAATTCTAATTTTTCATAAATAAAACCCTCATATTGATTATTTTTGTTTTATGAAATTAATCAACTACGTTTTCCTTTTAGCTACGATTTTGCTAATAGCCACTTCAGGCTGTAACAATTCTTCGACCTCTAGCGATTCAGAAGTCCTCCCATTTTATCCAACCACAAAGCCCTGTACAAGATGGTGGTGGTTTGCAACTGAAATCAAAAAACCAGATGTCAAACATCAATTGGATTGGGCGAAGGCGAATAATTTTGGAGGTGTAGAGATTGCATGGGTTTATCCATTGTATCGCTATCAAGGAATGTATGAAAGAAAATACAACCGTTTTTATCCAAAAGATACAACTGCTCAAAAGTGGTTGAGTTCCGAATGGTCGGAAGTAGTGGAGTACACTAAATCCTATTCAGATTCCATTGGCTTAGCATGTGATTTCACCTTTGGAAGTGCATGGCCTGTGGCTGGGAGTAATATAGGAAAAGAGCATACTACGATGGTCTATGGAGACACTTCATTTCGACAAACCCTCACCTTTGCATGGACATGGCCCGATACGCAATTGGTCATCAATCATTTGGATAGTGAAGCATTTGAACTATTTGCCGACCCAATTGCAGTAGCTTTACAAGATGCTTTAAAAGGTTCCAAGTCTGCATTGTTTACCGATTCGTGGGAGATCAAATTGAACTCAAAATATAAAATATGGACTCCTGGTTTTGAAAAAAAATTCAAAGAAAGATTTAATTATGATATCATTCCATACATGAATGATGGGTTGGATTCGTTTCCAGCAGTTCGCTACGATTATATGTTACTTCTGGATGAATACGTCACCGAAGGATTTTACAAACCTTATGTAGAAAAATGTAAAGAGATGGGCGCGTGGTCACGGGTGCAATGCTTGGCTTCCCCTACCGATGTGATGACGACTTATTCCTTGGTAGATATTCCAGAAACAGAATCAATGCTCAACAATCCTAACTACTCTCGGATTGTCAGTTCATCTGCATGTTTAGCTTCCAAAAAAATGGTTTCGAGTGAGACCTTTACTTGTATGTACGGTTTTCCTTCCACCTACCTTCGGAAGGAACAAACGGCGGATTTGAAAATGGCGGCTGATGCAATGTTTGCTCAAGGCGTCAATCAACATTTTTATCATGGCATGCCCTACAATCCTATCGGCTCAGATAGTATTGAATTTTTTGCAACGACTTATTTTGGACCAGGAGGAAGTTTGGAACCTGAGTTACCAGCTTTCAATTCTTATATGGAAAAGGTATCGGGCATTTTACAAAAAGGAAAAACGTACTCTGATGTGGCGATGTATATTCCTTATGAGGATGGTGTGATGCAAGGGGCTTACCCAAAGGAACGACAACGAGTTTGGGTGTGGGGAGAGTACGAGTTGCGATATATTTATCCTCCAAAAGAATTGGAAGGGTATCATCCACTTTGGATCAATCGGCATTTTTTAAATTTAGCAAAATATAAAAATGGAAAATTGAAAGTAGGAGATGCGCAATTTTCTTCGCTTTATATTGATGTGAAATATATGGATATTAGAGCACTTAAACGGGTGCTGGAATTGGCGAAAGAAGGGCTACCTGTATGTTTAAAATCTTCACCTCAACAACCAAGTAGAGTAAAAGATATTGGTTATGAAAAATTGCTTCAAGAGTTAAATGCGCTTGAAAATGTTTCCAATGATTTGCAAAAAGTGGTACAACATTCACCACTTATCAAAGGTGATGTTTTACCTGAATACTGGTGTCGAGTTACAGCAGATGGAACGCATTATTTATTTTTAGCACAAGGGCTTTCAAAGGATTTGAAGTACCCACTTTATTCGGGCCAATCATTTATGGATCAATCAGAATTTAAAGATTTGACCTTGACAATTAATGGGAAAACGATTCAACAAAATTTTGAATTTAAACCTTACCAATCTTTGATGCTTAAGATTTCACCTGATGGAAGTGTGGAGCAAATGGATATTACATTTGTTCCCAAAGATCCGATTATTCGACCAAGGGAGGAGCAGAGAATGCATTTTTAGAGGGAAATCTAATGCACACACTACGTTGCTCCAGCTTCGTATTAAAGTTTAATTATGTTGATTCGAAGCTGGAGCTTTGAAGTACATTTTGATTATGAGAATTATATTTTTTCTTTTTTTTATTCTACTTATTTCTGCGACTGTATTGGCTCAAGATTATAATATCTTGGACTACGGTGCGATCCCTGATGGAAAAACGATGAACACTCTTAGTATTCAAAAAACCATTGATATTGCAAATGAAAAAGGAGGAGGTCGTGTGATTATTCCACAGGGGCGTTTTCTTTCGGGTTCTATTTATTTAAAGTCAAATGTTGAATTGCATTTAGAAAAAAATGCGGTTCTATTGGGGAGTACAAATGTTGAGGATTATTCAAAAGTGAGATGGTGGAAAGCATTTATTTTGGCAAAAGAACAAAGCAATATTTCGATAACGGGGAGAGGAGAAATTGATGGTCAAGGTCGAGCATTGGCTTTGAAAGTAGACAGTCTTTTTTATGCTGGAAAAATGGATTCGGTCAATTATAGTTTGTCGGAAAGAAGACCCAAAGAACGTATGCGAACACAACTTATTGACTTATTATCCTGTAAAAATATCACCGTGAAAAATGTGTTGCTTAAAAATGCAGCTTGTTGGGTACAAACTTATGATAAATGTGAAAGTATTGTTATAGATAGTGTTCGAGTGGAAAGTGATGCGTATTGGAATAATGATGGCATTGATATTTCTGATTGTAAAAATGTACGAATTACGAATTGTATTATCAATTCTTCGGATGATGGAATTTGTATAAAATCACATTCTGCCAAACATTTTTCGGATAGTATTTATATTGCCAATTGTACGATTCGATCTAGCGCAAGTGCGATAAAATTGGGAACAATGTCGCTTGGAGGTTTTAAAAATATAACGATTGAGCATATCAAAGTCTATGATACTTTTCGATCCGCAATAGCCATTGAATGTGTGGATGGTGGATTTTTGGAAAATATTGTGGTGGATGATATTCAAGCAGTCAATACGGGGAATGCTATTTTTATTCGTTTGGGAAATAGAAAAAGACATCCGTCGAAAGCGGCAGGTACATTGAAAAATATTTTGATAAAAAATATAAAAGTAGAGGTGCCTTTTGAACGGCCTGATTATGAATATGAAATACGTGGACCAGCGTTGCCATTTTTCCATAATATATTTCCTTCTTCTATCACGGGAATTCCAGGGCATCCAGTTGAAAACGTTACTCTTGAAAATATCGAAATCATTTACCCTGGAAGAGGGAATAGTGGTTTGGCAAATACACCTTTATCACGACTAGATCGTATTCCAGAAGAGGAAGCAAAATATCCAGAGTTTTCGATGTTTGGAGAGTTGCCTGCGTGGGGTTTTTATGTGAGACATGTGGATGGGTTGACTTTGAAAAATATAAAACTTAAAATTCAATTTCCAGACTATCGACCTGCTTTAGTTTTTGATGATGTGAAAAATGTGGATATTCAAAACTTGAGTATTGAAGGAGATGAAAAACCAAAACATATTATTTTACATGACACATCCGATGTGAAAATTGATAATGAAAAAGCGGTAGAAAAGCTTTAGATTTTGTTGGGTAAAGTTATTTTTTAATTATGACTTTAGTCCTTCCAGAAACTTCAATTTCTGGAAGGACTGGCTTCTAAAACTAATTTTTTTTATTCATGAAAAGACTTCAACTTTTAGCATTTCTATTTTTAATAGTCTTTTTTATTAATTGCAATCTTTCCACCGAAGCTCCTTTAGACGACATCACAGGAAAGGGAGCATTGCTTACCACTCGATTTAATTCATTTGAAGAATTACAAAAAGTCGTCAAAATCGAATATACCAAAGGGCGAAAATCTCGAGTAGAATTGACTCAACAAAGTAATAATCAATCCATTAAAAGTATATTAGAAACTGGAGTCTCCGAACAAGATTTTCTTCGAACCCGTGATGGTAATCTTTGGGATAAAATGATGTTGACTTATCATTCTCCTTACTTTGTAATCAATCGAAATGACTTGATGAAATTGTATATTTTATCGAGAAGAAGGCATAAAATTTTTGGAGGAGGAGATGTGGCTTTTTATGATTTAGCGGAAAATATGATGCACAATATTAGCCCTGTGGATACAGCATCTCTTCGACCCAATGACGTTTCCGAAAAAGGATATATCAATACGTTTAATCATATTGTCGCCCAAGCTTTGATGACTACTATTTTTTCAGAAAAACTGGCAGACTTTGTTGCAGATACTCATGAGCGAAAAAATATGCCTGAATTAATTACTGGCGTTTTTACGGAAGCACAATTGAAAGATATTAAAAATGGACCTGTCGATAATTATATTGATATGGTCAATAATGAATGGGGACAAGAACTAGGAAAATTGCTAAAAGATAAATTTCAAATCAATCGAGAGACGTATTGGTCACCTCAACTTTTGGCAGATTACCTCAACGAATTACAAAGTTATTTTAGCTGGGTTTTTGAAATTGGATTCCAACCTTTTAAACCAACTGATGAGGTCATCACAAGATTTGCAAAAAAAATAAATGATACGATGGAAGGGGATACTGTAGTAAGATAACCCCTCTGTAAACCTCCGTGTGTCCTCTGTGAAACTCTGTGTAATAGCTCGTTTTGTTACACAGAGTTGCACAGAGAGGTTACTCGATTTTTTTTATAACAAAATTGTAAGTGTTAGAAATATCGACTTGAGTTTTATGAGTTTCTTGAAGTTCCTTTGCTCCAATCACTTGCCATTCCGTTAATTTTTCAAACCAATTTTCTTCAACGACTCCAGCATTAAATAAACCCACTTCAAGCAAAGTTGTTTTAGTTAGATTAAGCCCATTTAAATCTGCAAATTTTAAATTGACCTTAGTTAAATCGGCTTCTGTCAGGTTGGCTTTTCCCATGTTTGCGCCTGTTAAATTCGCTTCTGTTAAATCGGATTTATTTAAAAAAGCACCCCTCAAATCTGCCCATTCCAAATTCGATTTTCTTAAATCTACACCTCTCAATTTTGCATTAGCTAAATTTGCAGTATACAAATTAATACCTTCTAAATTGGCTCCATTCATTTCTGCCCATCTTAAATCAACATATTCTAAATTAGCACTTTTTAGTTTTAATTTTTCCAAATTACATCTCAATAAAACTGCTTTCCTTAAATTCGCTTCATTCAAATTTGCACCACTTAAATCTGCATCCGTTAAGTTAGCATTTCTCAAATCTACACCATTCAAATCTGCATTTTTTAAATTGGCTCCTTGCAAATCAGCACCTAAAAATGAAGTGATTGATTTTATTTTTTGAAAAGAAATAGAGTCAATTTTCATTTTGGACAAACCCAATAACAACTGCCCTCGTTCAGGACTCCATTTTCTTTTGGATAAAGTATCGCCTTCCCAATAGCTATAAGGTTCAAATGAAAAATTTAAAGCTGCGATTCTTTCGATGGTATTTTCACTTAACGTTCTTTGTGATTTATTTTTTAATTCATCATCAATTTTATCCAAAAGATTATTGACGATAACAATAGCATTACTTTTTTTTGCAGCTACAATTAATTCGGATTGTTGTGCAAGTTTTTTATTTTGGTTTTGAATTTGGACTTTTGAAAATTGATGTTGTTGGTAAATGAAAAAGCTACTCATCAACCCTCCTAGTACGATAATTCCTGATACTAAAAACCAAACAAAAGAAAAAGTGCTTTTTGCATTTTGAGGATGGTCATTTTTAGAAAGCAAATTGTGGAGCAAAGCATTTTTTTTCCAAATAGAAATAAAAATAAACGTTAAACCGACAATAGCCAGGCAAGTAATAAATCCCAATAAAAAAGAAAAGTTTTTATTTAAATATGGTAAGCGAAGAAAACCCAATGTCCAACCTACGATTCCACTCAAAAAAATACCAATGAGAAAATTCCTTTTTTCTTTCATGGCGAAAAGTTAGGAAGTTTAATGAATAATTAAAAATGAATAATGAACAATTTCAGAATAGAGTAGGGTATTTGTTTTTTTTAATTAGGATATTAAATTGTAAGAGTATTGTTACAATAAGGTTTGGCATTGCCTAAAATAGTTTCTCATAGGTTTTAAGGGAGTAGGAAATAAATAACCTACTCCCTAAATTTAAAACATATGTGTAACTGTTTTTCTATTCTGATTTTTTCTTTCCAGAATGCTTCATCAATGCTCCAGCAGCATAAAACAGGAGTCCTAACCAAAAGAAAATATTGATATCTCTACCTTCTGTATTCAATTGAACGTAAACGCCATAACCCATCATCAATATGGCAAGTGCATTAAGGGTATTGATAATTCTATATTTATTCATTGGTAGTCGATTGTTTAAGGGAGTAGGAAATAAATAACCTACCCATCTGAAGGCTTCTTTTTCAATATGATTTCATAAAAAGATGAAGCCGTACCGAAGGGTATGCCTTAATTTTTTCATTTCCTCATATTAAAAAATAATCTCTTCATACGGATAGGTTATTTAATTCCTACTCCCTAAAATAAAAATTTATAAAATCTTCAAAAGGCAATTCTGTAAAATTATTAATAAATTTCTTGATGTGGTCAAATTGTTTGAACTCTTCTTCTTGATGAACAGTTGTGACAATGATCGTTGAACATTCTGCATTTTTAGCGGTAGCTGCTCCGGTGATACTATCTTCAAAAACAAAACATTCAGAAGATTTTAATCCCATTCCAGCAGCAGCTTTATGATAAACTTCTGGATTGGGTTTTCCTTTTTCTACATTTCCAGAATGATAAATTGATTGAAAATAATGTCGAAGATTTAAATTGTCTAACACAAAATTTACATTTTCAGGTGGAGCAGCAGAACCAATAGCCATTGGAATATTTGCAGCTTTTGCAGCATCCAAAAATTCAGCTAAACCATCAATCAATTTCAATTCAGGTAAAAATAATTTTTGGTATTCAATTTCTTTTTGTTTTGAAATATGGACTCGTTCTTCAGGTGTAAAACGATTGCCAAAAAGCCGTTCTAAAATTTCAACATTAACTCCATGAACTTTTTCAATGATTTCTTCCATTGACATATGGATACCATGCTTTTCAAGTTCTTGTTGCCAAGCTCGATTGTGGATCATCATATTGTCCACCATTGTTCCATCCATGTCGAAAATAATTCCTTTCATCGTTTTTATTTTTATTACCGAGCAATGCCCATCCATTCACGAGTCAGAGTTTGACTTTTAAGTCAAGCTCTAACTTTCAAGAATTTCCATAAGATAAGGATTTCAATATAAGTCAAGGCTTGAATTGAAAGTCAAACCTTGACTTGTGTATCTGCATTGCTAAATAGCTATATTTTTTTTAAATAAAAAATCCAATTGTTCATCCTCACCTACTTTAAAAATATGTTTTCCAAATTCTTCAAATCCCATTTTTTTATAAAACCCAATTGCGTCAGGATTTTTTTCCCAAACCCCTAACCATACTTCTTTTTTCTTTTTAGAAATAGCTACTTGGATTGCTTTTTCTATTAAAACTCTTCCGTAACCTTTGCCTTGAAATTCTTTTTTCAAATAAATCCTTTCTATCTCATAACAATATGTAGACATCTTTTCAGATTGACTATCTTCTTCATTTAATTTCATATAACCAATAGTTTTATTTTCTTTTTGTAAAAAATAAAACGTGGTATTGGGATTTTTTAATTCAATGGATAGTTGATTCAGATTAAACGCAAAAGCAATATGCTTATCAAAATTTTCTTTCGTGTTTAAATGCTGATAAGTTGAAGTAAAAGTTTCAATACTTATTTGTTTTAAAAAAATTAAATCGTTGATACTACATTTTTTAAATGAAAAATTATTCATCTGTTTTCTTTAAAATACGAAGAAAAAATCTGTGCAAAAGTATCGAAAAGCAACTGGAAATGATTAGCTTTAATAGCGTTTTTTTATATTGGCAAAAATAAATTTTGCAACCAATTTTCAGCTAATTAGTCTTTTATTTTATTGAACCAATTTTTTTATAGTTTAAACAATTAAGAACCTGATTAAACAGGTTTTAAGTAAAACCATTAAATAATGAATCGAAATTCCATTCTACTTCTGGCTATTTGCCTATTTGTCATTTCTTGCCAAACTGCAACAAATGATACTGTTAACCGTGATTTTACCTACCCCGAAACCAAAAAGATAGATCATGTCGATACTTATCATGGAGTCGAAGTACCTGATCCATATCGTTGGTTGGAAGATGATTTGGCGGATGATACCAAGGCTTGGGTGACCGCTCAAAACGAGGTGACATTTGGTTATCTCAATAGTATTCCATTTAAAGCTGAGCTACAAAGTAGAATCGAAAAGCTGAATGATTACGAAAAAATATCTGCTCCATTTAAAGAAGGAGACTATGAATATTTTTATAAAAATGATGGATTACAAGATCATAGCGTAGTGTATCGAACTCCTGTTGGAGATGATAAAGCAACCCCTGAAGTATTTCTTGATCCTAATACTTTTTCCAAAGATGGTACGGTAGCATTACGGGGTATTATATTTACGGAGGACGGAACTTTGTCTGCACACATGATAACTGAGGGTGGTTCTGATTGGCGTAAGATCATTGTTATGGATGTTAAGGAAAAGAGAATTTTAGAAGATACTTTAATGGATGTGAAATTTAGTGGAGTATCTTGGAGAGGCAATGAAGGGTTTTATTATAGTAGTTATGATAAGCCAAAAGGCGAAAGTGAACTCTCTGCAAAGACACAACATCACAAACTTTATTATCATCAATTGGGTACTCCTCAAAGTCGAGATGCTGTTGTATTTGGTGGCGAAAAACAACCTAACCGATATGTTGGTGGAGGAATTACAACAGACAATAATTATTTGATTATTTCTGCTGCGCAAAATACAAGTGGTGCTCAAATGTATGTTAAGGACTTGAATAACCCAAGTGGACCATTAATTCAAATTCAAGATGATTACTTTGCTAGATGTAATTATGTTGCGAATGAGGGAACCACTTTTTATTTCAATACAAATATAGGTGCTCCTAATTACCGTTTGGTAAAAGTGGATTTAAATAATCCAGATCAAAAAAATTGGAAAGATGTTATTCCTGAAACCGAAAATGTATTACGAGTGAATACAGGTGGTGGAAAAATATTTGCTAATTATTTGGTGGATGCAAAAACTGCGATTAAGCAATATGATATGAATGGCAAAATGGAAAGAGAAGTAGAATTGCCTGGAATTGGTTCTGCATCTGGTTTTGGAGCAAAGGATGAAGACAAAGATTTTTATTACACCTTTACTTCATTTACCTATCCATCTACGATATTTAAATATGATATTGCAAGTGGAAAATCTACTTTGTATCGAGAGTCAAATGTGAAATTTAATCCTGAAGATTATGAGACCAAGCAAGTTTTTTATAATAGTAAAGATGGTACTAAAGTGCCAATGTTTATTGTTCATAAAAAGGGATTAAAGATGGATGGAAAAAATCCAACATACTTGTATGCCTATGGTGGATTTAACGTGAGTTTGACACCTAGATTTAGTTCTACAAGAATTGCTTGGTTAGAGCAAGGTGGAATTTATGCTCAACCGAACCTTCGAGGTGGAGGAGAGTATGGTGAAAAATGGCACTTGGCTGGTACGAAAATGAATAAGCAAAATGTATTTGATGATTTCATTGCAGCAGGAGAATATTTGATTAGTAACAATTATACTTCGAGTGATTATTTAGCAATTGCTGGTGGTTCGAATGGAGGATTATTGGTAGGTGCAACGATGGCTCAACGACCTGATTTGGCAAAGGTAGCATTGCCAGCAGTAGGTGTGATGGATATGTTGCGATACCATAAATTTACAGCAGGTGCTGGTTGGGCAGCTGATTACGGAACGGCTGATGACTCTCCTGAAATGTTTGAGTATTTAAAAAATTACTCTCCAGTTCATGCCTTAAAAGCTGGAACAGCTTACCCTGCAACAATGGTCA
Source organism: uncultured Saprospiraceae bacterium (assembly GCA_937918905.1). GTDB lineage: Bacteria > Bacteroidota > Bacteroidia > Chitinophagales > Saprospiraceae > CAJQQY01. Next base: position 11,514 of record CAKZSH010000039.1, read on the forward strand.
CTACTGCAGATCATGATGATCGAGTTGTCCCTGCGCATTCTTTTAAGTTTGCTGCTCAGTTGCAAGAAAGTCATGAAGGAGAAAATCCTGTAATGATTAGAATTCAAACCAATGCTGGACATGGAAGTGTTTCGACAAAACAACGAATGGAATTGTCTGCGGATATTTATGCGTTTGTTTGGGAAAATATGGGAGTGACGCCTGATTTTTCGGAGGAGGTTGCTGATTAGATTTTTTTGTAATTTTTTGAATAACGAATATCGAACAAGGAATGTCGAAGTTTGATATTCGTTATTCATTTTTTAAATTATTACAAAAGCGATTTAAACCGAGGTCGCTTCGGAGTAACATCCCCTAATCGCTCTTTTTTATTCGCCTCAAATGCACTATAATTTCCTTCAAAGAAAATCACCTGTCCATCATCTTCATACGATAAAATATGTGTTGCCAAACGATCAATAAACCAACGGTCGTGAGAAATTAATAACACACAACCCGCAAAATTTTCAATCGCTTCTTCCAAGGCTCTCAAAGTATTGACATCAATATCATTGGTAGGCTCATCTAGTAACAATACATTTCCGCCTTCCTTCAAAGTCATGGCAAGGTGCAAGCGATTTCGTTCTCCACCTGAAAGTACACCTACTTTTTTCTGTTGATCTCCACCTGCAAAATTAAATCTACTGATGTAGGCACGAGCATTAATTTCTTTATTTCCAATAGTAATAAAATCATTGCCTTGGCTGACTACTTCGTAAATTGATTTATCGGGAAGCAAATCTTTATGTGACTGATCGACGTATGCAAGGTGAACAGTTTCTCCAATGGTAACTTCTCCATTGTCAGGTTTTTCTTCCCCCATAATCATTCGGAACAAAGTAGATTTTCCAACACCATTGGGACCAATAATTCCAACAATCGCATTTTTGGGAATGGATAAATTTAGGTTTTCGATCAAAACTCGATTATCATACGACTTCGTTAAATTTTCTACATTGATAACTACATCACCCAATCTTGGGCCAGGTGGAATATATAATTCCAACTTAGCTTCCTTCTCTTTGACCTCTGCATTGCTCATGGTTTCGTAAGCATTCAATCGTGCTTTACCTTTTGCTTGACGACCTTTTTGCCCCATACGTGACCATTCCAATTCTCGCTTTAAAATCTTTTGTCGCTTCGATTCTTGCTTCTCCTCTTTCGCCAAACGATTCGATTTTTGTTCCAACCATGAACTATAATTTCCTTCCCATGGAATTCCTTCTCCACGATCCAATTCCAAAATCCAACCTGCTACATTATCTAAAAAGTAACGGTCGTGAGTCACCGCAATTACTGTCCCAGGAAATGATTTTAAAAATTGCTCCAACCAATGTACACTCTCTGCATCCAAGTGATTGGTAGGCTCATCCAATAATAAAATATCAGGTTTGCTTAACAACAATCGACACAAAGCGACCCGTCTTCTTTCTCCACCAGAGAGGACATCCACCTTGGCATCATCAGGAGGACAACGCAAGGATTCCATTGCCAATTCTAAAGTATGGTCAAGTTCCCATGCATTAAAATGATCCATTTTGTCCATCAATTCTCCCTGCTCTTCCACGAGTTTCATCATGGCATCATCATCCATCGGTTCAGCTAGTTTGTTGGAAACTGCTTCATAAGCCTCGACAACATCTACAATATGTTGAACTCCTTCTTTTACTATTTCTTTGACTGTTTTGGTGGGATCTAATTCAGGCTCTTGGGCAAGGTAACCGATTTTGTATTCTTTATCGAAAGTTACTTTACCTTGAAAATTGGTATCTAATCCTCCAATGATTTTTAACAAACTGGATTTTCCAGAACCGTTTAAACCAAGAACCCCAATCTTTGCTCCATAATAAAATGAGAGCCAAATATTTTTTAAAACTTGTTTGCTAGGTGGGTAAGTTTTGGTTACCCCTTCCATTGCAAAAATTACTTTTTTGTCTGACATTTAAGTATTGTTTAATTGTAAAATTGTCTGATTGAATCCAAGTTGCGGCTTGTTAAGTCGGAAACTACTTGGATTATTTGCAAATGTAACTTTTTGGGATAAGTAATTCAAGTTGCGGATAATTTGATTTGAGATTGTGGGTATTAAGTATTGGGACTACGAACCATTCTCAATACCTAATACACATCATCCCAATACCATTTTTTAAATACAAAATCATCAATCAAATTTATCCGCAACTGGAGTTAAGTAATAAAAACTGGTACTAAGTGAATTTATGTGTTTTGTGAAAATAGTTATTAAATCCGAATCAATAGTTCAATTGTAAAAACTAATAAAAAGAAACAAAATAAAATGCCTCAGAAAAAGAGTTTTTCTAAAATTCGTCATTTCCAAAAAATCCCATTATTTTCACGACCTTAAATTTTTTTATAATCATCAATTTTAATGAAAACAATTAATTATCCATTAATCTATTTTGAGTTGAAAGAAGATGCCGTTTTGGGTATTTTAGTGGGTACTGATTATAAAGTAGTTAATAAAGATATACGTACGGTAAAAAGTGCTCTACAATCTCATATTCAAAAGCAGTATAAAAAACTTGGAGAATATGATGAGGTTGGAATTGAAACTGCAAAATTCAAAACTATTGATATTAAAATCCGCCCAAGGTACCGAGAACATAAAGGTTCCTATGCAGGTGGAAATGATGTAAAGATTACTGTTTCTATTGTTTTTGGGGATACAGGAAATGGACAATATATATGCTATCTCCCTTTATTAGATGACTATTTTTATTACGATGATCCTCGCCAATTACGAACTCTGGTTAATTATTTTGCTTCTGATTATTATAATCGATTATCTCCTGAGGAGATTTTTCGACATGCTCAATTTCCTGATGCAAAGTTGGATTCGCTTTCGCTTCGGGTAAAGGAATCCTACACCAGAGATTGGAGTAATTTCGAATTTGAATATAAATATGAAGTTCTTACCAAGTTAGCTGAAGAATATCCTTTTCCAAAAACAGTAAGACGAAATCAAAGTCCATTTCCTGATGCAGCTTGGGAATTGGAAAATAAGGTTGTTGAAGTAGCCAATAATATATTTAAAGTTAGCACCAATGTACTTGTTACTGGAAAACATGGTGTAGGTAAAAGTGCGGTGCTGAAAGCTGCAATTCGGAAAATAACAAACCAAGCGAAAAAAAATAAAATAGATATTTCTTTTTGGAGAATTCGAGCGCAACGAATTACGGCAAGTTCTAAATATCTAGGAGAGTGGCAAAAAGCATTTGAAGAATTGATAAGTGAATTAGAGGAGGCTGATGGAATACTCTGGGTGGAAGATGTAATTCAATTGTTAAAAACTGGTGGAAGTAGTCCTGAAAATAGTGTTGCAGCTTTTATGATAAACTTTTTACAGGAAAAAGATTTTCAAATGGTAGGGGAGGTAACCAATCAAGAATTGGAAAGTATCCGTAGGTTCTTACCTGGCTTTGTGGAATGTTTTCAAATTATTAATATTGAAGAATTACAAGAAACTCAAGTACAAAATGTATTGAATCAATTTGCAGATTATTGTGGGAAAAATTTAAAAATAAAAATTCCGCAAGATTCAATTTCATTGGCCTATCGGTTGTTACTTCGTTATTATCCATATGAAAGTTTTCCAGGTAAAGCTGTTCGATTTTTCCAACAATGTATTCACACCGCACAATTAGAAGAACGGAATGTGGTGAACCCTATGGATGTCATTGATAATTTTACGACCCAAACAGGATTGCCTGAATTATTTTTACGAGATGATATTTTATTAAATAAAAAAGATTTAGAAGGATTTTTCAAATCTAAAATTATTGGGCAACCAGATGCTATTAGTAATTTGGTAGATATTGTCACCGTATTTAAAGCAGGACTTAATAATCCTAAGAAACCCATTAGTACCATGCTTTTTGCAGGACCAACAGGGGTAGGAAAAACTCAAAGTGCTAAAGCACTTGCAAGTTATTTTTTTGGCAAAGGTCAAAAAAAATATCCTTTGGTTCGGATTGATATGAGTGAGTTTCAACACCCTTCGCAGATTACTCAATTGATAGGTGTAGGAAATAATGTAGGAAAATTAGTGCAGGATATTAGAGAAAAACCATTTGCAGTTTTATTGTTAGATGAAGTGGAAAAAGCACACCGTTCTATTTTTGATGCACTACTCACAGTTTTGGATGAAGGTATTTTGGTAGATGCTTTTGGACGTGAAACCAATTTTCGAAATACCATTGTTATCATGACTACGAACCTTGGAGCATCTAATCGAAGGAGCATTTCTTTTGAAGATACTACAAGTGAGGAAGATCGTTATATGTCAGCTATTTCAGGATTTTTTAGACCTGAGTTTGTAAATCGTATTGATAGTATTGTGATGTTTAACTCATTGACTGCTAAGGATATAGAAGCTATTACGTTGTTGGAATTGGAGGAGTTAAAAAAACGGGAAGGTTTTGTTAAGAAAAAATTGACTTTACATTTTTCTAAACAACTTGTTAGTTATTTAGCTAGTGCAGGCTTTGATGAAAAGTATGGTGCTCGACCTTTACAACGTGCTATTGAACATGAAGTAATTACGCCCATGGCCGCTTGGTTATTGAAAAATGCTAAGGTGAAAAATGCGATTTTGGAGATAGGATATAATAAGAGTTTAAAGGTGAAAGTTAAGAAAACGAAATAGATTTAGAAATTATCGGATGCCTTGGAAGGCATCCGATAATTGGTTTATTGGTCTCAGAAAAGGTTTAATTCCTCGTACTTTTAGTACGATAAATTTATTGTTCAAAACTTCTCAAATCGTAAATCCGTCTTCCCTTTTTCCCCTTTTCAAAACAAGACGACTTTTAGTCGTCTGTATATTGAACCCACCTACTTTCAGTAGATAGTAGTTGAGTCCCATTCTCTTGATAACCGATCAACCTCTTTAAGCAAAGTTGGAATTCTAAAATCTCCATCCATATTTTTGACATGATCTGCTGCTCGATTCAATTCCATTCCTTCTGCAGTTATGAATAAAGGATTCTTACTTTCGCCTCTTTCAATGGTGCTCATGTAAATATTCTCACCATGAAATTTTCTTTTCGCAACACCAATGATTGGAATTTTTTTATCTAAAGCTTCAAAAAGGTAAGCACCCAATCCTGCTTTTTTTTCACTATTTAGCCATACAAATCCATCTACGATAATGGTATCTACTTTATTCAAATCATAAAGTACAAGACTTTGTAAAAGGCAAGGTAACTCTCTTTTGTAAAATTGACCAGGTTGGTAATCTGCAATTTTATTAATAATTATTTTGCTAGAACTGAGAGGGGTATTATCGTTCCAGTTTTGAAAAGCAACAGTAGCTGCATTTGCTTTAGTTTCATTGTAGCCTACATCCATTACAATTTTCATCAGGTCATATTTTTGATTCGCATTGTTAAATTCTATTTTTCCATAAAAAGTTCCAACTTCTTATTTTTCAAAATAAAATTAGCTACTTCTTTAGCCCAAGTTTCGTAGGTTAATTTGGAAGGATGAACTCCATCGCTAAAGAAATCTTTTCGAGTCAATTGGAAACCAAATTTATCAATCCAGTTTTCAAAAGTAAGTTTTTCGTTGATGTAAAAAACGTTGTTATAATTTTTCACAATTTGATTTAATTCTGCTCCAAGAAGTTCCACAAGATTCCCAATTACTTTTTTCATAAGAGGGGTGAAGGCTGGAAATTCTTTAATTGGAGGCATATTGTTACATATGATTTTTGCATTTGGAAATTTATTGTTAAGCCCCGTCAATACTGCATTCATACCTGATTTCCATTTTTTAGGACTGTGTAAATTGAAGGCATCATTGGCACCTAATCCAATTACAATAATATCAGGTTGAAAGTTTTTAATTTTTGGAATAAGTTCTTGCGCTACTTGCGAAGCGGTATATCCACTTTTAGCAAAAACCTTCCAATTGATTTGAAATTGAGAATGTTGTGAGAGTGCTTTTGCAAGAGCACCTGTAAAACCATTTTTATGTTGATCAACTCCCACACCAGCTATGGTAGATTCACCAAGGGTAAGCAAATTGATCTGCTTTGATGATTGCCCTTCATAGCCTTCCGTACCTATGGCTTCAGGTAATTGAGGAATAGTCCGTTTGATCTTTTTTCCTTGAAAATACATGATAGGAAGAAAAGGTATCGAAGCTATTGCTCCTAAAAAATACTTGGTTTGATTTAACATTCTAAATTAATTTTTTTCGAAAACAAAGACTATCGTGTATATCAACATACGGACCAAATGGCTCGATGGGTTCATAACCAGTATTACGATATAATGAAATTGCAGTAAGATTTTTTTCTCCTGTTTCGAGTTTAGCGTAAGCATGCCCATTTTCTATTGCCCATTGCTCCAGTTCTTTTAAAATAAGTTTACTGATTCCTTTGCCTCGATGAGCAGGTAGAACAAACATTCTTTTTATTTCTACTTCTTTATTATTTTCCAAAACTCGAAATGCGCCAATCCCAACTGGTTCGTCATTGTCGATTGCTACAAGAGAATAGGTATCATTTTTTAAAATATTATGAGGTGCAAATACTTCCATATGGTCGCCATACATAGATCCCAACTCCGAATCAAGTTTTTGAACTAAGGTTTGAAATTTTGGATGATTGATATTGGTTCTAATCAACGAGATCATTGATGGAATTAGATTTTAATAAAAGATAGCTAAAGGTATAGAAGTATTTTATTTTTTTTCCCATCTTCCCATCAGCTATTCACAAAACTAAGATGATGCACCCCAGGTTGGTAAGTTTCTTTAAGTGCATGAACGATCATATCATAATGGATTTTGCTGGTTAAAAAATCCACTTTTTCGACATCGATAATTAGTATTGGAATTGTAGTTTCAGTTCGGATGTATTCGTAGTAAACCTCTTGGACTTTTTGCAGGTATTCCGCTGAGATTTCTTGCTCATATTCTCTTCCACGTTTTTTGATATTTTCCAAAGCACCTTCCACGGAGCGATGTAAAAAGACCAATAAATCAGGTTTAGGAAATGAGGCATTGAGCACATTGAATAGTCGTTGGAATAATCGATATTCCTCTTGATTCAAATTATTCTTAGCAAATAACAATGTTTTTACAAAAAAATAATCAGCGATAATTAGTTCTTGAAAAAGATCTAGTTGGGTAAGGTTTTCCTGCAACTGCTTGTGCCGTTCAGTCATAAAAAATAACTCAACAGGAAACGCATATCGTTCAGGGCTTTCATAGAAATGAGCCAAAAAAGGATTATCATCAAATTGTTCTAAAAGTAATTTGCAGTTAAATTCCTCTTTTAATTTGGTACAAAGCGTAGTTTTCCCTGCACCTAAATTGCCTTCAATTGCTATAAAATTATATGGAAAAGGGTTATTCATTTATTCTTCCTCTTGTAGTTTGTCATTATTTTCGAGTAGTATTACATCGAGTGGATCTTTGCATTCTAGGTATAATTCTTCGATAGTTAGTTTGAGTTGAGGATGTAAAAAATCTCCTGCAATTTCCATCAAAGGCACTAAAACGAACATTCGTTCATGACAATGGGGATGGGGGATTTTGAGTTTTTCATTGGAAACTCTTTTGTCTCCAAAAAATAAAATATCAATATCAATAATGCGTTCATGCCACTTCTTGTTTTCCTCTCGACCAATATCTTTCTCAATCTTTTTGACATGATACAGCACTTCATCAGGAATCAATTCAGTCCGAACTTGCAACGCTTGATTGATAAAATCAGGTTGATCTTCCACACCCCATGCTTCTGTTTGATACAAATGAGAGGCCTTTGAAATAGTACCCACTCTTTTTTTAATCAATTCTCGTGCTTGAGCTAAGTATTTTTCTCGTTCTCCCAAGTTACTTCCTAAGTGGAGATATATCGTATTTTTTATATTCATGTGTGTTTTTAATATACACTTTCTTCAACATCGCAAAGGTAAAATTTGGGAATGGATTTATTAATTTTTAGGGAAATATTTTTGGATTTGTTTTTTGTTAATTCGTGACTGGTTGCTAGTGATTCGGATACTCTTGACTTGTTACATCGCATATCAACGAATCGCTAGTGTTCTACAAGTAAGGAACTACAGAATATTATTAATATCGGCTACGATTTTCGAATACCGTAATCGAAAATCGTAGCCCACATACAATAATACTTGGTCAAAATACTAGTCACCAATCACTAGCCACGAATTAAGAAATCACCCAAAACCCAAATGTTAAAATTCTAAATAAATTTGGAAAAAAAGACCGATCGGTATATTTTTGAAGTGTAATTAAAAATTAACAACTATGAAATCAACAAAAACAATCTCCACAAAGAGTGATATTATTGAAGCACTTCATTCTTCTTTTGAAGAAATTTCTACTTTTTTGGATACTACTCCCGATGATATTTTTTACCAACGAATTGATGATAAATGGTCTATTGCGGAAAATTTAGATCATCTGGTGCTTTCGAATAAACCCCTTGCTTCGGTTTTGAAAAAAAATAAATTATTCTTTTTGACATTTGGATTTTCCTTTAAAGGTTCCGAGAATTTTGAGACGTTAAAGGCGAATTATCATTTGAAATTAAGTCAACTTGGTCCACCTCCCAATAGTGGTTTTTCTCCTAAAAACAGCAAAGATACTTCAAAACAAAAGTTTCAAGAAAATTGGAAAATGATAGGAGAAAAATATGCTCCACGATTAGCTAAGTGGTCAGAAAAAGATTTAGATCGTTTTAGATTACCTCATCCTCTTTTGGGGAAATTGACTTTTCGAGAAATGTTGTTTTTTACCATTTTTCATAATGATCATCATTTAAGAAGGATGCGTCAGTTGAAAGAAAATTTATCTGCTTAATATTTGTAAATGGACTCTTGTGTCTAAAAAAACAACCTTATGGAAAATAATTTTTTGTTTGCTTCTCGTAAGCAATTTGAATATTATAAAACGTTGGGTGATCGAACTTTTGCCCAATTACAAGAGGAAGATTTATTTTGGCAATTTAACGAAGAAAGTAATTCTATTGCGATTATTGTAAAACATTTGTGGGGAAATATGATGTCACGTTGGACTGATTTTTTGACTTCGGATGGTGAAAAGGAATGGCGGAACAGGGAAGCTGAATTTAATGCAGATATTAAAGATGTAAATGAATTGTTACAAAAATGGGAAGAGGGTTGGAGTTGTTTGTTTACGGCGATAGATTCTTTAAATAAAGACAATTTTGATACGAACATATTAATTCGAAATCAGACGCACACAGTAGTAGAGGCGATTTTAAGACAAATGTCTCACTATTCTTATCATGTCGGACAAATTGTTTATTTGGGTAGAATGAGAAAAGGGATAGCATGGAAAAGTTTATCCATTCCACGAGGTAGTTCAGAGGCTTTTAATAAAAAGAAATTTGAAGGCGAGACAAGGAACGATCATTTTACAACGGAGTTTTTGGAGAAAGAATAAACATAAGGATCGAGAACTTCTGTGCAACTTTGTGTAACCTAAATCAGGTGAGTTATTACACAGAGTTGCACAGAGGTTTCACGGAGTTACACAGAGGGAGGAAGTTGATGTCAATAACATTGGTCACTTTATGACTTGGAATTAAATTCGAAAAATATTTATGAAAAAATCAGAAAAAACACGACAGCTAATTATTGAAAAATCAGCTTCTCTTTTTAATCAAAATGGATATGCTGGTACATCAATACAAGATATCATGGCAGCTACGGGTTTGACAAAAGGAGGAATTTATGGAAATTTTAAAAAGGAAGGTGGCGATAAAAAAGGAGTGAAAGAAGAGATTGCTATTGCAGCATTTGGCTATGCTGTAAAAGTAGTGAATGCCGAAGTTCAAAAGCGGACTTTTGTGATTGAAAATTCTCTAGACAAATTAAAAGCGGTGGTTTATTTTTATAAAGAACGAGTGATGAATCCACCCGTTGAAGGCGGATGTCCACTTTTAAATACTTCAATTGATTGCGATAATTCGATTCCCAAACTCCAAAAAAATGTGGTCAAGGCGATGCAATATTGGCAAGAAAGAATTATTAAAACTTTGGAAAAAGGGAAGAAGGCTGGACAAGTAAAAAAAGAAGTAAATTCAGAAGATTTTGCAACCTTATTTATCGGAACTTTGGAAGGTGGAATTTTGATGTCGAAGATATTCAAAGATAACCATCAATTTGATGTTATGGCAGATCAACTGATTTGTATGATTGAAGAGTTAAGCGTTAAATGATGATTTTTGTAATAATAATAAAATAGACCAAACGGTATAATTTAAAAAAATATAATGACTGCTAATTTAGATATAATTATTCCAGAGAGAGATTTGAGAAAACCTGTTAGACTTAAACATCCTGCTTTGCAATTGCGCTTAATGCAGTTTGCTTTTGGGACTTTGGGAAGAGTTTTTCCGAGACTATTTGCCAATATCGCTTTAAAGTTTTTTGCGACTCCACGGAAAAGAGCAAGACATAAAGTTTCTGATAAAATTTTGGAACAAGCCAACATCTCTGATATTTTGATAGGCGGCAATATGTTGAAAGTGTATGACTGGGGTGAAAGTGAAAAAACAATTATGCTAGTTCATGGATGGGAATCAAGAGGAACAGGATTGAGGTCTTTTGTGCCAAGTCTTTTAAATGCTGGTTATCGAGTGGTCGCATTTGATGCGCCAGCACATGGCGATTCAGGTGGAACTCGATTGTACTTAAAAGATTATGCGAATGCGATAAGTGCGATTTATCATAAGTTTGGAAAAGTGGAAGGGATCATTTGTCATTCGTTTGGTGGGGCAGGTGTGGCGTATGCGATGACACAAGCTGATCCTGAAATGTCAGTAGATAGTTTAATTTTAATAGGAGTGCCTGCTGCAATTTCATACCCAGTTTTCAATGCATTAAAAACCATGAACGCACCTCCTTCTGTTCGTAAATATTTTATTGGGAGTTTGGAAAAATTGGCTGGGGTTGAAATTGAAAAAATGAATTTTAAAGATTTGAACTCACAAATGAAAGTTAAACGAACTTTAATAGTACATGATCTACAAGATGAACAAGTGAAATTTGAAGAAGCAGAAAAGATTATTAAACATTGGCCAAATGCAGAGTTACAAGTGACAGATGGATTTGGACATTTTCGATTAATAAAAAGTGCAAAAGTGGTGAACCGTGTAACCGATTTTATCACGTAGGGGCAATCCCTTGTGGTTGCCCAAATCCCCCAAATCCCCCAAAGAAGATCACCTAAATATCAAAAGGAGATTTTCGAATAACGGTGAGGGTAACCACAAGGGATTACCCATACAAAAAGATCACCCGCACGGCAACCCAACCACGCACACAAATTTGGATTTTCGTTTCTAATATAGTATCTGATTATAACATTTTACAAGAAGGAAGGCATTGAAAATTACACCAATAGATTGATGAGGCTTTTGCCATTTTCTAGTAGTTTTCTACTTTTTTGTAATTCGTTATGATCAGATTTTTTTTTCAAAGGGATTCATTTTTTTCGTCCTTTAAATGTATTTAAGTTTATCATGAAAGCCTTCAAATTGATAGATAATCAAAAAATCACCTCATCTTATCTCGCTTACAAAGTGTATATTTTTAAACACCTTCAAAAAAAATCCCTAAAAAATTATTGCATCCTTTAAAAATTATCTAGCTTTACACTACAGTTAAATAACTGCTCCTTATTTCCCATTTCTTTACTGGATACTCAATTACTTATTTCCCATTCATAGAGTTATCTAAAATGCTAACAATCAACAATTTACGAATTAGAAATTAACCAACTAAGTGATGGTAAAACAATAAACTTAGATTGGATCGCTATAACTTTTATTTGCCGATTTTTTAATTTTTGAAACAAAAACTTTTATAATGAAACGTTTTTTTACCCTATTACTCCTATGTATGGGAGTAAGTCTTTTCGCACAAGTGAACTATACTGCGAATGATCAACTCAACCCATATACTGGGATTTTCAGACCTGGAGTAAACCCTTCATTTTATCCAAACTGGACAAGTGAGCAGGTTGCTGATGTAGCTGCTGGTAACGCACTCTTTGGAATTCCTGGCGTTGGTGTAAAAACCCTTCGAACAGCAATGTCTGATGATTTTGTAACTCAATTTGGTTACGATTATTTACTTCCAACTTATAGTTATTATGGCGATTTAGGATTGACAGATCTCACAACTATTGTTGGATTTCCACATCCCTCTCATCAAGAGTCTACTGTTTATTGTACCGATCAAAATATTCAATCTACAATGTTTGAAGGATTGTATGAGCCTATTTGGGATGGTGGTGCAAATGGTACTCCTTATAATGACAACAATTTATTTGCTGCTTACATGTATGAGATAACGACTCGTTATACTCCTTATATTAAGTTTTGGGAAATATGGAATGAACCAGGTTTGGACTATACTGGTAACTGTGGATGGAGAGAACCAGGTGATCCAGTTTGTAACTGGTGGGATCAAGATCCTGACCCATGTGATTACAAATTGCGTGCACCAATTCAAAGATATGTGAGAACACTTCGTATCGCTTATGAAGTCATCAAGACGGTTTCGCCAGATGATTATGTAGTAGTTGCAGGTGTTGGTTTTGAAAGTTTCTTAGATGCGATTTTGAGAAATACTGATAACCCAAATGGAGGTACTGTAACTGCAGAATATCCAAATAAAGGTGGTGCATACTTTGATGTAATGGGATTCCACTCTTATCCTCACTTTGATGGAACTACAATTTATTATGATAATAATATTGGAGGTTTAGCATATGAGCGTCATTCTGATCGTGCGGCTTTTGGTATTCCATTTAAACAAAACATCCGCCAAGGTGTACTTGGAGACTATGGATATGATGGAGTGACTTACCCTTTAAAAGAATGGATTATTACAGAAATTAATATTCCTCGTGACCCTGTTGGAGGACAATGGATTGGATCGGAAGAAGCGCAGAAAAATTTCATCATCAAAGCAATGGTCAATGCGATGAAATATGACATTAACCAAATTCATACTTTCCGATTAGGGGAAAGAGAATACTTTGCGACTGCAAATAATGGACAGACGGGTAATCCTGAATTTAACCTGATGGGATTCTACCAACGAATGGATGATATTTTACCTTACGAACAAATTATTAATATTGAAGGTATTGCACATAAAACTGCTTCGGACTGTTTGTTTGGATCAACTTATGATGCTACCAAAACTGCTCAAATGAATTTACCTTCAGGAGTAGATGGTGGTGCATTTTTACATCCTGATGGACATTACACCTATGTGGTGTGGGCAAAAACTACCGTAGATTTATCAGAGGTAGCGAGTGCTACTTACACTTTCCCTGGAAGTTTTGGATTCTCTAATTTGTGGAAAAAAGATTGGGATTACTCTCAAACTTTTTCTTCTTCACAAATTAGCTCAAGTGGAATGAACTTGACCGCTACACCAATCTTTTTGACTGAAGAAGAATTTGTACCTCCACCAATTATTACTATGTTTTGTCCTGATAATGTAACTGTTGTTGCAGGACAAAATGCAAATGGTGCAGTTGTAAATTATCCTCAACCTGACGTGACGACAACTTGTAGTTCTGGTTTGTCAGTTAGTTTGACAGGAGGACAAGCAAGTGGTTCTGTTTTCCCAATTGGAGCTACGTTGGTTGAATTTGAAGCAACAGATGATTGTGGCAATGTAGTGATTTGTAGCTTTACAGTTACTGTTCAAGCACCACTAGGAGGATGTCCAGATGATATTAGTGGATTCACTTTACTTGGAGAATATAACGATCACAAATATTTTATATCTGATGAAGTAAGCCGACCTACCGATGCTCAAATTGCAGCACAAATCGTAGGAGGACACTTGGCAGTTATTAACGATCAGGGAGAAAATGATTTTATCCAACAAAACATTTCCGAATTAGTTTATATCGGTTTGAACGATGCTGCGACTGAAGGTACGCCAGCATGGGTGAATAGTGATCCAGTTACTTACACGAATTATGATCCATGTGCATTTTGTACAGAAAATAATCCAGAAGATGATTATGTAGTGATGCACTCATGGAATGGAGGATGGAGTTGGAGTAATCAATTTAACAAACGATTGTTTGTAGTGGAGTTACCATGTGATGGTGGCGGAGGTGGAACAACTTTAGGCCTTTCTTGCCCTGCTAATCAAACTGTGTCAATTCCTAATGGTTCAAATTCTGCAGCTGTAAATTGGAATCAACCTACGGCAAATGGAGATTGTACAACTGGATTTTCTTCTATCCAACAAACTTCAGGACCGAATAGTGGTGATGCACTTGCAGCAGGAACTTACACCGTATCTTACACAGCAACTGATGGATGTGGCAATACTGCGAATTGTAGTTTTACCATTACAGTTGAAGCTCCAATAGGCGGAGGTTGTCCTGGTGACTTCCCTGGATTTACTGCAATTGGAGAATACAATGGACATAAATATTACCTATCAGATGATACTGCTAGACCTGTGGATGCTCAAGCAGCAGCAGCAGCTAATGGTGGATATCTTGTCGTTATCAATGACCAAGCAGAGAATGATTATATCCAACAAAATATTCCAGAAATGGCTTATATCGGTTTGAATGATTTTGATAACGAAGGAGATTTAGTTTGGGTAAATGGCGATCCTTTAACTTATAACAATGTAGACCCATGTGGATTTTGTAATGAAAATTCAGATGATATGGACTTTGTAATTATGGCACCTTGGAATGGAGCATGGAGTTTTAGTAATTTCTGGAATGCAAGATTGTATGTGATGGAAGTGGATTGTGACGGAGGTGGAAACAATGGTAATATTACAATTACTTGCTCAGACGATTTAGAATTTACAGCTGATGATACAGGTTCTGCATTTGTAGAATTTAATGCAGCAAGTGCATCTACAACATGTCCACAAGGTGGTTTAACAGTAGTTCAATCTGATGGAATTACATCGGGTAGTAATTATTCAGTTGGAGAATACTTGGTAGAATATAAAGCAACAGATGCTTGTGGAAATTCCACAACTTGTAGCTTTAAAGTTACAGTAGCTCCTAATGGTGGAGGTGGAGGATGTTTGGATAATCTTCCAGGGTATACTTACATTGGAGATTTTGGAACAAGTTCTTATTTCTTATCAGATGATGAGGCAAGAGCGGGTGACGCACAAGCAGCAGCAGCAGCTTTAGGTGGACACTTAGTTTCTATCAATTCTCAAGCTGAAAATGATTTCTTGCAACCATCTATTAGTGGGGTGGTGTATATTGGTTTACATGATGAAAATACGGAAGGGACTTTAGAATGGTTTAATGGAGATCCTGTTAGCTATACTAATTTTGACATCTGTAATTTCTGTAATGAAAATGCTGATGATATGGATTATGCAATTATGCACTCTTGGAATGGTGGATGGAGCTGGAGTAATTTCTGGAATTCACGTAAATACATTGTTGAAGTACCATGTAATAATTTGAATAACAATACTCAAAGTTTGATTGCATTGCCATCTGCGAATCAAGTAGATATAGAATTGGAGTAACCAATTCTTGAAAGTGTAATTCCAAATCCTGCTCAGAATTATGTTTTTGCAAAAATAAATTCAACGCAAGAAGAAGATGTTGATATTCAAATTTTTGATGCTAGAGGTTCTTTGGTTAAAACGGTAAATGTATCGTTGTACAAAGGAAAAGTATTTAGAGAAATTGATATCCATGACTTACCAAGTGGATTATATTATATGAATATTCCACAAGGTCAGAAGTTGAATTCGCAAATGAAATTTGTGAAGCAAGGATTTTAAAAT
>CAKZSH010000040.1 GCA_937918905.1 uncultured Saprospiraceae bacterium
CTACCCACCTGACGGCTTCTTTTTCTCTTTGACTTCATGAAAAAATGAAGCCGTACCGCAGGGTATGCCTTAATTTTTCCATTTCCTCAAAGAAAAAAACAACCTCGTCATCTGGGTAGATTATTTAATTCCTAGTCCCTAATCTAGTTTCGAAAACATATTGATTATTGAACGCTGAGTCGCTGAGACACAGAGGTTGTCGAATACCTTATTGAGCGCGCAGAGGATTTTTATTAAAATAAAAATGAGCAAAGATGCAGAGGTTTAAAGTGTTCCTGATGAAAGACTTTGCGGACTCTGCTTCTATTTTTCGCACTTGCCTGCAGCAGGCAGGGAAATACTCTGCGACATCCAATAAGTTATTCGACCAACTCTGTGTCTCAGCGACTCAGCGTTCAATAATCAATATATTTTCGAAACTAGATTATTTATTTCCTAGTCCCTTAATATCTTTTTTGCGTAACATCAGTTATTAATTGAAATATTTGTAACATTGAATTTTTAACCTCGTATCAAAATACTTCGTATAAAATTATTATTTTATACTATGTTTTTTGTAAATATTTAAACCATTGATAATCAATGATTTTTAACTAGAGGTTATAGATATTTATTATTAGTCTAATGTGTTTAACTCGTTGAAAACCAGTAAGTTATAATAGGGAAATGTCTATTTTTTATCAAATAAAAGTTTTTACTCAGAGGTAAAGGAAATAATTTTGCATTTGTTTTTATTTTCAAAATTTTTACTAATCTTTGTATAAATTAATCAATATATTATTGGTTATATAGACAACATCCTGTTCTATAACTATCAATTAAACACACTAGTGAGTTAAGGGAGTAGGTTATTTAATTTCTACTCCCTTAACTATATTGAGAAAATTTATTTGTGTAACCTCTTAAAAAGAGACAACATGACTGACAGGAAAATTACACGTGGTAAGGTTTTATTAGCCGAGCCTTTTATGCTGGATGGAAATTTTAAACGAGCTGTAGTTTTGATGTGTGAACATACCACAGATGGAAGTTTAGGGTTTATCTTAAATAAGTCTTTGGATATGACCATCAATGATCTCATTGCAGATTTTCCAGATATTGAATCACCAGTTTTTTATGGTGGACCAGTTCAAACAGATACTATACACTATATTCATGATGCTGGACATCTCTTAGAAGATAGTCAAGAAATAATGAAAGGTGTTTATTGGGGAGGAAATTTTGAACAATTGAAAACTCTAATTGAGAATGGATTAATTACTCAAAAAAATATTCGATTTTTTGTTGGGTATTCAGGATGGTCCAAATCTCAACTAAAAGATGAAATGAAGTTTGGCTCTTGGGTCGTTGCTGATATGGATTTGAATTATTTATTTCATAATAAAAAATCAAATTTATGGTCAGATGTAATGCAACATAAAGGAGATGTCTTTTCTGTGATTGCTCAAGTACCTGAAGAAATGACCTGGAATTAAGGAGACAAGACGGTTGTTCGCTTCGCTTTACTTGACGGATGTTCGCAGGCTCACTTGACGGACGCTTCGCTTGACGGATCGAATAATTTTGGGCAATACAGTTTACAGTACTTTATAAAAAAAAACTCGTTCTGAATAACATTTCAGAACGAGTTTTTTTATAAATGAATCAAAATTATTCGACATCGTCAAGCGAAGCGTCCGTCAAGTGAGCCTGCGAATATCCATCAAGTAAAGCGAAGCGAATGACCGTCAACCGTTTCCTTTAATCATAAATAACTACAAACTTTAAACTTTTCCTTGGAGTCAATTGTAAAAAATACATACCAGATGGTAGATTAAACATTTTGGTATATATGTCATAATCATTTCTTCCAGGGGTGATTTTCAACAGTTGTTGAGTAATTAATCTACCGGGTACATCATATACTTTTAAAAGTAGTTCTCGTTCAAATTCGCTATCCATTCTCAGTTTTAAATTTTCAGATGATTCTACTGGATTTGGAAAAACTACACAGTCTCGAAAAATACATTTATTACTGAGAGCAATAGTTTCTGAATAATAAGATGCTCCACCAGGTTGTTTAATTTTTAACCTGTAGTAAAGAATGTCTTCTTCATAAAGTTCGTAATCAGTATATTGATATGTTTCAAAAGAAGTTGTTAAGGTAGAATCACCTTCTGTTTCGCCAATTTTGACAAAATTAATACTATCCAAACTCAACTCTATTTCAAAAGTTTCTGCGAAGGTAGCAGGTGGAAGCCCCCATGTTAATTCAATTCCACAATCTTCTTTTTGGTAGACTTCAAAAGTAACTTCAGGTTGATTCAAGGCATTTTCAGAGAATGTAAAATTTCCAAAATTGGAAACTGCGTTTTGGGAAATAAAATAAGCTGGACTAGAACCGCTATAGATTGATTCTACTCTTGTCCACGGATTATTATAAAAAGCTATTTTGACATCATTGATATCATCAAATCCACCAATTCCATCTTCGTAATCTAACAATACATTTGCTTTCGCAAATCCACCTTTTTGATCTAAATTCCAATATTCTTCATCACTTACTCTATACAAAGTATTGTCACTCGATAGGTCGAGATATTGGAAATTAAAATACTCAGAGAGGAAAGTAGTACTATCAGTTATATTTTCAATCCCTGAAGGTCGAAGTAATCCACCTTTCCCAATTGGAAAAATAAAATCATTAATTCCAGTTTTAGTGGTTGGACCATTGATATGTGAAAAATCAGAAGCATTGAAATAAGAAGCTTGTGATTGGAAAGCTATTAAACTATTAACATTGGAATAGATAATTCCATCGTTGAAATTCATTTCGGAAAAAAGTCTTACATCATAATCACCAAGTAAAGTTAAACCAGATGCATTATTAACCTCCATATCAAAAACACTCATGGAATCATAAAGAAAAAAGGTTTGTTCCTTATTTCCTACAAAACGTAAAATTCCATAACCTGGATTTGATACAGAGGCTTCATTCCAAAAATTACCTGTCAGGCTAAAATCTCCTCGATTAGAGAATAAAGATGACTTATTGATAAAATGACCGTTGATGTAAACTAGTTGATTATCTTTAATCACTAGTTGACCTTCATTAGCCATTGTTATTTGACCAAAAATATTATTAAAACAGAGAAATAGAAAAGGCATGCATGTAATTAAAAAACGTATTCTCATATTTATAGTATTCTACATAATCATACCAAAAAAAATAATTTATTAGACTCTAGATTAAAAGTTGATTCGTAATTGGTTTATAGTTAATCGAGCTAACGTAAAAATCAAAACAGGTTTAACTCTTGACTAATTATTAATCCATTTTTAAAGAAGATAAACGAAGGTGATGGAAACCCTTTATTCTTTTTTTACTATTCGCCCAATATGACGATTCATAAAAAATTTATTACAGGATTTGACAATATCATCAATGTCATCTGTGAAACCAATCCTGTATGAAATAGTAGGTTGTACACCTGAGACAACACCAAGTGTCCATTGAACTCCAATTGCATTATCAGTATTTGCATTTGTATCTAAAGTATTAGATAATTCACCATCATAATAGGGTTCATTAAGGGCATCATAATAATCGTGACTACAATACCTATCCCATGGAGTACCAGTTTTTACAAAAGCTTCAAATAAACTTCCATCAGGCGCAGTAACACCTACAACATCATACGGTGCGGCACCAGAGGTATAAGCAGGACCATCATCAGACGAGCTCAAATAGGTATCCATAATATGAAACATCTTAACGACATCTGTATTTCCAGCGGGTAGAGTAGGAGTCATTTCTATATCAAAATATTCTTTACCGTCAACGTATATATATACCATATCCAGTTTTATATCTGAATCAAAAGCAGCAGTATAGTTGGCAGTTAATTTCCAAGGATCAGCTTCTGTTCCTGATCCTGCAACTCCTGAAACTGAGCCAATCCAATAATCGTCATAACCATCTAATGCATAACTGAAAGAAACAACTAGATAATCATCAATAACCATAAAAACTCCATTGTACATTCTCCAGCATCCCGAACAGGCTCCATTTGCATTAAAATTAGGATGATACAATTGTCCATTGGCATCGCCATCTCTCCAAATTTGAATATCTCCAAATCTATTTACTCTTAAATCCAAAGGAGATGGAGAAACTTCTAAACTTAATTGATTCCAATTGTAGGGTTGTGCATCAACAATAATACTTAATGAAAGGATACCAACAACTAAGAAATATTTGATTATTTTCATTTTAGGCAATTCCAATTTATTTGACTACAAAAACAACATTAATAAAAGAACAATTATCAGAAGGAACTGCTTTTACATCATATTCCATTACACCATTGGCATTGATGGAAACGTTTTCAAAAATATTAGTATCGTAATCGGTTACGTAGTAATACAATTCCGTTTCTCCATAAGTAGGAATTGCACCTGGAGCACCAGTACTAGTTACTGCAGGGCTACCAAAAAGGGTAACATATTGTTGATGTAAATCTAATGTTAGGTCAATAGCTATAGCATCAGCCGTTACAGCAATTGCAGGAGGATAAAAAATCTTCGCAGATTTTACGGTGTTCATTTCTATTACATCTCCATCTGTGTCAACGGCAAGCATTCTCGTTTCGGTTCCAGTATTTGTACCAGCTCCATAATCTGAAAATCGGACAGTTCCATTTTCTACATCTAGTTTTGCATCGGGTGTAATTGTTCCAATCCCAACGTCGCCGCCAGATTCTACAATAAAATTTCCACCTGAATATACACCTGTGGCAACACTTGATGCATTCAACAAAATTCCACCTTTTGACCATATCTCATTATCAGAAATATTAATTCCCCATTCAGGAGCTCCTTCGTCAGTTCTTCTTCCAGAAATCCAATATTTATTATCTCCTGGATTGGCTCCAGTATAAGTTGTTTCTATTAAGCTTGTTCCTAAATCACCAGTATTAATATTAGCACTTTTAAAAACTTTTAGTACAGAACTTTTATCTTGTCCACCCCCTCCAACATCTTTATCTTCTATTGTAAAAACATCTTTTTCGCCAGTTAGAATATTACCACTTTCAAAATAGAATCCATTTTCGTTTTCATCATTGACAGCATGAAGTTGTCCATTAGGGCTAGTTGTACCAATACCTATATTTCCAGTATTTTCAATAAAAAAATCATTAGTACCTTCAAAGGTCAAATTTTTTCCATCCAAATCAACAGTACGATTGGCTTGAATCGTCCCATCTGTTGAATAAATATTATCCATTGCACCAGTTCCAGATGCATTAGTTAAGTCTTCTTCAATCACGTCGCCATCTGTATCGACAGCGAGTAAGTAGGTAGTAGTTCCTGTATTTGCACCAGTACCATAGTCAGAGAATCGTACTGTTCCTCCTTCCACATCTAGTTGGGCATCAGGTGTTTTAGTCCCAATTCCTACTCTATCATCAAATATGCCGTAGCCATTATCAACCCAAAGACCAAAATTTGAAGTACCACCAGAGGCCCATCCATAGAGCGCTGTGTTTTGGGTAGCACCCGTTCCAGCAGCAGTTCCATTGATAGCATAATTACTTCCAGATGTACGTAAAACCATTGTTTTAATGGCCTGTATTTCGGTTTCTCCATCAGCAATATCAACTCTTAATTTACCACCTCCACTTCCAGCAAAGTCTCCTAGTTGAACTTTTCGACTTCCAGGAATATCTAAATCTTGGGAAGGTGAGGTTGTGCCTATACCTACTTTTCCTGTACTTTCAATAAAAACATCATTTGTAGAACCATCAAAGGTGAGATCTTTGCCATCCATTGTCATGGTTCGATCGGCGGTAAGTGTACCATCAGTATTATAAATATTTTCAGCTTCTTCATTATCCAAAACCCATTGAGTGCCATCCCAATAGTAATGTTCGTTAGTGGCTTGGACAAAAACTTTTTTACAATCATAAGCATTTGTGGAAGGGTCAAAAGCATTCATAGTTGCAACAGTTGCAAACTCACAATTTCCCCATCCTCCAACTGCTTGACCATTGGAAAATGTGATATAAAATACTGCAAAAATCAGGGGGATAATTTTCTTCATGAATCCATCTTTCTATTTCAAACCTAAAAAAAGGTTTTATTTTATGTTACTTATTTTTCAAATAAGTAAACGGCTTGTTAGTCAATTTAAAGAAGGAAATTTCGAAGCTGATTAAAAAAAATCAGCCTCGAAATTTAACGTAATTTTCAAGAATTAGTTACTGATAAAGAAGATCACCCCTACACTTGAAGTAGCTGGTAATCCAAACGTATTGTTTTCATCAGCAATTGCAATTCCTGAAGTACCTGCAGCAAGTGCAGCAGCTTCCGCATTAAGCTCTGTGATATTAGATACTTTAGGAGCTGTTCCTAAGTCTAATAATGAAGTCGTACCATCAGTAAATGATAACTGAATTTGACCATCAGCAGTAACTGTTGCATCTTGTACAACATTCGTCCACGTCAAAGTACCAGTACCATCTGTAACAGGAACAGTTCCTGCATTACCTGCTACGTCCGCACCAGTCAACTCTACTGTGTATGGAGCTGCAGTTGTACCTGAACCATTTACAGTAATACTTGCATTGTCAGCTTGAACTACAGTTGCACCACTAATATCAATGGTCGTATCATCTCCATCAACATCAGTAAATGTCAATTGATTTGTAGTTGCATCAAATGAAATAGTTGCATCTGATTCGAATTCAATCGTAGCTACTCCATTTACAATAGTTGTTGTTAACTCTGTTTCAGGAGTTAAGATATTTGTAATTGGATCAACTAATCCTGCAATGTCAACAGCTACCCATTGAGTACCTGGAGTAGCACCACCTGTATAAGCAGTACCAGCAGGGTCAAAAAAGTAAACTAATTGAGCATCATTGTCGTAAGCAACATTACCTTCATTGACAGAAATGTTAGCTAAGTCAAGATTTAAGTTTGGATCTCCAGTTACATGGATAATACCTGCACCACCCTCTATAGTTTGTGCAAACATAGTAGCTCCCATGAAACAGAAAAACGAAAGCATTAATAAAATTTTCTTTCTCATAATCAAGAATTGTTTAATTAGTGTTTTTAGATAAAAAAATATAAAATAAGAGATATGAATCTCCAGTAAATCCGATATAGAAAAGTTGAAAAAAAAAGAAGAAGTGAAAAACAAAACACCTGATGTTTTTGATTAAAACATCAGGTGCAATGGAAAGAAAAATGATTATTGAGAGAGAGATTATTAAATATTCTAGATTTTTAATTTCTCCAACAAAAGCACTAATTCATGCCTTCATATAAAGTGATGATACATCCGCTACAACCAAATACGCCTTCTGGATGAGAATAAAAAGCTTCTCCATTAACTAGTCCAGCATTCCTCGCTTCACCTATAGATCTATAGGTGCCTTTTGGTAATTTGCTGGCTAGAGCTTCAATTGCTTCTTGTACATTTTCTTCCATAAAGCCATTGCTGTCCACGTCAAAATTTGGACTTAATGGTACTTCTGAGGCGTTTTGAATTTCGTTAGTGTTACTTTGATCTACGTTAATATTTACGTGGGTTAGTAATTCACTATAAGGCATGTATCGAATCACTCCTGTAGAAGGGTCTACTACCAAAAAGGCAGAGTCACCTTGCATTAGTTGATTCAAGTCTTCAATTTTTAAGGGATCCTCATTTGAATCCGCAGGTTTTATGTGAAGGGTATTTGTTGGGTTTTCAGTTCCAATACCCACTTGGGCATGAATTTCTGAAATGTAAAAAGTCGTAAAAAAGAATAGAAATAGGGTTAGCAGTTTCCTTTTTTTCATGGTATGTGTATTTTCTGGTTATTAGTATTTCTTAAATATGATAAAAAACCATGCCACTGGCAGGTCAGGAATTAACAAAGTCAAGTTTTTATGAATTTTTTTTTTGAAATATTAATTTTTTAGATATGTTGTCGCTCTTTTTCGTGAAGAAATGAGAAGGATGGAATCTAAAATTATTTAGAATAAAACCTATTTTTGTACCTCTTTTAAACAACTTCAATTTTTAAATCCATTGATTTTCTTTTTTCATTATGATTTCAGCAAATAATATTTATATCAAGTATGGTGATCGAGTTTTATTAAATAAAATAAATTTGGTCATAGGGGTTAGAGACAAATTAGGTCTTGTCGGTAGAAATGGATCAGGAAAATCTACCATTCTTAAAATTCTAGCAAAAGAGATGACTCCTGACGAAGGAGAATTGGTAATCCCTGGAGGTAAAACTATTGGTTACTTGCATCAAGATATGCAATTGCCAAAAGGTAAAACAGTCTTAGAAGAAGCTATGACTGCTTTTGATGCCATCAAAAAATTAGAGAAAAAGATAGCTCAACTCAATGAAGAAGTAGCCAAAAGAACGGATTATGAATCAGAGGAGTACACTAAATTACTAGACGAGCTTTCAGAATCCAATGAACGATTTTATGTAATGGGAGGAGAATCGATGGAAGCCAAAGCCGAAAAAGTTTTAAAAGGACTTGGATTTAAAAGTACTGACATGGGGCGGTTAACTGATGAATTTAGCGGTGGTTGGCAAATGAGGGTAGAGTTGACTAAGATGCTTTTGCAACATCCTGATTATTTATTACTGGATGAGCCGACCAATCACTTGGATATCGAATCTATCATTTGGTTAGAAAAATTTCTAAAAACTTATACTGGAGCAGTTGTTACGATTTCGCACGATAAGCAATTTTTAGATAATGTGACTACTCGTACAGTTGAGTTGGAGTGGGGGAAATTATTTGACTACAAAGCCTCCTATTCCAAATTTGTTGAGTTGCGAGTTGAACGTAGAGCCATGCAAGAAGCAGCCTATAAAAACCAACAGAAAGCAATTGCTGAAAAAGAAAGAACCATTACCCGTTTTATGGCAAAAGCGACTAAAACGAAGATGGCTCAAAGTATGAAAAAGCAGTTGGATAAAGTTGAAAGAATAGAAATTGATAGTGCAGATAATCGAGCTATGGTTTTGACATTTCCTCCAGCACCTCGCTCAGGGCAAGTCGTAGTCGATGCAAGAAGCGTGAGTAAAAGTTATGGTTCACTTGATGTTTTAAAAGATGTGGAACTTAAATTAGATCGAGGAGATCGAGTTGCTTTTGTAGGGCAAAATGGACAAGGTAAAACGACTTTGGCTCGAATGCTTATTCATAAACTCCCAGCGACTGCGGGTGATATTACCCTCGGACATAATGTGCAAATTGGATATTATGCTCAAAATCAAGCTGAAGAATTAGACTTAAAATTGACGCTTCTAGAAACCATGGAAAATGCAGCTCCTGCTGAAATGCAATCTAAAGTTCGAAATATTTTAGGTTCCTTTATGTTTAGTGGAGAGGATGTAGAGAAAAAAGTTTCTGTGCTTTCAGGAGGTGAGAAAGCACGGTTGGCATTGGCTTGTTTGTTGTTACGTCCATTCAATTTATTGGTGCTGGATGAGCCTACCAATCACTTGGATATTTTATCAAAAGATATTTTAAAAAATGCGTTGAATGATTATGATGGGACAATGATTGTCGTTTCTCACGATAGAGATTTTTTAGAAAATTTGACTACAAAAACAATAGAGTTCCGTGATCAAAAATTAAAAACTTATCTCGGTGATATTAATTTCTTTTTGCAAAAAAGAGAAATGGATAATATGCGTGATGTAGAAATGAGAACTCAAAAAGCCAACGCTTCAAGCGAACCCGAAAAACCTGAATTGGATTATGAAACAAGAAAAAAATTACAACGTGCTGTCCAAAATGCAGAACGAAAAATAGAAAAATTAGAATCAAAAATTGCTGCAATGGATTTGAAAATGGCGGAAGCTGAATTTTATCAAAGCCCTGATGCGGATAAAGAAATTGCTAAATACCAAGAATTAAAAAATGATTTGGATAAGGTCATGGAGGAGTGGGAGACTGCTCAAGAACAAATGGAATGATGTTGATGGTTTCAGTAGCATCGCTGATTGTTGTCAACTGAACTACCACTTACTGAAATAAGTGGGTTAATTGACTGACGACTAAAAGTCGTCTAATTTTTAATTTTGAAGAAGGAGCGGGAAGAGGGGGAAAAGGAAAAAGGATTTACGATTTGAGAAGTTTTGACGAATCATTGGGAGTGTTCATGAATTTGTGTCTTTGAGCTTGTTCTTCTTAGCCGTCGGATGTAAATCCGACTCTTTCATCAAAAAACGTATGATCTAAACGCTTGATTATCAATGTTTTAAAGTCAATATTATTCGACCGAGAGAGTCGGATTTACATCCGACGGCTAAGAAGAAAATTAATAGACACCGTTAAATAAACACCCCCAATCATTGCGTTCACCGTTATTCGAAAAAACTTCTCAAATCGTAAATTCGTCTTCCCTTTTTCCCCTCTTCAAAACCCGTTTTTTAATAAAAGTACGAGGTTTTAAACCCTTCCTGAGACCAATAAATTAATTATGTACCATTCCTAAGCGAAGCGAAACTATCAACTCAAGGAATTCACCTCCGCTTCAATATTTTTCTTAGCAGTCTTTTCAAATCGTTCTTGAAAAAAAGTTGTAAAGTAAATATTATCCTTTTCAAGAAAGCCATTTAAAACATGCTTCCTTCCAGCATAATAAAGTTCATCAGGAAAGATACTGTACTCTTTTCGAATTGCTTTTGCATAGGCATCATACACTTTAGATTCTGTTGCAAGAATCGCTAAATCCAAATCCAGAAATAATTTATTATCATGATGAGGTAGGAGAGGACTATGTGTTTTAGTACTCACAATCATTTCCTTCAAGTGCGTTAAAAAATGCTCTGGCAAAAATGGTTGTAACAATTCAATTGCAAGTTCTGCACTTTGCATTTCATTATCTTGCAAGGAGGCATCATAAATAATATCATGAAACCAAATCGACAAATCAAATAAATGAGAATGTTCAATAAAATCATAGAACTCTTCGGCCATCATTAGCATACTATAGATGTGCGATAAGTTATGATATTCTCTATGAGGTTCGTTATGTTTATCTAAAATGATTTGAAATATTCGGTTGGCATCAGATTTAGGAATTCCCAATTGTTCGGTCATAATCTCCCAAACTTCCGTTAGCCAATGGAGGTTAGTTATAGAAAGATTTTTTTCTAAAATTATAGGCAGCATAGGTTGGTTTTGTTTTTCCCAAAGGTAAACTTTTTAGGAAATAAAATACCTTGAATTAAAATTATTGTAAATTAGATTTTTATACCGAATTCAGTTTTTTACAAAAAAAAGACAAGATTATGCTGCCCAATAATTTTTCTCATATTCCTGCAAATAACAACCATTGTTCTATTGCGAAAGAAATTATATTTTCAGTATTGGATGAGTATGGTATAGGTGGATATACACATCATACGGATACGGACTTGGATGATATTGAAGCAGCCTATGACAAAGGTTATTTTGGAATGATTCAAAATGGGGATGGTAAAATGGTAGGTACATTTGGATTATTCCCCTTGAGTGAAACTTCCGCAGAAATTAGAAAAATGTATTTGCTCCCTGAAGCAAGAGGAAATGGAATAGGAAAATGGATGGTAAAATTTTTAATTGAAAAAGCAAAAGAGTTGAATTTTAAAAAAGTAGAATTAGAAACAGCAAGTGTTTTGAAGGAAGCAAATGGTTTGTATAAAAAAATAGGTTTTCAAGAAGTTACTGCAAGTAATGCTTCTCCAAGATGTGATCGAGCATTTGAGATGAAGATTAATTAGTATTGAGATTATGAGTATTGAGTCATAGGACAATCTCAATATTTAATACTCATAATCTCAATACCATTAATCAATAATCATCATTTTTCGATCAAAAGAAATTCCAGTAAAAATTCCAATCCCACCTTCAATATTTGATTTGACAACACCAGGTTGTCCAAATGGATTGCCATTAGAATTTATTGCATCTTGCATGCTTTCTTGAAAATCATAATAGGCTTTATCAATATTGTAAATGGTGGAAATGATAGTGTCATTTTTATAAAAATTAAAATCAGACCCAAAAACGATTTGATTATTGTCGTCAGCAAAATTATCAGTTGTAGTGAAATCTTGTTCATTTGTCCCTCTCCCAAGTTCGCCTCCTTTTTGAAAAGTTCTTCTATAAAAATTGTCAGTTTCAGGTGGATCAAAAAAACGAGTAAAAATCAAAGCCACCTCTTCAGAACTATCCTCTTTCCAAATAACTTCCAAGGTATCAATGGGTACAGGCTCTAATATTTGAGTGGTAGCTGTAACTGAACGTCCTTGTTTATCTATTACATTTATGGTGAAATCTTCATTATAATGAGGAGGACAAACCATTTCATTCCCGTAATTAAAGAATCTAGGAATTGCAGTTGAAGTATCGGAATATATTCCTGCTGATAAACTATAAACTTCACCTCGATGAGTAATGGTAACTGTAGCTCCTTCAACCAATGGCAAATCTGTAGGGGCAAAAAAGCTAACACTTTCAGAAATTACTGCATTAAAAGGTTTTCCCACTTCCAAATAACATTCTACAACCAATTGATTCTCATAGGTTGGAAGATCTAATTCAACGGATTTTTCTAAATCGCAATTTGAAAATCCTAAAAACGCTATAAATAATATGAAATAGGGGAATTTTATGGTTTGCATTCTTTGAGTTTAATTTTTTGTCGATATCAATTCAACTCAATATTAGCTAAAATTGTTTTTTCTCCATTGAATTTATGCTGAAATTCTAGTTTAAAAGGACTCAAAAAGACATTTCCAAACTTTTTTTGAAAAAAAAATCACTTTTTTTTAAGAAAAATCCTTCACAAAATGGATTGAAAATAATATATAAATTTCACAAAAAAACATTGAAATTGTTTTTTAAGTATCTGATTATCAGTTTTTTATGTTTTTTAAGGAAAATAAAAATAAAATTAAATAGTTCACAAAAGCCTTAATTTGTCCTTTGTGATAGGTTGGATTGTCCCCATATTTGTAATGTACTTAGAGAGAAAGTAATTAAAAAGACTTTCAGAGGAGAAAGAGAAGGTTTAAAAAGTTAGCCTTCAAAATTGAAAAAAAGGATATGTTCATGGGATTATAATTTGTTGATAGTTAGTCACAATCCTGAAAATTTTTCTGGATTGTGATTAAACTATTCTTTTAAAAATCTCTAATAAAATATAAAGAGGCAGATTGAGTTGCGAAGGATTACAAAAAGCTGTAATCGAAAGCTGCGAATAGCGGCATTGAAAAAGGATATGTTCATGGGATTATAATTTGTTGATAGTTAGTCACAATCCTGAAAGATTTTCTGGATTGTGATTAAACTATTCTTTTTAAAATCTCTGATCTAAAATATAAAGAGGTAGAATGATTTGAAGTGGATTACAAAAAGCTGTAATCAAAAGCTGCGAAGAGCGGCATTGAAAAAGGATATGTTCATGGGATTATAATTTGTTGATAGTTAGTCACAATCCTGAAAGGTTTTCTGGATTGTGATTAAACTATTCTTTCAAAAATCTCTGATAAAATATAGAGGTGAACACCTCACTAGTAGACATAAAAAAACCGCAAAATGATGCGGGTTGAAAATAAATAGCTTTTAAAACTAAGATGAAATTTTGATTTGTTATAGAAAGTCAACAATCTCAATAATAAATTATTAAGATTGCGACTTTTCTAAACTTTTTTTGTTCGTGGGAATATAACTTGAGAAGCACAAATTTAAATAAAATTTCATATTAAAGAAATAATACTGCACTATTTGTGCAATAAAAATATAGGTTAAGTCATTGCTTAACTCCAAAATATTTAATTTGGATATGTTCATGGGATTATAATTTGTGATGAGCCGCATTTTCAACAGAAAATGCGGCTTATTTTTTTTACCCAAATTGTAGTGTTAATGTGCTGATAATCAATAGTTTATAAAAATACTTCAATTAAGTTTTTATTTATATCCATAAAATTATTGCTTTTCATTATTTTCGCCCACCTTATTTATTTGCTTTGCTTAAAGCAATAATCCTTATAAGTTAATGTTTTAAAAATTTTTTATTGAAAAATTAAATTTAGAAATGGCTACAATCTTAATCAAAAACGCACAAATAATAAATCGAGGAAAAATTACAAGTGGAGATATTTTTATTAAAAATGGTAGAATTGAAAAAATAGATGGTTCAATTGACCAATCCGCTGATCGTGAAATTGATGCTACTGGAAAATATGTTCTTCCAGGAATCATTGATGACCAAGTTCATTTTAGAGAACCAGGATTGACGCATAAGTCGGATTTGTATACGGAACCACGAGCTGCGGTGGCAGGAGGAGTTACCTCATTTATGGAAATGCCAAATACCAAACCTGCTGCACTTACTCAACAATTGCTTCAAGATAAATATGATATTGCAGCCACAAAATCCCTAGCCAATTATTCATTTTTTATGGGTGCTTCCAATGATAACTTAGAGGAAGTTTTAAAAACTAATCCTGAAAATGTTTGTGGGGTAAAAGTTTTTATGGGATCAAGTACTGGAAATATGTTGGTGGATGATCGAACGACATTGGAAGGATTATTTTCAAAAGTACCGATGTTGATTGCAACTCATTGTGAAGATGAAGCCACTATTCGACAGAACTTGGCATATCACAAAGCAATATATGGAGATGATATTCCAATCAAATTACATCCAATAATTCGTACAGAAGAAGGGTGTTATAAATCGTCTAGTATGGCCATCGAATTGGCTAAAAAGTATAATACTCGATTGCACATTTTACATATTTCTACTGCCGATGAATTGGAGTTGTTTAGAAATGATATTCCATTGACAGAGAAAAGAATTACCTCTGAGGTGTGTGTACATCATTTGTATTTTAATGCCAAACAATACGAAAAATTTGGTACTCAAATAAAATGTAATCCTGCCATAAAAGCACCTGCTCATCAAGAAGCATTATTCCCTGCACTATTGGATAACCGATTGGATATTATTGCTACCGATCATGCACCGCATACTTGGGAAGAGAAAAGCAACGGTTATCTCAAAGCACCTTCAGGTGTGCCTTTGATTCAACATACATTGAATGTGATGTTGGAATTTTATCATCAAGGAAAAATTTCTTTGGAACGTATTGTGGAAAAAATGTGTCATGCTCCAGCGCAATGTTTTAAGGTAAAAGAAAGAGGTTATCTTGATGAAGGTTTTTGGGCTGACTTAGTCATTGTCGATGTTGAAAAGGAGTGGGGAGTGGCTAAAGACAATATTCATTATAAATGTAATTGGTCGCCATTTGAAGGACACACCTTTAAAGGAAGCATTGATGCGACAATAGTTTCAGGACATTTAGCTTATGAAAATGGGCAGTTTTTTGAAGAGAAGAAAGGAGAGCGAATGTTATTTAACTTATAACGGTTAACGTTGAACTGTGAACTTTTCTAAAATAGAATCACCATTTTTTGTTCACAGTTCAACGTTCACAATTCACCGTTAAATAAGAAAGCTATTGCTTTGGACGATCATTCCAGCAATTGCAGCCGTAATAAAACATGCAATCGTACCACCAATTAAAGCTTTGATTCCAAACTCAGCAACAGTTGCTTTTTGTCCAGGAGCAATTGCGCCAATCCCTCCAATTTGAATTCCTATCGAAGCGAAATTTGCAAAACCACATAGTGCATAAGTCGCAATAATTAAAGATTTTACTTCTAAGACTTTTGTGAATTTCCCTAATTCTGCATAAGCAAAAAATTCATTGATTGCAGTCTTTTGACCGAGTAATTGACCTACTAAAAATATGTCCGTGCTGGGTACTCCCAACAACCATGAGATAGGGGCGAACAAACATCCCAAAAGAAATTCTAAATTCAAACCTTCCATAGCCGTAGGTTGAATTTTAAAATCGTTAGCTTTTAAGTATTGAGCAAAATCCGAGACCCAACCATTTAGTGGTGTATAATATCCAATGACATCACTAAGGAAATAATTGACCATTGCGACCAAGGCAGTAAAAACTAATAACATTGCTCCTACATTTACCGCTAATTTTAATCCATCAGTTGTTCCAATGGCGATTGCTTCCAACAAATTACTTCCAATTTTATCCTTTGGAATCATAAAATCTTGATTGACCTCTTCAGGATTATCTTGAGGGTATAATATTTTTGAAGCCACAATTGCAGCAGGTGCAGATATGATGGAAGCCATCAAAAGATGTTGTGCAAATAATTCCTTTGATGCTTTTATAGCAGCAGCAATCGCTTCTTTACCTGCTTCCTCTGTCATATTAGTTACATCTGGAAGTACGGCAAATGATTCTCCCAGAAATCCTACATAAGCTGCAAACACTCCACCTGCAATCGTTGCCATACCTCCTGTCATCAAGCAAAGCAATTCTGACCTTGTCATTTTTTCCAAATAAGGTTTTACAACTAAAGGTGCCTCCGTTTGACCAATAAAAACATTGGCAGCAGCAGCTAAACT
This sequence comes from uncultured Saprospiraceae bacterium, assembly GCA_937918905.1. Taxonomy (GTDB): domain Bacteria; phylum Bacteroidota; class Bacteroidia; order Chitinophagales; family Saprospiraceae; genus CAJQQY01. The sequence continues at coordinate 16,499 of CAKZSH010000040.1, forward strand.
TTCAGATCCAGAAAGCCCCATTACTTTTCTCATTAGCCATGCAAAACCAAAAATGATCCGTTGTAAAATTCCTAAATAATAAAGAAGGGATGAAAACGCTGCAAAAAATATGATGGTAGGTAAAACTTGAAAGGCAAAAATATAACCCCAAGATTGCGAAGCGTCCATGATATTGGGACCAAATAAAAATATAGAACCTGCAGTTGTAAACTCTAAAATTTCAACAAAAAAGTCAGAGACCTTTTTAAAAATAATACTAAAAATTGGAATATTTAATAAAGCTAAGGCAAGAACCAATTGAATAATTAAACCTTTGATGACTAAGCCCCAATCAATTGCTTTTCGATTATTACTCAATAAAAAGCAAATACCAATAAGTACTGCAATACCTAAAGTACCTCTAAATACTCCTACTGCTAAATCCATATTTTCGTTTTGTTTTGATCTTGTGTTTGACCAACTTGAAATGACGAGTTGATTTTGAGGGAAAAATGATATGAATTGAGGGGAAGGTTCTTTTGAATAGCCGTAGCTATGGAAAAGGTTCTTCAACAAAAAGTCATATTATTTTTCTCCAAAAGCAGCCGTCAATTTTAAGTTGGTCGAACACTAGGTTAAAAGTAAGGAAAAAATTAAAACTAGTGTAAGGCTATAAAGAAAATATAATTCAATTTCACATTAGAGATGATTTCATTCATAGCTATTTGAAAGACAGATCAATTATTTTACTCCAAACATTTTAATTGTTTTTTCTATCTTTCATCAAAACTTATAATATGAAAACTTCCTTTTTATTAATCCTCTTTATTTTTTGTTTTTCAAATATTAAAGCTCAACAAAAAGAAGGCCCTCCGTATATCAAAAGTATTTTCTTTGGAGGTGGCGATTATTATATTGATAACCGTCAGAAAGAAGAACTCAATGATTTTTTAGATGGTATTGATGGTTTGGATCAATATCAAATTATTGTAACGAGTCATACAGATACGATTGGTTCTTTGGAATATAATCAATGGTTGTCTCAAATGAGAAGTGCTTCTACTATTCGATTATTGGAATTGAGAGGGATTCCAGAAGCGGTAATTCAAAGGAAAGATTATGGAGAGTTGAATCCTGATTTTGATAATAGAACTTGGGAGGGGAAGTTGAGGAATAGGAGAGCGGATGTGATTTTGATTCCGCCTGATTCTTAGGTTTCCTGTTAAATAAAAATCCCACCTTCAATTAAGAAGATAGGATTTTAGTTTAGTACCGGCGGAGGGAATCGAACCCTCACTCTCTTGCGAGAACTGGATTTTGAATCCAGCGCGTCTACCAATTCCGCCACACCGGCTTATTAATGAAGAATGAAAAATTAATAATGAAGGAATTGGTGATTTCAATATTAATTAAGTGAAGATTCATTCTTAGAAATGCTTCTTTCTAAAGCGTCGCAAATTTATTTAAATTTTCCTTAATTCGCAATAAATAACGCTTTTTCAAATAATAATTTTTTATTTCAATTAGTTCCTTTTCATTGGAATCTTTATCGTTATAATTTTCCAGATGAGGTTGAACGGTTTTTAATAAATCAGATTCCAATGATTTTAAATCCGCTTTGACTTGATTAAATTTAGTGGCATCAAAATCAAATTCTAATTCCATTAAGTTTTCATTGATGTCCATCATTTCCATCAAAAAATCTTGAGGGATTTGATTTTTTCCTTCCTCCGCTAAAGCACCTTTGATTTCGAGAATATATTTCATTCTTTTATCAAAATTAGAAAGTGTTTTATACGCCTCATTATTCAACGTAGACATTTCCAACACTTCCATTTGTTTCTCTTCCGATTCCAAAGTATAAAAGTCGGGATGGTACTTTTTACTATTTTGATAAAAAGTCCTTTTGACTTGCGCCTCGTCTAATAAAAAACTGACAGGGATGTCGAAGAATTCGAAATAATTCATTTGCAAATAATGATGTATGTTGAATTTTGATTTTTTTTAGCCGCAGATGAACGCTGATTTTTTATGATTTTCTTAAACGCGTTTTTCGAATAATAAAAAATCAGCGTTCATCTGCGGCTAAAAATTCAAAGTTATTTTTTACCTAAAAAAGTTATTCCAAATATCTAATCCTAAAACAAAAACCATCAAACATACCAGCAACAGAAAACCAGCAATCGTAGCATACTCCACAATTTTATCACTAGGTTTACGACCACTAATCACCTCGTATAACAAAAACATTACGTGGCCACCATCCAAGGCAGGAATAGGTAATAAATTTAAAAATGCCAATAGCAAAGAAAGCAATCCCGTCAAGGACCAAAACCGATGCCAATCCCAAACCGTTCCGTATTGTTTAGCAATGGTAAATACACTTCCTAAATTATCCTTTGCACTTAGCCCACCAGTTACGATTTGACCGATAGCTTTAATTTGTTCAGTAAGTGAATTGATTCCTTTTGAGATTCCTGCAGGAATCGACTCCGCAAAACTATAGTGAGTCGTATCAATATCGAAAAAATAATCATACCCAAATGGAGACACTCCAATTCTACCCGAAGTGTCGGTATGAATAGGAATTGTTATAGTATCTTTTTCATTTCTAATAACCGTTACCAACACATCCTTATCTTTTTGAACTTTAGCAAGCTCTCGAAAATCTTTAAAATATGGGGTTTCAGTATCATTGAATTTAATAATGTGGTCTTTTAATTTTAGTCCAGCTTTTTCAGCAGGAGCACCTTTCGCAAAAGCTCCCGCAACAAATGGAGTTCGAGGATAAATCAAATTTTTTCTTTGATTTTCTCTACTCGTTACGATTCCTTTTACTTCTTCTGGAATTTGAAGCGTTTCTTCACGACCATCTCGTTCTACTGTGATGGATGGATTCTCATCAAAAATTACAGCCTTAATAAGTGCATTCGGTTCGAATTTATCGAAAGGTTCAGTCCCTACTTTTAATATTTTATCACCATCTTTTAGACCAAATTTTTCTCCCATTTCTGAGGTCGAAATTCCATAAATTGCATTTTTATTAGGTAAAAAAGATTCTCCCCAAGTGAACAAAATTCCTATAAAAATCAAAAGCCCTAAAACGAAATTCACCGTAACTCCACCCAACATAATCACTAATCGTTGCCAAGCAGGTTTACTTCTAAACTCCCAAGGCTGTGGTTCTTGCGCCAATTGTTCTGTATCAAAACTTTCATCAATCATCCCCGCAATCTTTACATAACCACCAAATGGCAACCACCCAATTCCGTATTCTGTTTCTCCATGTTTGAATTTAAATAACTCAAACCAAGGGTCAAAAAAGAGGTAAAATTTTTCTACTCTAGTCCCAAACCACTTGGCAGGTAAGAAGTGCCCGCCCTCGTGAAGTACAATTAAAATGGACAAACTTAAAATTAGTTGCCCCACCATTACCAAAGTACCCATTTATATATTTTTATTTGTTGAAAATTTTCTAACTAATATTGTTTAAAACATCATTTTTAAGTGATATGTTGCAAACGAGTGCAAAAGTACTAAAATATGTGTTTGGGTGTATGAGTGTATAGGTGTAGATGTTGTCGAATACTATTGATTTTTAGTCTCACCGTTATTTCGTCAACATAAACACCTATACACTCATACACCTAAACACATCAAACCATCATTATGCAGCTTTTTTATACACAAAATATCAAAGAGAATATGGCCATCTTCATAGAAGAGGAAGCTCGACATATTCAAGTGCTTCGTAAAAAAGAGGGAGATATTTTACATTTTATTGATGGAGTAGGAGGGCTATATGAAGGTGAAATTATGGAGGTGCATAAAAAACAATGTGTCCTTAGTATCATAAAACATACGCCATCGTATAATCAACGTAAGGTTCGCTTACACATCGCAATTGCTCCTACCAAAAACATTAATCGATTAGAATGGTTTTTGGAAAAAGCAACTGAAATTGGGATTGATGAAATTACTCCTATTCTTTGCGACCGCTCAGAACGAAAAAGGATTCGTATTGATCGGTTGGAAAAAATCCTACTGTCAGCAGCTAAGCAATCCCTTAAAGCATATTTGCCAAAATTAAATGAACTGACTGATTATCAGAATTTTATAAAAAAAGAAAACGATACGCTGAAATATATTGCTTACTGCAATGACGATAATTTAAACCATTTAAAAAAAGAATATTCTCCTCCTCAAAACGTTACCATATTGATTGGTCCTGAAGGTGATTTTTCACAAAAAGAAATTCAATTAGCTTTGGAAAATAATTACAAAGGAATTAGTTTGGGCGATAGTCGATTGAGGACGGAGACGGCAGGAATTGTTGCCTGTCATATTGTAAATCTTATTAACGGTTAACTCTTAACGGTGAACGGTTAATCAATAATTTTGTAAAAACCGATAATTCGATGAACGTCATAAGGTTCACAGTTCACCCTTAAACGTTCACCGTTTTTTAAAAAAAATAGTTTATGAAAAAGATAATTTACCTACTTCCGATTTTGTTTTGCTTCGCATTTATTTCAAATGTCGAAAAACCCAGTTTGCAAATGGGATTATTAAAATACAATGGGGGAGGAGATTGGTATTCCAATCCAACTGCGTTGCCGAACCTTGCTGAATTTTGTAATCGAGAGTTGGGAACCAATTTTGAAGAAGATTATGGGACGGTAGAAGTGGGGAGTGCAGAATTATTTAATTTTTCATTTTTGCATATGACAGGTCATGGAAATGTGGTATTCTCAGATGCCGAAGCAGAGAATTTACGGAATTATCTTTTGGCGGGAGGTTTCCTACATATTGATGACAACTATGGAATGGATCCATATGTTAGAGCAGCTTTGAAAAAAGTGTTTCCTGAAAATGAGTTTATCGAATTACCATTTGAGCATCCGATTTATCATCAAAAATTTGAATTTAAAAATGGGCTTCCTAAAATCCATAAACATGATGATAAACCAGCCCAAGGTTTTGGATTGATTCACGAAGGACGTTTGGTTTGTTTTTATTCTTTTGAATCTGATTTAGGAGATGGTTGGGAAGATCAAGATGTCCATAAAGATCCTAAGGAGGTGCGTATGCAAGCACTTCGAATGGGAGCTAATATTATTCAATATGCATTTGAGCAGTAAGGATACATGTGTTAAAGTGTATGAGTGTATAGGTGTTTATGTTTTCAAAATATTTTGATTTTTTTTGTAAATTTGACTATCATATTATTCGGAAAACATAAACACATATATACACATACACTTATACACATTAAAAATAAAGTAATGAATCAAATTAAAGACTTACTTGAAAAATCCGCATTTGGAGTTTGTAGTTACCTTGGTCGAAAAATGGGAATTGCCTCTAGTCGAGTTCGGTTATATTTTATTTATACCTCATTTGTAGCATTGGGTTCACCAGTTATTTTTTATTTGTTTGTGGCATTTTGGATTAATATTAAAAAGTATATCCAAAAGGGAAAGAGTATTCTTTGGGAGTAGACACACCGTACATCAATGCTCCAGCTCCAGTAAATTGTAATTTGCCAGTTGAAAATTGAATGAGTCACCTTGTGACTAGGAATGTAAAAAACGATTCTTTTTTCTTCCTTTACAAAAAAATAAACAACAAACATACTTACACAAAATGTCCTATCTCTTTCTACCAATAGTTGCGCTATTGCTACTCATATTTTATATGTTTTTATTCTCCACTTTTCATCATGCAATGGGAGGAAAACCAAAAGGAGAACGCCTACAAAAAATGCAAGCCTCTCCCAACTACGTCAATAGTATTTTTGAAAACAATACTCCTACAAGTCTCAAAATGCCACCTTTTTCTTTCGTAAAAATCATGTGGAAATGGCTGATGACAGGTCGCAGTCGAATCCCTCAGCAACCCATTTCTAATCTTCCGATTGATCTAAATAAATTTAAAAATAGTAGTAACGAAAAAGCATTGTTATGTTGGTTAGGGCATTCCACTTATTTAATAAAAATGCATGGAAAGGTTTTTTTAATTGATCCAGTATTTGGAGAAAGGGCTTCTATGTTTTCGTTTTTTGGCCCTAAAAGATTTGACTATCAAAATCCATATCTGACAGATCACTTACCAGAAATTGATGCAGTCATTTTTACCCATGACCATTACGATCATTTGGATCATACGACTGCTCCTTTTTTAAGGGAAAAAATAAAACGAATTATTGCTCCATTAGGCGTAGGTGCGCATTTGGAAAGGTGGGGAGTAGATGCAAAATATATTGAAGAATTTGATTGGGGAGAGTCTGTTCAGTTTGATGATAACATTAAGTTTACATGTGAACCAACAAGACATTTTGCAGGAAGAGGTTTTGTAAAAAGGTTTACAAGTTTGTGGTGTTCTTGGGTGATGGAAGGTCAAAATCAAAGAATTTTTATAGGTTCTGATTCAGGGTATTATGATGGATTTAAAAAAATAGGAGAAAAATACCAATCATTTGATTTAGCAATTTTGGAATGTGGAGCATATAGTGAATATTGGCCAGCCGTACATATGTTTCCTCAAGAGACCGCTCAAGCAAGTGAAGATATAAATGCAAAAGCATTGTTAGCAGTTCATTGGGCAAAGTATGATTTGTCCGTTCATCATTGGAAAGAACCGATTGAACATTTATGTGAAATAGCAGAATCTAAAAATATTAATCTCTTACTCCCTCAAATCGGTGCAGTTATTACGATTGGCAAAGACTTTCCTAAAGAAAAATGGTTTGAGAAACTTACCTAGGCAGAGTGCAATAATTTCTTTTTTGTAAAACAGTTCTATCTTATTTTAAACAAGATTATCCTTTTGAAAGTGATGCCTCTATATTCATTAGTATTTTAAAGTCAAAAGGGATAAAAGGTTATCTTATTGAATTATTATTCTTCGTTAAAAAGCATCGCCGAACCAAAGGGTTCACCTACGTTTTTTGCCTAGAAGGATAAAAAAACAACCTCGAAATAACTTATTCATAATTCTGTCTTAGAACTTAAATTGAAAAAACGGTTGACAACTCAAATGAGATTGTTAACCGTTTTTTTTATAAAGTTAAGGTACTAGGAATTAAATAATCTACCCAGATGACGAGGTTGTTTTTTTCTTAGAGGAAATGTAAAAATTAAGGCATACCCTGCGGTACGGCTTCATTTTTTCATGAAGTCAAAGAGAAAAAGAAGCCGTCAGGTGGGTAGATTATTTATTTCCTAGTCCCTTAATTATCTTTTATTCACCTTTCGCATCTGCCTTCACTTCTAAATCATTAATGGCATCTATTTCTTTATCAATATAATACAAGGTCATTGGACTATCTCCAATTAGTTTGATTTTATCTAAAATAGAGCGCATTAAATTTTCCTCTTCTCGCTGTTCCATAATGTACCATTGAAGAAAATTTTCAGTTGTATAATCATTTTCAGCTTTAGCGATTTTGAGAAGACTATGAATGGATTTAGTCACTTTTTGCTCATGCTGATATACCATTTCGAACATCTTTTGAGGAGTACTAAATTTGTGAGGAACTTGCGCTATCGCAGGTGTCAAAGCATGGGCATCCACTTCACTCATGTATTCAAATATTTTCAACATATGTTCTCTTTCTTCTTCGGATTGACGATTCATAAAGTTTGCACATCCTTCCAATCCTTCGCTATCGCACCATGATGCCATAGACAAATATAAAAAAGAAGCGTAGCCTTCTAAACTGATTTGTTGGTTTAAGGCTTTGGTCATTTTTTTTGAAATCATAAAATTTTATTTTTTACAAAACTAGTAACTGTTCTTTTATCAATACTTGAAATTGCATTTTTTGTTTTAACAAATTTAGAATAATAATTGTTCTAAAAGATAAAATAGTCATGTAAAACTGAAATAAGTTTACATGACTAATTCAAGTTGCGGATAATTTGATATGAGATTGTGGGTATTAAGTATTGGGACTACGAACCATTCTCAATACCTAATACACATCATCCCAATACAATTTTTTTAAATACAAAATCATCAATCAAATTTATCCGCAACTGGAGTTAAGTAATAAAAA
>CAKZSH010000041.1 GCA_937918905.1 uncultured Saprospiraceae bacterium
GTATTCATGATACATTGCTTATCATCACAAGTTTGGAATTCGACGTATGCAGTAACTGGTTTTGAAGGATCTTTAATTTTTATTTTTTGAGTAAAGGTGGCTTCTTTTGTAAATTTTTGAACATCCATTTCAAAAACTTTATCGTACACCTTTTTTCGATTCTCTGACTCTTCAGTTTTTCCTACCAATTCATAATGCTCTCCTTCATCATAATTAAAGGCAGTAGGATATGGACCATCTTCGCTTTCTTGATATTGAGAATACAAATACCAACCATCAATAATTTTTGCTTTTAAAATTAAATTGTATTCATCTCCACTTATCTTTTCCAAGGATGTTTCCCATGTCGTTGTTTTTTTAAGATCAATTCCACCTCCATCAGTCGAGGCTGAATCTTCAGTTTGAGGAAGTGTCGCTTCGATATTATTTTGAGCAATTAAATCAGAAGAATTTGATTTTGCAGTTTCAACTTTTGGAGTGATGGGAACAGTTGTGGTAGTGGTGGTGGTTGTTGTTTTTGTTTTTGTTTGATTTTGGTTATTTCCACCTTCGCCACCATTCGCACCTGAGTTAAAGGACAAATCTCCTCCTTGCCCTTGAGGTGTTTTTTCAGGATCAGGTTGTTCTTTTTCAGGTTCAGGTTCTGGCTTAGGTTCCTCTTTTTCCTCTTCTCCCCCACCCGATGCTTTCATCGAATTGACTAGTTTGAACTCAAAATCAATTTGATTTGGAGGTAAACATTTCGTTGCATCGCAAGTCATAAATTCCAAATACCCCACAACTGGTTTACTCAAATCGCTTACTTTTACTCGTTGAGTAAATTCAGCATTTTTAACAAATGTGATAAGTTCCATATCGAAAACCTTATCATGTTTCTTTTGCGCATTACTGGATTCTTTATTTTTTCCAACCAACTCATAATGCGATCCCTCATCATAATTAAATGAAGTTCGAATTGGCCCATCATCACTTTCTAGATATTGAGAATATATTTTCCAACCATCCTCTATTGTGGCTTTATAGATGAGGTCAAATTCATTTTCGCTGACTTGTTTGTAGTCCGTTTCCCACTTTACAGGATTATAAATTTGTGCAAAGGAAGCGGAAAAACTGATGCTAAGAAGTAGTGCTAACAGTAATCGCATGACTAAAATTTGTTTTTAAGCGTCAAAAAATATTTTAAGCTAACTGTTATTAAGTTATTGGTTATTCCGATTTAACCTGTTTTAACCGTATTCGGAAATAACTTAGTAACTCAATAATCTAATAACCATATTCTGACACCTTTTTTAATTAATATGAATACAAAAAGGTTCTTTCATGTATTGCAAAAATATCAATGTTTGCATTATAATTTTACAAATGTAATGTTCTTTAGTGTCATTTACACACCTATTGACATACAAAAATAGTGATTGGCAGCAAGCACTTACTGCTTACTGCCAATCACTAACAATGGCTTCTCATAATATGCTATGAATTCTATTTTTTTAGAACTCTTTAATCAAAACCATTTCTCAAAATTGTTTATATAATGGTTATGTTGTTGTTGTGTAGTAGGTTTTGATTTTTAAAACGTAAAAATGTGTAGTTTTCGTTTTGACTTGACTTAATTTAACAAATTACAAGAAAAAAATTTAATCGTCTGATAATGCAATTTCGAAATTAACGTCTTCAGGAGGAAGACAGCTTTCATCATCGCAAGTCATGTAAGTTAAATGCCCTGAAACTGTATTAGAATTAGTAGCATTTACTCTGATACGCTGTGTGAATCTAGCTTTTCCGCTAAATTTAATGAGGTTCATACCAAACATTTCGTCAAAAGTTTCCTTACGATTACCTTCTTCACGGGCTTTACCTACCGCTTTGAGGTCATTATTATAAAATTCAAATGTCGTAGGAATTGGTCCTTCATCAGATTCAAGGTGAGGAGAATATACTGACCATCCTTTATCAATTTTGGCAGTAAAAATAATGTCATACTCCTGTTCATTAACCTTTTCAACATCAAAAGTCCATTGAACTGGCTCCAATTGAGCAAATGCAAAATTAATTGCAAAAGAAAAAATAAATAGTAAAGCTACTCTCATTGTCATTGTCTGGCTGAATTAAAAAATTGAAACAGTTTAGATTTAAATATAATTTAGTCAGCTAAAAAAAGTGGTGTCTTTAAAGAATTGTTGATTTTCGTTTCGTAATGTTCGTTTTGATGCGCCTATTTATAATAGGTCAATAGATAGAAACCAAATTTTTAACCGACTGCTCTTAAGTCAAATAATATATAGGGTGAAATTAGAACTTGAAGGTCATGGGAATGAGAAGATATGCTCTATAGGGATGTATGGGTTGGATATGTTGTTCTGCCTCGATATTTTATAGTAATATTCTTAGGCTGGTGCTAATTTAGAAAATATAATTTATTACACCACTATTTTTTCAAAATAAAATTAAAAAATCAACAAATTAATTGGTTCGTAATTGGAGGTGAGTGGTTTATTTTACTTAGTGAGTGGATATTGAGATTGATTATTAGTGAATTTGTTGATTGGTGAATTAGGTCAAGTTAATATCTTTAGCAACGAAAATTCAACCTAATTCACCAATCAACAAATTATTACGCCATCTCTACTGTTGCCGTCAACAATGATTCAAACATTATTCGCCCATCTTCATTTCCTAATAACATTTCAGACGCACGCTCTGGGTGAGGCATCATTCCGAATACATTTCGATTAGCATTACAAATTCCCGCGATTCCGTTAGTTGACCCATTAGGATTTGCCTCATTATTTACATTACCATTTTCATCACAATATTTGAAAAGGATTTGGTCATTGTCTTTTAAAGATTTTAATGTAGCCTCATCAGCAAAATATCTACCTTCTGCGTGAGCAATTGGAATTTGAAGCACTTGGTCAGTACTTATTTTTGAAGTAATTGCAGATTGGGTTGTTAAAGTTTTGAGGTGAGTATTTTTACAAATAAATTTTTGATTACTATTTCTTAAAAGTACACCAGGCAACAACCCTGCTTCACATAATACTTGAAATCCATTACAAATACCCCAAACATAACCTCCATTATTTGCAAATTCAATAACAGAATTCATAATAGGTGAAAATCTTGCAATGGCTCCAGCTCGTAGGTAATCTCCATAAGAGAATCCTCCTGGCAAAACAATACAATCTCCTTTTCCAAATCCTTCTAAAGAGGTCTCTTTATGCCATAATTTTTTTACTTCTTGTCCCATCACCGTGCCTAGTACGTGAATCATATCATCATCACAATTAGACCCTGGAAAAACAACTACTCCAAATTTCATAATATTTTTATTTAGAATACTTTAAAAAAGTACAAAGATAATTGGTTTTAAATATTTTACATAAATAATAACCGATACTGCAAAAATAAAACACCTATCAACCATGCCATATGCAAACCACTTCCAATTTCTTTTCTTTTAAAACTTAAAAAAGAAAGCGGTAAAAGTAAAGCTAAAGGAATAGCCAACAATTGAAATTGCGTTATGGTAATTTCTTTTTGTAAAAAAATAGTCAGGATCGCAATAATGATAAAATAATAGAGAACCTGAATATTTTTTTGCGTGCGAATTTTCTTTTTTTGAAAATAAGAATTAAAACTAAAAAAGATGATAAGTGTCAATAAGCCAAAAAGTATCACGGGAACATAATTTTTCCAATGCGCCTCGAATCTAAAATCTAATATTCCAAATTGTTCGACAAACGTAGCTTGCCAAAAACTTCTCCATGCATCATTCCAGAACGCAATAGTTCCTGCCAAAAATAAAGGAACCAGTATACCAATGAAAACCATAAAAAGTTCTTTGACTCGCATATTGCGAATAGTTGCCAATCCAAAAACAGCTAACAATATAAATGCAAAATTGGAAAAATAACAAAGGCTTGCCATTCCCACCCAAAATCCGATATTAAAAATAGAATCAGCGCTAGAGGATTTTTTATAGGAATTTAGTAAAGCAGATATAGCCAATATCAAAAAAGTATTCCCAATTATGATGGGAGATAAATTCTGAAATTCGGGCAAGGTACTCATCAACAAAAGGTAAAAAACGCCAGGGTACATTGTCACTTCTTCAGATACCCTAAATCTTGCCGCCAAGATATTCAATAGCAATGCTTGGAATAAAACTAATACAATTGTGAAAATTCTAGGGAGCATGCCTTGTGTGCCAACGTAATCAAAAATAACTTGACTCAAAACTCCTCCCGTCGAATTAATTTCCCAAGTGCTTGCAGCAAATAGCCCTGCAATGTATAATACAATCACATAAATGATAAGTAAAAGATTAGCAGCTAGTTGATTGGTTCTAAAAAATCCGAGCACTTCTGTTTTTCTTTAAAATGTAACATACATTTTACGTATTTACACTTGGCTATAAAATATGAAAAGCAAAATTAAAGATAAAAACGAGTTCCGCTAACTTTTTTTTAAAAAATCCGTTTTTAAAATCATGTTTAGAAATTAGATTTTTTTATAACATAACCCATTCATCCTCAACACATTACTTTTATTTTATTGTTTTTGAAAATTGAAAAGGAGGGCTTTTTGTGATTTGACAATGACAAAAGTAAAATACATATTGGATGTTCTAATTATTCAACACTCTATTTCTTTTTAATATTTTTTAATATAAAGAGATCTTCTAAACCAAATTTGTTAACTAAACGCATGTAATTAAAATGGCAAAATCAATTTCCCTATCAACTGACATGACTGTTATTTATTTTATTGATAACAGCGGTTTTTCTCAAGCTTTTTCTCTAACTGGCAATGGTGTATTTATTACCTCAATAGTAGGTGAAGTACAAGTAATACTTGCTTCTAAGTCTTTACAAAATGGTACAGATGAACTTTCAACTGCAGCTACTGCACATTGGGATGTATTCTTTCATGAGAATACTGATCAGGCAATGTTTATTGGTGAAGATGAAATTGAACCAAATGTAACAGGTCAAATCAAAAAATATGATTTATCCAATGGGAATGTGGTCAACTTAAGGTTGAATAATGCACAGACAAAATTGATTATTCGAACTTAGTACATTTTTTAAATTTAGAATCCAATTCTAATGAAAAAAGTCTCATAATGTTTAAGGAGTAGGAATTAAATAACCTACCCGTATGAGGAGATTATTTTTTAATATGAGGAAATGAAAAAATTAAGGCATACCCTTCGGTACGGCTTCATTTTTTCATAGCGAAGCGAAATCATATTGAAAAAAAAGCCTTCAGATGGGTAGGTTATTTATTTCCTACTACATTATGAGTTTTTTTTTGATTTTTCTAATAATATGCTCTTCATGGATTGGTCAAGGAATTTACTATCTAACCAAATATTTATCTCTTCCATTCCCACAGAAGGAAATGAATCCTTTCTATCTAAAGCAATTTCTTTTATCTTTTTTATAATTCTATTTTGTTCTCTAGGTATAGCTCCATTAAGTTTTAGAAGTAATTTTAAAATTTGAAAATAAACATTTCCAGATTTCATTTTTAAATGAACCTTAAAAAAATTAGACGTAGATGAGCTTGTTTTTCTCATTTGATCAAACTCATCTAACTCATAGTATGATATTATCTTTAAAATTTGACTAAACTGTATTTTAACGCCTCCTCTCTTTATTTTTTTAAATGGATTCAAAAGATCAATCCATCGAACACATTCTAAAAAATTACTATTGATAAAAAAAGATATAATTACATTGTAAATTAGTGTAATTTGTTGACCTTCATTTAGGTGATAAGTATTGAGCCCTTTTTCAATCCTTTTTGATAAAATGCATGCCTCCTCAATCATGTCATTATTTAAATAATATAGCTGTCGAAATAACATCAATTTTTGAAACCTCAACATTCTCTCGTGTTCATTTTCAGGCTCAATGCCTTCTAGCTTTTTTAGGACAATTAGGAATTGACTATAATCCTTATTTCGGTTATGATTAGATAACATATTAGAAAGTGCGGCTATCATATGATGAGGCATTTTCTTTCTCCATAGCTCATTTTTTTCCCACCATTCAAATGCATCTTTTAATGCTAACCTAGATTTTTGATCTTCATCAAGTAATCGAAAATAACTGCCTAAACTTATAAATAAAAATCTTTGTGCAACTAGTGACAGTTCATCTTTATTGATTTGTTCTAAATGCTTAAATTTTATTCTTAGCTTTTCTTTACTTTCTTCATCTGTCAATCTAGTGTTCCTTATTTGTTCTAAAATTAACAAGTCATAATCCTTAATTAATCTAGCTTCCTTTTGGAGGTTGTTGATTAAATCTTCTTCTTCTTGGTGGAGTTCTTCTAATCTTACTTCCATTTTTACATCACGATTAGTCCTCAAAAATTCTCGTTCCAATCTATTCATTTCAATTAGGCTCAAAGTATCTCCACATTTGTTTGCCAACTTTCGAGCTCCCCTTATCTTTTTATTCGCTTGACGATATAACCCTCTCTTAAATAAAAAATTCGCATCTTGAAGTAGTACCTTAATATATTCTGCTGATTTTTTTGATTTACTAAAATGATAATTTTTTAAATGCCGCATCAATGCAACAAACAACTCATTTTTTTTTACCGTAAAATTTGAGAATCCTTTCTTTCCTACATTTTCCAATAACTCCTGTTCTATTTTCTTTTCGTCAAATGATTCTTTTTTATTTATTATTTGAAAAAGAATATAATAATCTGGAATTGTGTTATCATTGTTTTTCACATTTTCTACACGCATCTTAAAATACCTTTTCTCTGTAGGAGACATAGATTGAATCAACTCAAACAATGGGTCTTCAAGGTCTGAATTTCTGTTGTAAGCTCGTTTTTTACCAAGTGCCATTATTAATTATATAGTGTTATAAGCTAATTAACATTCATTTTGAAGCCTTAATTTAGTACTTTATTTTGAATATTATATCATTTAAAAATTAGATTTAAAAAATAAAAAAACATACACAACCCATTGATTACTAATTAGTTAAAACATTTTACACAAAAACAACCTAGTTTAAAAATGTAAAGTAACTCTTAGATAATCTTACATTTTAACACCATAAAATTTTTCATTTAATAATATTATTATTTATTTTAAGTATAATTTTGAGAAGCATTTGAAATTTCACTTTTTGGAAATTGAAAACCCTTGATACAAAAATCCAAATGAAAAGCCCTCAAGATTTACATACAATTATCAAAAGCCTATCCAAATCCGAAAAACGGCTTTTTAAATTGCAAGTGAGTGGCTCCCAAAAAAGTGAAAATAATTACACCATTCTTTTTGATGCCATTGATGCACAAAATGAATACGACGAACACAAACTCTTACAGAAACTTCATAAACACAACTTCTCCAAACAAATATCAAGAACTAAATTTTTGCTATACGAGCAAATTTTAAAAGCACTTCGGCATTTTTATTCTACTAAAGTTGAGTGTGCAAAGTTGGATTCGTTATTACATTCAATTGATGTACTTTTTTATAAAGCATTATACACCCAAGCTTACAAAATTTTAAAACGGGGAAAGAAGATTGCAACAGTCAATCAACTTACAAGCTGGCAGCAAAAATTTTTGGAAAAAGAAAAACAACTTCTTCCATTTCTTGAAAATCACAAAACTATTCAAATCGCTTCTAAACAACTATTAGAAGATTCTGAACAAGTTTTCCAAAAACTACATACAGAAAATTCATACCGCTCACTTCATACCAAAGTGCGCGCACACTATGATACCCTTATCAACTTCCATCGACCCAACAAAGTAAACGCTCTCTTTAACGAAGTCATGGATTCTTCTTTAATGAAGGATGAAAAATATGCTTCTTCTTTTTATTCAAAGGTACTGTTTATGGAAGTTGCTTTTTTGAATGCACATATCCGTTCCGATTTTTTTGGAGCAGCTAAGTGGGGGGAAAAAATATTTGAATATTGGCAAGAATATCCCCTTTTGAAAACTGTTTTTAAATTTGATTTTAACAGGCAACTAAGAGATTTAACTTTCTTTAAAATTGCTCACAAAAATCTTGATATTACATTAGCTGATTTATTAAAGGAATGGAATACTATAAAAGAAAATGCACTTTCAAAAGTGGAAGCGCAAAAGTATCAATTCGAAATAGATGTTGTAGAATTTATACATCAAGTTAACATGGGTAATTATTCTAAAATTGATAATAAATTATCAAATATAAAAGCCAATTTATCATTGGTAAAAGTATTACCTTTTCATCTGCGAATCCTAGTTCTTTACCATATCGCCGTTTGTCATTTTTTGAAAAAAGAATATACTGAGACTTGGTCAATCATAAAAAGAATAGATGAGCTTGGAGGTGACCAACTAGATACTCATACTTTAAAGTATATTCGATTGATGGAATTGATTATTCGATATGAGCTAGAAGATCATGTGTTTAAATATAAGGATATTCAAAATATTAAACTTCAATTTAATTCACTCGGAACTTTAGGAAAAGTAGATGAAATTATATTGGAACTGATCAAAGAACCTATTAAAAAATCTGAGGAAAACTCAAAAATACAGGTCCCAATAAATAACATATTCATTGATAAACTATACGTTTTAAAACAACACCCTAATTCTATAAGTCACCAAATTTTTCAGATTTGGATAAATGACAAAATTAGAGCGGAGCGCAAAAAATATGCTTAGTTTAAGAAAACAATAAGTAACACCCGACAAAACAATTGTATTTCTTTTAACTCTCATAGCCCCAGAAAATAATGCTCTCCCTCTGTAAAATCCCAACTCCATTTTTTGGCTGTTGGGATTTTTTTTATTCATAAGTAAATAGGGTCTACCCTAAAATATTCGAAACGTCAAGTGAGTGAAAAGAACGTCCGTCCAACGTCAAGCGAAGCGTACGTCTCGTATTTAAGTATTCCTTGCATCAATTCCCCAAGTCAATTTTTTTCGAATGGTATCCATAAAATTCAACCCTTGTAATTGAATCAGGTTAATATTGAAATCGCATTTCCTAACTGCAATTTGATATTCTGCTGAAATAGTTTCAAAACGTGCATCAAGTGTACAAAGGAAATTTTCAGCTCGACCTTCCACTTCAAATGAAATTACTGAAGTATCAGAGATGACGATTGGACGTACATTTAAGTTATGAGGGGCAACTGGAGTAATGACAAAATTTCCAGAATTCGGGAAAATAATGGGTCCTCCACAACTTAAAGAATATCCTGTCGAACCCGTAGGAGTAGAAATAATCAATCCATCCGCCCAATATGAATTCAAATAGGCACCATTGATATAAGTATGAATGACAATCATAGAAGAGGTATCTCTTTTCAGTAATGTCAAATCATTCAACGCAAAAGGGATTTCACCAAACATTGGATGATTAGAATCAAGATGCAACAGTGTTCTTTCGCTAAAAGTATATCTTCCTCTTTTTAATAAATCTATTGCTTCCTGAATTTTTGTTTTTTCAATACTTGCCAAAAAACCTAACCTTCCTAGATTGATTCCTAAAATAGGAACACCACTATCTCTAACTTCTGCTACTGCATTCAGGATAGTTCCATCTCCTCCAAGTGTGAAGACAAAATCAAATTTTCGAGTTTTGAAATCTAGATAGCCTTCAAAAATTCCGACATCATTTCTAAATTCGATATTACCTTTTAAGGTTTCTAGGTAAGATTTATTGACATAAGCATTGATACCTTCTGCTGCGAGGACGTCAAAGAAGGTTTGTATGAATGGAAAATCTTTCTCTTTGCCTATTCTTCCGTAAACTACAACTTGCATTAAAACGATAATTGAAAATGTAAAAAGAATCCGTGTTCGCCCAAATGATTATAACTATATTCAAATTGCCAAATCTTATCTTGAAAAACTTGCAAATCTAATCCCACTCCTCTTCCCCACAGCCATTGATTACTAAGTGTACTACGTTCTCCATTGAAAGGTGCATTGGCATAGCCAAAATCATTATTAATTGCAAGGTAAACTTTTACGGGCATCAAACGAAATTGAGGGATAAACATAAATCTTCCCCAGTTGATTTCTTTTTTAAAAATACGATACCGCCAACTTGTTTTGGTATAAAAATAATCCATCCCATCGATCACATAAAATTCATAACCTCTCAAGAAGTTTGGAAAATATCCCAATGCAGAGACATGAGTGTATGGCTGTTCTTTTCGAGTAAAAGTATATCGTCCCTTGAACTTTGTTGCAAGACTTAGTTTTTTCCCAACAGGAAAATAATGCGCATAAGTACCCGTAGCGGAAAAAGCATTGATATCATCAAATATTCCAAATCCATCTTTTTGTAAAAAGATAGAATAAAAATTTCCAGCTCTTGGATAGGCTTTGACATCTCTTTTGTCAACTGTAAAAATATACTGTAATGTAAAATGTCTTTGTCGTCCTCTTGATTCTAAAAAATAATCTGGATTCAGTACTTGACTAATGGTATCACCTATCCAATTATCGCTATACAATAATTTTCCAGTATGGTAAGTGTTCAATCCAGGTCGATAACTCAATCCTGCACCTACTCTAAATCGTTTTAACAACAATGGTTCTCCAACTTCTTTTTTAAATAATAATCTACTGCTATCTGTAATATATGCAATCTCTTTTCGATCAGAATAATGAATGTCCATAAATCCTCCAAGGTTTCGGTTTTTACCAAGCATAGGAAGGTTGTAAGTCAGTTCGAATTTTTTAGTATAACCAAATTGAACAATCATTTTCATTCGATCACCTCGTCCAGTCAAATTGATATGCGAAAAACGTCCTCCATAATTTACCCGATCAAGTGATCGACCTTGCTCTTCCCACCACACATTAAAATTTCGATCCGCTAATTCAAAAACATACATTGGATAAAAGAACCACATTTCCCTTAACTCTACGGTTACAGAAATTCGATTCGTTTCGGTGTTCCAATCTTTAATATTGAGTTTAGCTTTGGAAAAAAGCCCTGTGTTGAGGAGAAGTTGTTCGCTACGTTGAATACGAGACATCAGTTCAGCAGTAGGAATGGTGTCGCCTATGGCAAAACTTATCTCTCGAAAAACAGATCGGTCTTTGGTCTTTTTATTTCCTTCAAGTTTAATATCATCTATGATTACGTAATCATTTTGAGAAAAAACAAAACTTGAAAAAAGAAGAAAAAGAGAAAGTAGGAGTGTTCGCATATATAATTCGGTATAAGGTACAAACATACAAAAAGCACTTAATTTTAACGATGAGTTAAAAAATTAAGTGCTTTTTTGAGGAAGCTGATTTAGCTTTCGGAGGGTAAAAGACAATTAAGGAATAGTACATTAATAAATTTACATTCTTGAGTAGTTTATTTTGTTCTTAGATTTTTACTTTAAAGAAGGAGTATTGTTAATACTATGACTGATTTAAAGTGAAATATAAGGGCAAAAGAAACAGTCAAGAATGTAAACTTATTATTGAACTATTCCTAAGCGTTACTGTCGGTAGTTTTCTCACCTTTTACTTCTTTCATGCCTTCTTTGAGTTCACTTTCAATAGTTGATCGTGCGCTATTAAATTCACGAATTCCTTTGCCAACACCTCGCATTAGTTCAGGAATCTTTTTCCCACCAAATAAAAGTAGTACTGCAAAGAAAACAAGCAAAGCTTCTGTACCGCCTAGTCCGCCTATAAATAATAATGTATTCATGATAAAGTATTTTTATTTTTTACAAAATTACAACTTTTTTTAACCTCATGTGATAAAGACTTTCAAAAGTTGATGAATATTAGCAATAGTTATAACTGTTTGACTATTTTTAACTTGTATTGTTTAATGTTACTTTAAGATAACTATAAATTTAATTTCTCCTTATTTTATTATCGAAAAACTAAAAATCCATAATATTGTTGACAGTTTTTGACATAAAATTAAAATTTTCGAAAAAATAAAGGTGGAATTACTATCTTTATGGTACACCTTTTTTAAAAATTGGATTAGGAGAACAGCATCTTATTAAAATCCAATTTTCAAAAAACAGGTAACCGTTCTTAGCACCTTACCTTTATTTTATATTTAAAGACATCCTAGCTTAAATACCGATCTGAATACATATTCAAAAAAATTATATTTTTTCATTAATTGTGCAGTTTAAGTGCTTTTCTTAATTTTGCACGTCAAATTTTTTCAAATAAAAACAATAGCAAACATGAAAGTAAATCTTAACTTATTAATGTTGCTTTCCATTGTTGTACTTATGTCTTCTTGTGTCTCCAAAAAGAAATGGACTCAGTTGTTATCTGATAAAGCGTCTGTCGACTCTATGTTAGAAACTCAAAAGAACAAAGTAAAAGAATTGGAAGGAAAAATCACAAGCCTTGAGGGAGCTCAAGCTGATCTTCAGAGTAAATACAATTCTGAAGCGGAGCGTGCTGAACGTTTAGCAGGAGAAGTAAGCCAGTTTAAAATGGACTTAGAATCTTCTCAATCTACTGCTGCGGATGCAATGTCTAAATTAAAATTAAATGAAGGACAGTTAGCAGAATTGCAAAACAAAGTAAGAGCTGCTGTATCTGGTGGAGGGTTCTCTCTTTCTCCTAGAAATGGTCGTCTTTATGTAAATGCAGGTGAGACTATTCTTTTCAACAGCGGTTCTGTACGTGTGAAAAGATCCTATAACCCAACTTTAGAAAGTGTTGCAAATGTATTAAAAGGCAACCCTTCTCTTCGATTAATCATCGAAGGTCATGCTGATAATACTCCTGTAAAGGCAGGTGTAGCATATGCTGATAACTGGGATGTAAGTTTAGCTCGTTCTAAAGCTGTAGTTAAGAAATTGATTCGAATGGGTGTTCCTGAAAGTCAGTTATTACCTACTGGTAGAGGAGAGCATGTTCCTGTTGCTGCAGATGATTCTGCTGAAGCAAGAAAGATGAACCGTCGTGTTGACTTCATCGTTATGCCTAACTTATCTAGTTTGATGAGTGCTTCAAGGCCTTAATTTATAACTTCTAATAAGAAGTAAAATGCCTCTTCTCTTTTTCTAGGGAAGGGGCATTTTTTTTTGAAGAAGGGAAAAAGGGAAGACGGATTTACGATTTGAGAAGTTTGTCAAAAATTGGTGATTCAAAGTTATTCGTCAAACTTCTCAAATCATAAATCCGTCTTCCCTTTTTCCCCTCTTCAGTTTTCTTCATAAAATAAAAAAGGTCTACCTTCTAAAAGAAGGTAGACCTTTTTTATTTTATGAAGAAAACTTAGCTATGCTTCCGCTTCCATAGGAGAAAGAATATTTTCATCGACTAAAATTCTTCCACAATGCTCACATGCAATAATTTTCTTTCTACTTGCAATTTCCAATTGAACTTGAGGTGGTACTTTGTTAAAACATCCACCACATGAATTTCTTTGAACAGTTGCAACAGCTAAACCATTTCGGTACGCAGTTCGAAGTTTTCTATAAGATTTCATCAAACGCTCTTCGATACCTTTTTGAGCTTTGGTTGATTGCTTTTTAAGTTTCTCCTCATCCTTTATTGTCTTAGCAATAATTTTTTCTAACTCTACTTTCTTTTCTTCAAGTGCTTCTTTCTTAGATTCTAATCTTGCATCTGTATTTTTAAGCGTCTCTTTTTTAGCTCCCAATTGATTGAATGCTTCTCGACTTCTCTTTTCAGATAATTGAATCTCTAATCGTTGCATTTCTAACTCTTTAGAAAGAGCATCATACTCCCGATTATTTTTCACATTATCCATTTGCTTTTCATACTTAGCTATCAATCCTTCCGCCTCTTTAATGTTTGCTTTATGTTTAGCCAACTCCCCTTCCATGTGATCGATATTATTTTGAAGACGACCTTTTCGGGTTTCCAAACCTGCGATCTCATCCTCCAAATCTTTTACCTCCATAGGTAATTCTCCTTTGAGGATTCCAATTTGGTCAATCTCAGAATCGATGAGTTGAAGTTCATACATTTGCTTTAGCTTTTCAGCAACCGACAATTCGTTTGTAGCCATGTCTTTGAAATTTTTTTATTTTGAAATGGGAAAGTCTTTTAAAAATTTCCTTTTTTTTACTTTTAAAAATCACTCAAAATTAAGAAGTGATTTTGGGGTTTTACAGATAATATACTGGATTAGTATTCACCTCTGTAAAATAGGCGGCAAAGTTACTAAAATTTTCTGTTATTATATCATATAAAAGCTCAATTGTAAATTGCTCGCTTTCGTAGTGTCCAATATCCGCAATGACGATTTTTCCATCTGCATCAAAAAACTCATGATATTTATAATCAGCAGTAATAAAAATATCTGCACCTTGTCGTATGGCATGTTTTAATAAGAAGCCTCCTGCACCTCCACAAATGGCAACTTTAGAAATTTTTCTCCGACGTAATTTTGTATATCGTACACAACCAACGCCCATCTGCTTTTTTATTTTTTGTAAAAAATCCTTTTCGTTGATCGGCTTTTTTAAAGAACCAATTATTCCTGAACCAATTTCTGCATTTTGATTCTCTATCGAAATAATATCATAAGGCACATCAAAGTAGGGATGGCTTTTTAACAATGCTTTTACAATCCTATTTTGTTTGGCGGAAGGAAATGCCATTTCAATTTTGACTTGTGCCCCACCGATTTCATTTTGAGTACCTACTCCAACCGTAGCATAACTCAGGTTGTCAAATTTTGGAATAAAACCTCCTCCTGCTTCAAACATTGCTTTCCGAACTTGATCAGAATATTCAGTAGGAACAAAAGTGAATATCTTTTTCATATCTGATTTTGGTGCCAAAATTTGTGTTTTGACTAACCCTATTCGTTCCGCAATTTTAGCATTAACTCCATTATGATATACATTATCCAAATTAGTATGAATCGCATAAATCGCAATGTCATTTTTTATTGCTTTCATGACAACTCGCTCCACGTAATTTTTTCCATTAAACCTTTTTAATCCTTTAAATACAATTGGATGATGTGCAACGATTACATTACATTTTTTCACAATCGCCTCATCAATAATTGCTTCCACAGAATCTAAACAAATTAGCACACCTGTAATTTCTGCTTCAGGATCACCTACGATTAAACCTGCATTGTCATAGGATTCTTGATATGACGATGGAGCTATCGTTTCTAAAAATGACGTGAGTTGTTTTATTTTCATTTTTTACGTACAGCATTACAATTACTAAAAGCTTATAAAATAAACTCCCTTTTTTAATTTATAAAAAGTCAATTTATCATTACCATATTCTTCCAATGTTTCTTTAGTAACTGGTTCATATCTTTTTAATACTCCTTGTTTTTCGAGTTTACCTTTCAACCATATTCCAAATAATTGTAGACTTTTCTTTGATCGAATATTTTTGAAATAATCTCCTTGAGTTCTCATAGGAATAATAAACCCGTCATCTGTGTATGCTAAAAAATCACCTTTTGGAAAAAGAATATGTGAAGTTAATTTATTTGTAGCAATAATTTCAATTTCATACCATGGTCTTGGAATTATCTTCCCCGTTTTATTATTCAATCTTCCTTTTCCGAAAAAGACATTTAAATTCGATTTTTCTTTCTCAACAATCCTATTTAAGTCCAATTCAAAGGATTGCAAAGCAGATGTATTAATTTTTTTAGGATTATGTTTTTTTAAGGAATGCCAATAATCATTAACTGTTTTTAATATTATTTTTTTCTTTTTAGGTATAATTATTTGAGCCTTATTTATCCTAACTGCATATTTTGTTGAATAGAGATCATCTAAAAAATTTAGTATTTCATTTTTTTGCTCATTTTGAAAAACAGGAATAGTACATTCTATATTCCCTTTTATTCCACTTGATGAAAAGTTAGATGAGCCTACATATACATTAGAATATGAATGACCTTCAAAATGATAAACTTTACCATGATATCTCCTTCCATTAGAAACATAAACTCCAGATTCATTTTTAAATTCAAGTAAATGTTGGTTTAATAAATTTATGGTATTAAGTTTTTTTTCACCAAGCCCTTCATAAAACGCCATACCTAAAAGTAAGCGAGAAGTCCCTCCCTTTTTTGCAATTTTTATGAAATGATTTTCATATTCTTTTATAATATCCAGAGAAGTATACCCTGAAGCGATAGTAGCTTTTGTGGCTTTTGAAAACTCTTTATCCAATATATCTCTAAAGTTCCCACCATGTTTTTTAATATTGGTGTACATTATGTTTTACTTTTTCTAAAAAAAACTTAATCTTTTTTGCAAAAGGAACTATTCCTTGGGGGGGAACAGAGTTTCCAATTTGTTTTCTAACTTCTGCTATTGAGCCTTCAAAAATAAAATCATCTGGATATCCAAATAATCGTGCTCTTTCACGATTAGTCAAGGGTCTCGGTTCCGAGAAATGGTAACCCCATGTTCCACCACCACCTGCCGCTATAATTGTTTTTGATGGTTCATTTGGATGTAATCTTCTGTATACATGTGATATCATTCCTCTTACATAATGAGGTGAATCTTTTGGAATGCTTGTAAAATTTCCTCCAGGTGGTATTAATTTCAGTTTTTCAATTGTTCTTTTTTTTATATTTTGATGCCGATTATTATACTTAACCTTTTCAACATTCTTAAGTGCTTCCTTTGCTGTAATAAAATTTGATGGTGAATGAGTTGGTTTTGGTATTTCGAAACACTCTTTTATGTCTTTTCTAATTCCAATAATTAACACACGCTCTCTTAATTGAGGTACACCATAATTAGCAAAATTTACTAAGTGAGGGGTAGCAAAGTACCCATGCTTCCCTGTTACCGAAAAATCTTGAATAATTTGTTTTATGGCTTTCTTTTTATTTGCGGTCAACAGCCCTTTTACATTTTCAGCAATAAACATCAATGGATTTTGAAGTTCAACAATTTCAACAAAATTTCTATATAAATTACCTCTATCTGTTTCGATTCCTCCTCTTTTCCATATCATTGAAAAATCTTGACATGGAAATCCACCTAAAATTAAATCAGATTTTGGGATAATAGAATAATCTATTTCAGTAATGTCGCCATGAACAATATGATCCCCGATATTTTTTGAATACGTTTCACAAGCTTTTTCATCAATATCATTAGCCCATTTAATATCAAAACCTGTTTTATGAAAACCAAGATCCATACCTCCACAGCCTGAAAAGAGAGAGACAACATTAATTTTGGGTTTAGAACTATTTGTTTTTTTATGTTTAGAATAAAAAAGATTTGATGGAATATTCCCAATAGTATCTTTCATAATGTTTTATTTATTTTTTTGTAAAAGTAGTAAATTAAAGAAGAATAGTTTAATCCTATTATCAACTAACTTTCAATCTCTTTTTCAACGCAAATAATTCATCTCGATATTGAGCAGCAGTAATAAAATCTAAATCCTTTGCCGCTTTTTTCATTTTGACTTCAGTCTCACTTACCATTCGTTCAATCTGATCTCGAGTCATATATCCGATAACTGGGTCAGCTGCCAAACTTGGCTCTTCAGGTTCGATATAAGCTTTTGATTTCTTACCTCGAATATCCAATATCGAACTTTGGCTTAATATTTCTTCTCGAGTTTTATTAATAGTTTTTGGAGTGATTCCATGTTTTTCATTGTAAGCCATCTGTATGGAACGGCGACGATTGGTTTCATCAATCGTTCTTCGCATCGAGTTCGTCACTTTATCTGCATAAAAAATTACAAGACCATTTGAGTTCCGTGCAGCACGTCCTGCGGTTTGAGTGAGGGAACGATCATTTCGAAGAAATCCTTCTTTGTCCGCATCCAAAATGGCAACTAATGAAACCTCAGGTAAATCCAAACCTTCTCGTAAAAGATTGACTCCAATCAATACATCAAATTCTCCTAGCCGCAAGTCTCTTAAAATTTCAACTCGATCCATTGTATCTACTTCGGAATGAATGTAACGACTTTTGACATTGAGTTTCTCCATGTACTTTTGGAGTTCCTCTGACATTCGTTTGGTAAGTGTCGTAATCAACACTCGCTCATTTTTTTCAATCCGTTGATCTACTTCTTCCAATAAATCATCAATCTGATTTAAACTAGGTCTTACCTCAATTGGAGGATCCAATAATCCAGTTGGGCGTACAATTTGTTCTACGACAACTCCCTCTGTCTGTTCCAATTCGTAGTTGCCCGGTGTTGCACTTACGTAAACAATTTGATTCGTCAAGGATTCAAATTCCGTAAAATTTAAAGGTCGATTATCCATTGCAGATGGAAGTCGAAACCCATAACTTACCAAGTTTGTTTTTCTAGCACGGTCTCCTCCCCACATTCCTCGCACCTGAGGAATCGTTACATGACTCTCATCCACTAACAATAAATAATCATCTGGAAAATAATCTAGCAAACAGAACGGTCGAGTCCCCGGTTGTCTTCCATCAAAAAAACGAGAGTAGTTTTCAACTCCACTACAATACCCCAATTCCTTTATCATTTCCAAATCAAAATTTGTTCTTTCCTTGATTCGTTGCGCTTCGATAAATTTTTTCTCTCGGGTAAAATATTTCTCCTGCGCCACCATTTCATCTTGAATATCTCGAACGATATCATTAATTCGATCTCTTGGAGGTACGTATAAGTTAGCTGGAAAAATTGCAGCATCATCCATCTCAATGATTCGTTTTCCACTTGCAATTTCTAATTTTTCGATGGTCTCAATCTCATCTCCAAAGAAAGTGACTCGCAATCCAAAATCTGCATAGGGTAAGTGAATATCGACAGTATCTCCTCGTACCCTAAATGTTCCTCTATCAAAATTTTCTCCTCTGGAATATAAACTTTGAACCAATGCATATAAAAAGGAATTTCGAGTAATGGTTTGACCTTGGTGGATGCGAACAATACTAGATTGAAAATCATCAGGATTTCCCATACCGTAAATGCAAGATACCGAAGCTACGATAATAATATCTCGTCTTCCTGAAAGCAAAGAAGATGTTGCCCGCAATCGTAATTTGTCTACCTCTTCATTGATTTGTAAATCTTTTTCAATAAAAGTATCTGTAACGGCAAGGTATGCTTCGGGCTGATAATAATCATAATAGGAAACAAAATATTCAACAGCATTATCTGGAAAAAACTCTTTGAATTCTCCATATAACTGCGCCGTTAATGTTTTGTTATGAGTTAAAATTAAAGTAGGCCGATTGAGTTCTTTGATGACATTTGCCATCGTAAAAGTTTTCCCAGATCCAGTTACTCCAAGGAGTACTTGAGATTTTTCGCCTGCCTCAACTCCCCCAATTAGTTGTTGGATAGCTTGAGGTTGGTCGCCTGTGGGTTGGAAAGGTGATTGAAGATTAAAAGGCATTTATAATGAATAATTAAGAACCTGCCTTTGCCAGCAGGCAGGTGAAAAATGAATAATTATGTTATGTGTTTGCGGCTCATTTTTCATCTATTTTTAGTTATTTGTTTCTACTGCTTTTAGTGCCGCTTCCATTTTTGTGGTAAACACTTTAGGGTCTTTTGTCCATCCCCATGAGTCACCAATTTGTTCGCCGTCTGAGCTTAGAATTACAAAAAAAGGTTGTGAATTATTTTTAAATCTTTCGATTTGAATATTGGTATTTTTATTTCCTTCTGTTTCTAAATGTTTTTCTTTTCCATTCCAAGTAACCCATATTCGTTCTTCTTGAGGAAGTTTTCTAGGCGAATCGACATACAATCCAATTGCTAGAAAATAATCATTAA
>CAKZSH010000042.1 GCA_937918905.1 uncultured Saprospiraceae bacterium
AAATCCGTCTTCCCTTTTTCCCTTCTTCAAATTTTAAAAAATCTGGAAGGACTTCTCTTTAAAAACGACATTTTGAAATGTACCTTTGATGACTCAAACTATCAATTTTTTTAAATGGTTATTTTAAACACACTTCTTGGAATCGTATTTCTGATTATTGCAATCGTTGCTACCTATTTTGTCGTTGCCTTCTTTGGTATGGCCATTCCTATTCATCGAAAATTTCAACATCAAAATAACGGTATTGATATTTTCTTAACCAGCAATGGAATGCACGTCGATTTTGTAGTGCCTACTCAAAATGCGCTTTACGATTGGTCTCAAATTATAGGAAACTCCTCCTATCTAAAAGATCTTAAAAACTATACTTATCTAGGATTAGGGTGGGGCGATAGAGATTTTTTTTTAAAAGTAGATTCATGGGATAGTGTTCCCAAAAAAGTAGGTGCAAGAGCATTGTTATTACCTACGCCTTCTTTAATGCACGTTACAGGCTATGATGAATTGCCTGCTAACAAAACCGTAAAAAAAGTGTCCATTTCCAAAAGTCAATATTTAAATCTTTGTAATTTTATTCAAAATAGATTTGCATTAAATACCGATCAACAAGCAGAACTAGTGCTTAAAGTAGACCATGCAAAAGATGATAATTATTATGAAGCACATGGTGCTTATCATTGTTTTTATACCTGTAATAATTGGGTCAATACGGGATTGAAAAAGATTGGTGTACGTACCTCTCTTTGGTCGCCGATGGCAAAAGGGATATTGAATCAAGTCGATAAAATTAAAAAGGAGAGGATTGAGAAATGATTTTATTGGTCGCAGAAAAGGTTTAAAACCTTGCACTTTAGTGCGATAAATCTATTAGCGCAGCGTTCGGATCGTCAACTTCCTGAGCGTTTTTCCAAAAAATAAAAAGCCGTGAAATGAATGTCATTCCACGGCTTTCTATTTGAATTTTTATTTCAAAAACAACTTTAATATTTATCAGAATCCAATCGTAAACCGATTCTTAAACCTGCAAACAATTGAGTAATATTATTTTTATTTAATTCTTCGGAAATGGATTGTGTAGGTTCGTAAATCGTATTCAATTCATCCCATTCTGCTCCAAAATATTGATGCACTTTTACCATAGGTGTAACGGTAAGCAGGTCAGTCAATCCAAAATCAATTCCAATCCCAATCCCAATAGAAGGAACAATATCATTACTTTTTTGACTCGTACCATCTGAAATATAAGAATTAAAAATATAATCAACTCCAGGAGCCACTTGAATAAAAAAACCTTTTTCTAAACTATTCCCTTCCTTCGAAAAAGTAGGGCAGTCACAATCTCCTTTTAAATCAAATACATAAAAATTGGTATTAAAATGAAGTCCTAAAAACTGAGAATTGAAATTATCTTCTTTTACCTCATCCAAATTATAAATTCTCTTAAACCGAGAATAACTCAATTCAGGAACAAATTCTACCCTATAATTTTTAAGTCGAAACCAATAGTCTACTCCAAATTGAATTCCATTGGCATACGATTCATTAGTGGAAAAATTAGATTGATGTAGACTTATTACGTATTCCCAGTTTTTGGCAGTAATGGTTTTGTAACCTGCCGATACTCCGAATTGTGCATTTAATAATTGAAAAGAAAAAAGGAGAGTTAAAAAAAGAGATAATTTTTTCATAAATATGAATTAGTCTTGATTAGAAGGTTTTGTTTTAAGATTCAAACATTGAACCAATTGTTGGTTATTACGTGATTAGAGATTGGTAACTCGTGATTCGATTTTACTTACGTTTAATAAATAAGGATTCAACAGATTTTGATTCGAATCACCAGTTACCAATCTCTAATCACTCAATAACAATTAATTTGGTTCTTTTACACAAACGCAAATTTAAAACTTAAATTATGATAAGCATTTTATTAACTTTGCCAAAATTTTACAAATAGTGAAGACGAAGACATTAAGGCAAGATAAAGTAAATGTGGTAACACTTGGATGCTCCAAAAATTTGGTAGATTCTGAGAATTTGATCACACAACTCAAAGGAAATGACTACGATGTAGTACATGATAGCAATGAAAAAGATGCTAATGTAGTGATCGTTAATACCTGCGGTTTTATTGATTTGGCAAAGGAAGAGTCAGTCAATACGATATTACATTATGCGCATTTGAAAACTGAAGGAGAAATTGAGAAGTTGTATGTAACAGGCTGTTTGTCAGAACGTTATAAGCAAAACTTAGAAGAAGATATTCCTGAAGTAGATGCTTTTTTTGGAACGTTAGAATTACCTGGATTGCTTGCCAAATTAAATGCAGATTACAAACATGAGTTGGTTGGAGAACGAGTAACGACGACCCCTCAACATTTTGCTTACCTAAAAATATCCGAAGGTTGTAATCGTACTTGTTCTTTCTGTGCGATTCCCTTAATGCGTGGAAAACACATCTCTCAACCTATCGAAAAACTAGTCAAAGAAGCTGAAAATTTTGCTCGAATGGGGGTCAAAGAATTGATATTGATTGCCCAAGAGTTGACCTATTATGGCTTAGATATTTATAAAAAAAGGGCATTGCCTGAGTTATTACATGCGCTGGCTGATGTGGAAGGCATTGAGTGGATACGGTTACATTATGCTTATCCTAGTAAGTTTCCAAAGGAAATATTTGATGTGATGGCAGAACGAAAAGAGATATGTAACTACTTGGATATTCCACTTCAACATGCCAATGATGAAGTCCTTAAAAGAATGCGTAGACAGATCACTCAAGCTGAAACGAGAGAATTGATCGAATATGCAAGAACAAGAGTTCCTGGCATTACGATTCGAACAACATTGCTGGTGGGACACCCTGGGGAAACGGAGGAAGAATTTCAAGACCTTTGTGATTTTGTGGAAGATATGAAGTTTGAAAGGGTAGGAGTTTTTCAATATTCACATGAAGAAAGTACCATTGCGTATGAGGTAGAAGATGATGTGACTCCTGAAATAAAAGCTGAACGAGCGAGTCAAATAATGGAAATCCAACAGGATATTTCTCTTGCTAAAAATCAAGAGAGAATTGGAAAAACACTTCGAGTTTTATTTGATCGAAAAGAAGGAGAATATTTTGTAGGCAGAACGGAATATGATTCTCCAGAGGTAGATAATGAAGTACTCGTTGAGGCCAAAACTAATTATGTGAGAATTGGTGATTTTGCAAATGTAAAAATTACAGGGGCAGAGGATTATGATTTGTTTGGGGACGTGGTAAAAGAAGAGAATGGATCAAGTACACACTTATAAAATTTCCAACCATTGTTCAAAGACAAATATGTAAAATAAAGTCAAAGCCAATACCCAAATTTTCCATCTTAAATGATTTCTTTTTTCAACCAAATCCCAAAAGAATAAAAAAAGAGTGATGCTAAGGGGAAGAAAAATACGGGCTAGAAAGTTAAATTCAAACATTAATTGGCTTCCAATAATAATCAAAATATTCCCAAATAAAACGCCCCATATTTTTAATACCTCATCTATTGTGTAATTTCCAATCAAATATTTTTCCATAGGAATATTCAATAAATCTTCATCGAGTATTTCTGAATTTTTATTGTCGTTTTCTTTTTCCAAAGTCTTGATTTTAATTCGGTATTATTCAGTCTTTAGTTTTTAATCTCCAAATCTTTGATGTTAATATATTCAGGTTGCTTGGATCCATTAAACATAATTTGATGTAACTGAATGCCTATTTTTATATTGAAAAATAAAATATTGTTTCTAACTAAAATTGGACGAAAAGAAATTTCATTATCAAATACGGGAGTTTGAAGACCAGTTTCAAATGATAAGAAGAAATTTTCATCTATATAATAATCAATACCAAAAGCGATATTTAATTTAGTTTGATTGGATAAATCTTGTTTTCTAAAAATATGATAGGACTCCACGAGTGTACTTCTGACATCTCCTTTTTGATTAAAAGGAGTTCGAAGACTATAGCCTAATCCAAAATATAAAACCGAATGATCGGCCACCGAATTTTCAAAAATATAGCATTTAAGCATCTGTTCAAATGAAAATGTAGTTTCAAAAAATTGGGTAGTTAAAAGCCCTTTAGAATTCCCAGAATTGAAACGCTCTGTAGAGGAATATCTTTTTCTGCCAAATGAAAAATTTGACATCAAGGTGAATTTCTTTTTAAACGGAAACTGTAAAAAGAATCCAGGTAATAAATCAGGAGGTGCAATTTTATTTTGGTCCATATTAAATTCAACATTTATATAGGTACCAAAGGCATTTTTTTGAGCATGAGTTGCAATTGAAAAAAAAAGGAAGCATCCGATTATAATCGTATGGATTGATAACAGTTTAATTACATTTTTCATATAGCTTTAAATTGGAAGTGAAAGTTCTGAATTTATTTAATTCTTATCCCTTACCACTAAGTTAGAAAAAATATTTACCTTCCGAAAATTAATAAATGTTAACTTTTGATAATAAAAACGATACATCAAAATTTTGTAAAATCACTCACACCTATCTATGAAGAAGGTGAGGCGAATGCTATTGCACGTATAGTATTTGAAGATGCTTTTAAGATTTATGATAGAGGAAGTCAAAAAGAGTTTTCCGTATCAAACAAAAAGCGATTAGATGAAATACAACAACGTTTGTTGTTACATGAACCTGTTCAATACATTTTAGAAGAAGCAGATTTTTATGGCTATAAATTTAAGGTAGATGAAAATGTTCTAATCCCTCGACAAGAGACTGAAGAATTAGTGTACTGGATAAAAAATACGGTAAAAAAATCTTTTGTAAAAAATGAAATTAGATTGTTAGATATTGGTACTGGTAGTGGTTGTATTCCTATTTCCCTAAAAAAAATATTGCGACAATTGGAAGTGCATGCTATTGATGTAAGCGAAAAAGCCATAGCTGTTGCAAAAGAAAATGCAACTCGGAACGAAGTTGAAATTGAGTTTCACTTCAATGATATTTTGGATTCAACTGGGTGG
Organism: uncultured Saprospiraceae bacterium; assembly: GCA_937918905.1. GTDB lineage: Bacteria > Bacteroidota > Bacteroidia > Chitinophagales > Saprospiraceae > CAJQQY01. Next base: position 5,013 of record CAKZSH010000042.1, read on the forward strand.
AATGATTTTCCAGATTTTGATATTATCGTCAGTAATCCGCCCTACATCCCTCATAAAGAATCTGATTTGATGCCTGAAAATGTGAAGCGTTTTGAACCACATTTGGCATTATTTGTAGAAGATGATGAACCACTTATTTTTTATCGAATGATTGCAAGTTTTGCAAATAAAAAATTAAAAAAAGGAGGTTTTTTATTTTTCGAAACCAATGAGTTTAATGCTCCCAAAGTATTGTCAATGCTACAAAACAATGGTTTTACGGAAGTTATTTTAAAGCAAGATTTGGAAGGGAAAGATCGAATGATTCGAGCATCAAGATAGAAATGACGGATATAATTATATCCGTCATTTCCTACTTGGTCGAACACGAGTCAAAGTCTGACTCCAAAAGTCAGGCCTTGACTTTTAAGAATATCAACAGAAATCAAGGCTTGACTTTTTAAGTCAAACCTTGATTCGTGAAAGCAATATTGAGTAGGATCCAATATCCATTTTAATTAATTTCTTACTCTGCACAGCACCGACGAGAATTAAAATATAAATGGTGAGTAAATGCTAAAAAAAATCATCTTTAAGTAAAATGACTCTCCAAGTCGTGTTACTTAAAGCTATAGTATTCTAAGATGCTAAACCCAATTTGACCATCGCCTGATCTAAAATCGAATCCAAATCTTTACTTGCTTGATTATATAAAGCTTCTTCTAAAATGGTACGTAATTGTTGTTCCGTAAAATCCAAATATTTGTCGTTGGTTAAAAGATAAAATGCAGTTTCTGCTGAAAGGTAGGTTAAAGTTGTACGCATCAAAAGCAGTAAACTAATATTGCGACTGTAGGCTTCTAAGGAAGTTAGGAGTCTTTCATCCTCTGGAAGATTTTTAAGATGAGTAGGAAGGTAACTGATGCCTTCTGAAATTTCTTCAGGCAATTTTCCAAATCTTGTTTTTATCATTTCTTTGATTTGAAAATCCATAAATTGAATTTTCGAATCTATGATACCATACACATGTTCCACCATAATTTAATATTTTAAACTAATTGAATAGAGCTATCAAATGGTGTCATGTCATAGGCTCGTTTTTTATGGTGGCGTGTGAATTATATTTTTCTCAATTTCAAATTGTGTGCTACCTTTTACCAAAGATTAGAAATTGGTAGTTTTTTTTGTTGCCTTTAATTTAATAATAGAAATATTATTTTGATATAATGATTGACATGTAGTAAATATTTTTAGTATATGTAAAATATTGTATTTCAGTAATTTATGAGATGAATATGTATTTTGTTTGAAGAGGAAGACAAGTAGACAAAGTAAGCACCTTTTTATTTTAATCAAAAAATGTGACACAAATTTGGTATCGTAGATACCTTATTTTACAATAAATAAAAACAGTTTTTAAGATTTCTTTTACAAAAAGAAATGTATTTTTACCATTCAATACAAAACTATCCATAAAGTATCCTTACTATCTAAATAAATTATCAACTTTCCTATTCGGATAGAATTATAACAATTTATTTACATTATTTAAAAAAATAAAATGGCTAAAACCATCATTGTTTCTAATCGACTTCCTGTACGAGTTGAAGGTAATGCACAGGACGGTTTGAAATTCGTACCAAGTGAAGGAGGTCTCGCAACTGGCTTGGGTTCAGTATATCAAGAAGGTGAAAATATTTGGATAGGATGGACAGGGTATCATCCTAAATCTATCCAAGAAGAATATGAAATATTGGACTATTTGAAAAAAGAAAATATGCGTCCTGTGTCATTAACTTCAGAGGATGTAAAATTATATTACGAAGGTTTTTCTAATACGATTCTATGGCCTAATTTTCATTACTTTCCACAGTATATTGAGTATAAAGATGAGTACTGGGAGTCTTACCAAGAGGTGAATAAAAAATTTTGTAGTGAGTTATTGAAATACATTTCGGAGGAAGATACGATATGGGTTCATGATTATCAATTGCTTTTGCTACCACAAATGATTCGAGATATTTTTCCAAAAATAAGTATTGGATTTTTTAACCATATTCCATTTCCTTCCTATGAAATGTTTCGATTACTTCCATGGCGTAAGCAATTGTTAAATGGATTGTTGGGAGCAGATTTAATTGGGTTTCATACCTATGATGACATGCGTCATTTTTTAAGTTCGGTGAGTCGATTGGCTGCAAGGAGTGTGAAGGAACAACATGTTCAGAATGGAGAGAGAATTGTATTGGTTGATTCTTTTCCAATGGGAATTGATTATCAAAAATATGCAACTTCTGCGGCTTCACCTGACACCATAGCACAGGAGGTTTTGTTTCGAACTTCTTTGCAAGGGAAGCGAGTCATTTTGAGTATCGATCGGCTAGATTATTCCAAAGGAATTCCGCAACGTTTAAAAGCATTTGAACTTTTTTTGGAAAAATATCCAGAATATTTGAATATCATTTCGTTGGTACTTTTGGTTGTTCCATCAAGAGGCAATGTTGAAAAATATCAGGAACTCAAACAAGAGATTGATTTATTGGTAGGTCGAATTAATGGAAGGTATGCTATGATGGATTGGACCCCGATTCATTATTTTTATCGATCATTACCTTTGACAAAATTGTCAGCACTTTATCGAATTGCAGAGGTGGGTTTGGTAACGCCTATGAGAGATGGGATGAATTTGGTATGTAAAGAATTCATTGCTTCTAAATTGGATAAAAGTGGCGTTTTGATTTTGAGTGAGATGGCAGGTTCTGCTAAGGAGTTATCGGATGCTATTTTGATTAATCCAAATGATGTGAATCAAATCATTGAAGCTATTCATCAAGCATTGACGATGCCAAGAGAAGAACAAATTCAACGTAATGAAATCATGCAAAAGTCATTGCAAAGATATAATGTTCATCATTGGGTTAAAGTCTTTATGAATAATTTGAAAAAAATAAAGAAGGAACAAAAAGCATTAGAGATTCGGCAATTGGATGAGTCTGGAGTTCAATTACTTCTTGATGATTATGAAGCATCGCAACAAAGGTTGATTTTTTTAGATTATGATGGCACACTTAAAACTTTTTATAAAGAACCAAATGATGCTTTTCCTGATGAGGAATTATTAGTGATGTTGGAAAAGTTAGCTTCAGACTCCCGTAATCACGTTGTTATAATTAGTGGTAGAGGCCGTGATCCTTTGGAGGAATGGTTAGGGCATTTAGCTATTTCTATGATTTGTGAACATGGGGTTTGGTTGAGGGCTAAAGGAAAAGATTGGAAAAAATTACGAGATGTTGACGATCATTGGAAAAAAGAAATTTATCCTGTTTTAGATAGTTATGTGAGTCGCACTCCAGGTTCTTTTATTGAAACTAAAGATTATTCTTTAGTGTGGCATTTTAGAAGAGTGGAACTCGGGCTAGGGGAGTTGAGAAGTCGAGAGTTGACCAGTCATTTAAAATATATGGCAAGGGATCGACATCTTCAAGTATTGGAAGGCGACATGGTGGTGGAAATTAAAAATTTTGAAGTGAATAAAGGAGTGGCAGCAAGAAAATGGATAAAAAAATATCCTGCTGATTTTCATCTTGCGATTGGTGATGATTGGACCGATGAAGATACCTTTGGTGCAATGCCTCCAGATTCTTTTACCATAAAAGTAGGTGTGCAAAATTCTAGAGCACGGTTTAATGTTGATTCTGTAGATGATGTAAGAGCATTGTTGGAGAAGATTGTAAAATAAACCGATGAGTGAAAAATCAAACAAAAATGCTTTTTTCGTTGCTTCCTTAACGGTCTTGCTAGGCTCCATTTTCTTTTCTACAAAAGCCATCTTTGTCAAAATCGCTTATCAATATGAAATTGATTCTGTTTCACTTTTGACTTTGCGAATGGCGTTTTCTTTTCCCCTATTTTTATTTATTGGTTTTTGGTCATCAAAAAAACAAAAGGGGGAACAATATGTAATGACTTCAAAGGATTGGTTACTAACGATAGTTTTTGGAGTGCTAGGATATTATGTAGCGAGCTTGTTTGATTTTTTAGGATTGCAATATATTTCGGCAAGTTTTGAACGAATCATTTTGTATTTGTATCCTACGCTGGTCTTGTTAATTTCATTTGTTGTATTTAAAGCAAAGATACGGGCGATTCATTTTGTAGCCTTGTTGCTAACCTATATTGGAGTAGGAATTGCTTTTTATGAAAACTTACAATTGAAACAGGACGATAATATTTTAAAGGGAAGTTTGTTGGTTTTTACTGCAGCAATTTCCTATGCTATTTATCTCGTTGGTAGCGGACGACTTTTACCAAAGATAGGTACGATTCGCTATAATTCTATTTCGATGTCGGCAGCTTGTATTGGAATTTTTATTCATAATGCATTGGTACATGGATTGGATTTGTTTAATTTTTCTGCTCCAATTTATTATTTGGGTTTGGCTCTTGCATTGGTGGCAACAGTTATTCCTTCGTTTTTGATGGCCGAAGGGATTCGAGTCATCGGATCATCCAATGCTTCCATCATCGGAAGTATTGGGCCTATTTCTACAATCGTTTTGGCTTATGTTTTTTTAGGAGAAAGATTGGGTTGGATTCAATGGATAGGGACTTTTTTTGTAATTGTAGGAGTATTGTTAATTACTTTGCAAAAGAGACAGGAGAGGGCGTGATTTTTTTATCAAAAAAAGATTCAAAATTATTGATGTCTTTTAATGTAAAATTAATTTGGAAGGAAAACACGTTTTTTCGACAATCTTGAATCTTGAATCCATAATTTTGAATCAAAAAAAAATAATACTTGTTATGTTAGAAAAGGAAAGGGAAGGCGGGAAAAAGGGAAAACGGACTTACGATTTGAGAAGTTTTGTCGAACTATCGTGGGAGTGTTCATGAATGTGTGTCTATTAATTTTCTTCTTAGCCGTCGGATGTAAATCCGACTCTCTCATCAAAAAACGTATGATCTAAACGTTTGATTATCAATGTTTTAAAATTAATATTATTCGACCG
>CAKZSH010000043.1 GCA_937918905.1 uncultured Saprospiraceae bacterium
CTTCATTTAATGATTCGAATAATTTAGATCAAACTTTTTCGAACCGTCAAGCGAAGCGACCGTCCACCGTCAATCCCGAAGAATTCGGGAGTCCGTTTACCGTTTAGAATCTACCGTGTTATGACAATTTTTTTTCGAACTGCAAAAGTAGTTTTCCCATCGGTTAATTCAAAAACATACACTCCTGCATTTAGGTTTTTACGGGAAAAAATGAATTTTTCTTCATTAATTCCATTAATTTTTTCAACTAATTGACCTTCCATGTTATGAATGCTTAAAAAAGGAGTTTCCAATTTTTCAAAACCTTGAATTTGAATCATCGAATTATCAGAAATTGGATTGGGATAACATTCAAAATTAAAAGAAAGTTTTTTTAAAATATTTTCATTTGAAGTGATCTCATCACAATTGGCTTCGAATGTAAATTCACAAGTTGGCTCAGGTTGAATGATGGGATTCATCCAAACTAATTGCCCATCATATTTATAACAATAGGCTTGCGGATCGAAATCTGCAACAAAGGCGATACCTCGATATATCACCCCGAAATTACTTCCAATTCCTTCCAACCAAATCTCTCCATTATCAAATTGAATTTGTCTTCGAGTAATTCCATCAAGGGTATTGACAAGTGTATTGGATGCAACGGTAATTGTGTTTGGATTACCAAAAAAAGTATTGTAGCTAAAAGTCTGTCCTGCTTCTAAAGAAAAGTCATATAAAATTTCCTCTTGATCGAGACTACTAGGTATCCAAAAAACCTGATCGAGATTTAATCTTGTTCCTGCTTCATAAATTCTTGAGGTTTCATTTCCCATAGAATCTAACTCAATTCTATACATTTTAGAATACATTTTTCCATTGATAAGTGTATCGCCACACAAGGCTCGATATTCAGGAAATGGAATTCCTGCAAACCCTGTTACTCCACATTCCCATGATGCATTTTCACTTGGAAAAAATTGATTGGATTGCGCAATTGAAGAGTTTTGAATAAAAATGAAAAGGAAGAATAGTTTTATGATTTTCATTTCGTTTAGTTTTTTAAGTAACCGCCAAATTCATTTGGCAGGTTGTGCAAATGGATCGTAATCAATAATTCGTTGTACAACCAGCCAAATGAATTTGGCGGTTACTCTTAAAATTTCAATAACACCGCTCGGTTATCATCATTTTCTAAAACATTGACAATAAATAAATTTTCATAGTCAGACTCATCAATAGATTTAACTACCTCTTTACGCATATAATAATTCATTATTTTATGGGTCGTATTCGAATGCCCTACCACAAGACTCGTTTTACCTTTATGTCTTTCCAAAAGCAATTTACTAAACCCAATCAAGGTGCGTGGATCGTATAATTGCACCTCTAAATTCTTTGACATGGCTGTTGGTAGCGCAGTTGATTGAGTCCGATTATAATCTGTTGAATAAATAAAATCAACTTTGGTATCTGATAACAATCGACTTAATTTTTTCGCTCTTTCCTTTCCTTCCTCTGTCAAAAAAGGATCCTTTGTATCTTTCATTTTTTCGGCATGTCTAACCAAAATAATGGTAGTTTTTTCAGTTGACTTTTTCCTAACCATTTTAAGTTTTTCGCCATCGACCAATTGAATATTGGTATTGTTTATTTTATCAACATAACCTCCTTCTTGAATATTTGGAATAGAAATACAGCTTTGAGTACAAATTATTAAAACCAATAAGCCTAGTCGAAGTAAATTTTCCATACAATTGCTTTAAATTACTGATAATCAGACAGTTATCATCTAATTAGAATTATTAAATTTATAGTTTCGTTTAATTTTTTTTCAAAAATAGAGATTTATTTCCAATTCATATTAAAAATTTTATAAACTCATTTATATTAAAATTTTCCTAAAATTATAATAGTTGAAAGGAGTGCTTTATATTTGATATTTAAAATATCTCAAAACATTTTTAAACTAATCTAAACTGTAATAAACGTGGCAGAGAACCAGTTGTTAGATCGCCTTAGAATGAGGTTTAACCAAGCAAATAAAAAAAACATATATTTAATAAGTGGAGTTTCAATTTTTTCGCTTCTACTTATCGGATATTTGCTTACAGGTTATTCCAGTCCTCCTCAAAAATTAGCATCCAACTCCAATCAGGATGCCCAACTTTCTTCCTTTCCTGTTTTTAAACCTGATACGAAATATGGATTTATTTTAGATACATTTCATGTTTCGAAAGATAAAATAAAACCCAATCAATTTTTATCTCAAATACTAGATGAACATCATGTCGCTTATGAAAAAGTAGATGCATTGGTTCGTGGAAGTGCTGATATTTTTGATGTGAGAAAACTGAGAGCAGGAAAAGGTTATACCATATTAGCTAAAGATGCTACTTCTCCCGCTCAATATTTCATATATGAGCCAGATGTGTATCGTTATGTGATATATGATATTGAAAATGCAACTGCAAAAGTGGTAGAAAGAGAGATTACAACTGAAATTAAATCTGCTTCTGGGATAATTGAAGCCTCTCTTTGGCAAACTATGGTTGATAATAATTTGACTCAAGACTTGGCTTCTCGGTTGGAAGATGTCTTTGGTTGGTCTATTGATTTTTACCATATTCAAAATGGGGATCGCTTTAAAGTAATTTATGAGGAAAATTCAATAGACAATAAACCTGTAGGAGCTGGAAAAATTTTAGGTGCTTACTATAAAAATTATGACAATGAATATTATGGTATTCATTTTGAAAATGATAAACATTCAGGTTATTTTGATTTGGAGGCTCGACCTATGAAGAAAAACTTCTTGAGATCACCAGTAAAATATTCTCGAATTTCTTCTCGATTTAATAAAAATAGATTCCACCCTATCCTTAAAAGAAGAAAGGCGCACTTAGGTACAGATTATGCTGCACCTTATGGCACTCCAATTTTATCTGTTGCAAATGGTGTTGTCACTAAAGCCAGTCGAACAAGGGGGAATGGAAAATATGTCAAAATCAAACATGATAAAACTTACCAGACTCAATACCTTCATATGCAAAAATTTGCTAAAGGAATTTCCCCAGGTGTACATGTGAAACAAGGACAAGTTATTGGTTATGTAGGCTCTACTGGTTTGGCAACAGGCCCACATGTTTGTTTTAGGTTTTGGAAAAATGGAAGACAAGTCAATCATTTACGTTTGAATTTTCCTCCACCAGACCCAATGCCTGAAAAAGATATTCCAAGGTTTAATGAAGAAAAAGACAAAATTGTTGAACAACTAAATAAAATAGATTATAAAACCAAAAAAGTAGCGGCATCAGTTGAATCTGAAAAAGAAGATCAAGAAACTGCTCCTTAACAATTATTTTAA
>CAKZSH010000044.1 GCA_937918905.1 uncultured Saprospiraceae bacterium
TTAGTAGGCAGTTTTTATTTGAATAACATTTTATTTTACTTCAACAAGTTCGCCACCGCCTCTGCTGGTTGAATCAACTTTCCAGTCTTCAATGTATTCTTAGTATCACGTCCAGTACTTTTCAAAATTGCATGAACTTCCTTTGTAGTCAAATCAGGATTAATACTTCGCATCAATCCCACCAGTCCAGCTACATAAGGACAAGCCATCGAAGTTCCATTAAATGTTCTATATTCATTTTTAGGAAATGTCGAATAGATTTTGACACCTGGTGCTGCAATTCCATATTGAACATTTTCAACATAATTGGAAAAGTGTGCTCGATTTAAAAAAGTATCAACAGCCGAAACGGTAATAATACCCGGGGAATTAGCAGGAGAGTAATCTGCAGCATCCATATTACTATTACCAGCAGCAGCAATTACAATCGCACCTTGTCGGTTACAATAATTAACTGCTCTTGCATAAGCTCTTTTTCTATTTTTATTGGAGCGTGCTCCCAATGACATAGAAATTACATCAGCACCATTGTCCGCAGCTTCCAACATACCTCCGATTACTGATTGTTGAGTTCCCCCACCCCAGTCCGTCAAAACTTTTACACTTGTGATATTTACAAAATTATTATTAGGAGAATATGAAGCGACTCCTTTTCCATTATTTGTTACTGCTCCTGCGATACCCGCACAATGCGTTCCATGACCTTGCTTATCGTAATCATATTTTGTTTTATGCGAAACATAATTGCCTTTCAAATCTTCATGTTCAGAATCAACTCCTGTATCCAAAATAAAAACATTCGCTTTTTGCTTAGGTTTCACTTTTTTAGATGAAAGCAGTTTATACAACTCATCCATTTTCATTTCATCAAATCCCCACAATTCATTCACACCAGGATCATTGATTCCAAATGATCGTTTTCTTTTGGACGGACGCATCGCTTCCATGGGAGGTAGTTGAACGATTTCATTTTTTTCTAAATAATCCACCAAACCACTTTTCATAAATGCCTCCTCAATTTCAGCTATATTACCTTCATACTTCATTGGAATATTTACCAAAAAATAATCATCCAAATCTGTTGCATCTGCCAACTTAGGTTCAAATGCTCTTTTATAAGTCAACCCATATTGGTCTACAATCTCATCTAAATCACTCATGCTTTTCCCTTCAGAAATATCAACTAACAATTCGCCATCCTCATCAACTAAAATAGAAGAAGATGGGGTTGAAGTTGAAATTGAAGGAGTATTAGAAATATCATCCTTAGTTTCCTCTGAAGTTGATGGAACTTGAGATGCCGTTTTTTGAGGAAAAGTATTCGTTAAAGTTTGATAATAAGTGAATGGAAATAAACCTAATAATAACACAGACATTGCAAAGAAAATGGATTTATTTTTTCTAAAAACTCCAAAAATCGTAGATACCACTCCTAAAACCATTAAATCTCTAAATAAGACAAATAACTTATGGCTCAATTCTCCGTCTGCAAAAGCCAAAGAGAACGCATAAACCACGAAACCACCTAAAAATAGTTGGCTCATTTGTCTACGTAATGTATTGTTATCTTGATTATAAAACCACGAAATCAACCCTAAAAGGCTAACCATAAAACTAATCGGATAGAGGAAAGTAAGCATAATTATATTTTTTTTGTTAAAACCAACTAGACCCAATATTTGGGGTCAATAAGTAAGAATAAAAGAGGTGGTTGAGAATAGAAAGCAAAAAATAGTTAAATATTTCACTTAGGCATCCAACCATTTTTTTTTCAAATTCGTTCTCCAAGTTAAATAAATGAACGAATAATACCAAAATGATAATATGAGTTAAGCCATTTATCCGTTTAATTCATCATTTAATCAGATAATCAAATAAAAATTTTCAAAAATAGAAAAGAAATGCCAAGGTATTTCATATTTAATGGGAACTATTTACTTTTGCATTCTTTTTATTGTAACTATTCAGGATCAGTTTATTTTGTTCAAAAGTAATTAGTGAATTGGTTAAATAGTTAATTAAGTCATATTTATGCTCAAATAAATAGTGACTCCAATTAGCCTTATTTACCAATTAACTTTCATTATTTAGGATGCTGCTGAATAAATACAAGATTTGTTTTACAGAATATTAAAGACCTGATGAACAAACAACATAAACAAATTAGCACACCTTCATTATGGGGGATGCATTTTGCTAGCGCTCGTTTTAGATGGATGACTATTTGCTCAGGATTATTTTTAGTATTTTCCATCAAGTATATCACTAGTGGTTTGGCGGTCATTGATCTTCAGACTGGGACTCAATTGTATGATCCAATTCATGCTATTTTACCACCTACTTTGGATTGGTCAAATATCATCTTTTTTCTGACTTACAGTAGTGTCTTTATAGTGCTTATCGATGCGATCATGAAATCACCTATTCAAGTCATTCGATTAGGCTTTGCTATAGGTTTAATGAAATTATTACGATCATTTTCAATGTTTCTATTTCCATTGGAACCGCCCGTAGGAATTATCGCATTACAAGATCCACTAGTTAGTTTTATGACTCCTAATCATGTGGTCGCCTTGAGAGATTTATTTTTCTCAGGACATTGTGCAACCATGATGATTCTGTATCTTGTGGCAGTAAGTCCAATGGTAAAAAAGTGGATGAAATTTATTTTAGTAATAGTCCCTTTTTTGATTTTATGGCAACGAGTACATTATACCATAGATGTGGTGGCAGGTTTGATAGTCGGATATGGAATTTTTGTTTTGGTAAAAAATACTATAAAATTAAAATCTGGAACAATAACAGCTTATTAGAATTTTTTAACTTAACCACCACCTGCTGAAAGTAGGTAGGTTAATTATACAAACGACTAAAGTCGTTGATATAATTTTTTGAATATCGAACTTGAATGAATATCGAATGAATATCGAACGCTGCGCTAATAGAACAAGGATTTAAGATTTGAGAAGTTTGACGAATAATTTTGAGGTGGACATATTCACCGTTATTCGACAAACTTCTCAAATCTTAAATCCTTGTTCTATTGTTCGATATTCATTAGAGTTCGATATTCACTTTTTTCCATTAATAAATTTATCGCACTAAAGTGCGAGGTTTTAAACCTTTTCTGAGACCAATAAAAAGATAGAGGGCTGTTAGTCTTCAAAAGACTAGCAGCCTAATTTTTTTTTTGAAGTGTTATACAATTGAGAAAATATCATAACCATGTTAAAAAAATACGGTCAACCTTTCGTTTACAAAATCATTCAACCATTTATCAATCTTTTGATTCGAGCAAAAGTTACTCCTAATGCTATTACTACAGTTGGTTTAGTCATCAACCTTGTGGCTGCAGTAGTTTTAATTATTGGAGCTAGATTTGGAGAAAGAGGCGACCATCGATATGTTGGTATTGCTGGTGCAATTATTTTACTCGCAGGACTTTTCGATATGATCGATGGCAGGCTGGCAAGAGAAGCTAATATGAGTTCTAAGTTTGGAGCATTATATGATTCTGTTTTAGATCGATATAGCGAATTAATCATGTTCTTAGGAATTTGTTATTACTTAGTAGCCCATAGTTATTTTATGAGTTCTATATTTGCATTTATTGCAATGATAGGATCTATCATGGTCAGTTACACTCGAGCAAGGGCAGAAGGTTTGGGAGTAGATTGTAGTGTAGGTTGGATGCAACGACCTCAAAGGATTTTGATGGTAAGTATTTCAGCAATTGTATGCGGAATTGTATCTTATTCAGTTCCAGATAAACAAACCATAATTGGTTTTATTAACTTTGAGCCTATTAGTATTTTCATTGGTCCATTGATGCTATTAGCAGTTATGTCTAACATTACTGCTTTGAGAAGATTGAATCATAGTAAACATGAATTAATGAAAAAAGAATAAAACTTGAAATTATTAGATGGTTTGATGATTTTGCCTCGTTGATAGTAATCGAATAATAGTGATTATTATTTCAAAATATTTTCGATAACCAATAGCGAAGCAAAACCATCAAACCATCTAACAATTTTTACTTTCATAACAAAACATTTACACAAACCATTTACTTGAAAGAAGGGAGCCTAACAAACATGCAAACCTCAACATTCCACCGTTTTTCTACCAAAAATGTTTTACCATTTTTTATCATAGCTGTGCTGTACACACTATGGTGTCATTTTGCCTTAGGCGGATTAAGAGGCGACCACTACCTCTTTATTTTTGGAATCCTTGGTCTATTTTTCTTTAGTGACACTACTCGAAAAATAGTTTTAGGTTTTGGTTTTATTTTAATTTATTGGTTTATTTTCGATTCCATTCGTCTCATTCCAAATTACGAAATCAATCCTCCACTTAATATTGCCGAACCATATTTAGCCGAAAAATCATGGTTTGGAATTAATACACCTGATGGTGTATTGACACCCAATGAGTATTTTGATAAATATTTCACGAATACATTTTTAGACATTTATACCGCCATCGTTTATATTTCTTGGATTCCAATCCCTTTAATATTTTCATTCTATTTATTCTTTTCCAAACAAAGAATCAAAATGGTCAATTATCTTTTTGGGTTTTTGATGGTCAGCCAATTGGGATTAATTTTTCAGTTTATTTATCCCGCAGCACCACCTTGGTATGTTGACCAATATGGTTTTGAAGAAAATTTAAATATCCCTGGTAACCCAGGTCGTTTAATTGAATTTGATAAATACTTTGGGACATCTTTATTTGAAGGAATGTATGCTTTGAATGCAAATGTCTTTGCAGCCATTCCTTCATTGCATTGTGCATTTCCCATCATCCTTATATTTTTTAGTTATAAATATAAATTTAAAGGCTGGATGACACTTGGAGTGATATTGATGTTGAGCACTTGGTTTTCAGCAGTTTATACTTATCATCATTATATTATTGATGTGATTTGTGGAGTTGCAACTGCATTGTTAACCGTTTTGATTTATCAATTATTAATGAAAACAAAAGTTAAGGATTGGTTGGAAAGATATGGAAAGGCGGTGAGTTAGATTTAAATAACCTAAGTAAGTGGATGATTGGCTTCGCCAATAAATTTTTCGAAGAATTTCTTACTTTTTAACACAGCACCTCTGCGTTGAAAAATAAAGATTAATAAAAAATAAAACTACCTATTAATAATAATAAAATAAATAATATTATGATTAAAGAAGCAAATGGGAAATTAGGAATTTTAATTCCAGGACTTGGAGCAGTTGCTACTACATTTATTGCAGGAGTTATTGCTGTTCGAAAAGGCCTCTCCCACCCCATCGGATCATTAACTCAAATGGGTACTATTCGTTTGGGAAAAAGAACGGAGAAAAGAAATCCGTTGATTAAAGATATGATCTCATTAGCGAATTTAGAGGATTGTGTATTTGGAGGATGGGATTTATATCCTGACAATGTCTATGAAGCGGCAGTCAATGCAAAAGTTTTAGATCGCTATTTATTGGAACAAATGAAACCTGAATTGGAAGCAATCAAACCAATGAAGGCGGTTTTCCAAAAAGAATATGCGAAAAGATTGACTGGCGAATACGTCAAACCTCAAACCAATAAAATGGAATTGGCAGAGGCCTTGATGGAAGACATTCGAAAATTCAAAGCGGAGAATAATTGTGAAAGATTGGTCATGGTATGGTGTGGTTCTACTGAGGTGTACATCGAAGAGAGTGAAGTTCACCAAACGATGGAATCATTGGAAGAGGGTTTAAGAAACAATGATCCGAATATTCCTCCAAGTATGATTTATGCATACGCAGCAGTAAAAATGGGCGTACCTTATGCCAATGGAAGTCCTAACTTGTCATGCGACATTCCAGCTATCGTTGACTATGCAAAAGCTAATGGCACCATCATAGCTGGAAAGGATTTTAAAACAGGTCAGACTTTGATGAAAACTATTTTAGCTCCTGGATTAAAAGCTAGAGCAATTGGAATCAAAGGATGGTTTTCAACTAATATTTTAGGAAATAGAGATGGTGAAGTTTTGGATCATCCTGACAATTTTAAAACGAAGGAAGTTTCTAAATTGAGTGTTTTGGAGCAAATCCTTGAACCTGAAAGGCATCCTGAATTATACAAAGATTTGTACCACAAAGTAAGAATTAACTACTACCCGCCTCATGGTGACAATAAGGAAGGCTGGGACAATATTGATATTGTAGGATGGCTTGGTTATCCGATGCAAATCAAAATTGACTTCTTGTGTAGAGATTCGATTTTGGCTGCACCAATTGTTTTGGACCTTGCTCTTTTTATGGATCTGGCTCAACGGGCTGGTATGAGTGGTATTCAAGAATGGTTATCTTTTTATTTAAAATCTCCTCAAGTTGGAAAAGGATTGTATCCTCAACATGATTTATTTAAACAAAAAGAAAAATTACATAACACTTTACGTCACCTTGCGGGTGAAGATTTGATTACTCACCTTGGCTTAGATTATTATCAGGATCTACAAGAGTAATTTTAGTTAATAGTGATTGGTGACTCGTGATTCGTATCGACATACTTTTAAAAATAAGTTATTGTCCATAATTAGTTATAAGTTATTTCGAAATTGGTTTTCCTCCTTTGAGGCAAAAAACGTAGGCGATGCCTCGCATCTTGCGTTTGCTTGATGCCAGAGCATCAAAGGCTTTTTAACGAAGAAAGAGGAAAAAAAAATCGAAATAACTTATGAATAATTATGGATAATAACTTATAGATTCAAAAAATTTCGATACGAATTACCAGTTACCAATCACTAATAACCAACAATTCAACAACCACTTACCAATGGATTTTCTAACAATCGGACATGTCTGCCATGATTGGAGTCCTGAGGGAAATATCCTTGGCGGGACTGCGGCTTATGCATCTCTTTTAGCCAACCAATTAAGTTTCCGTACGAGTATTGTTACAAGTTTTGGAAAAGATTTTGAGTTTGCTAAATTTTTAAATAAAAGTAACATTCATCTTATTCCTTCAAAACATACCACTTATTTTAAAAATATTTATCAAGGCTCACATCGCAAACAAATTCTTCTCGAAAAAGCAACCAATCTCACCACTTCTAATTTTCCGAAAAATATCCCTTCCCCCAAAATGGTTTTACTCGGCCCTATTGCCAATGAAATTGACTTATCTATTTTAGATTTTTTCACGGATGCTTTAGTTGCAATTTGCCCACAAGGTTGGATGCGAGGATGGAATAAGGAAGGGGAAGTTTTTCACAAAATATTAGAAGATTGGAGTATATTTAAAAAAGCAGATATGGTGATTTTGAGTGATGAAGACATCAATCATCAATTAGAATTAATTCCTCATCTTGCTGATTTATTTAAAATATTAGTGGTTACAAAAGCGGAAAATGGTGCGGATGTTTTTTATAAAAACAATAAATACACGGTTCCTGCTTTTCAAACTAAAATAGTAGACCCAACTGGTGCAGGTGATATTTTTGCAACCGCTTTTTTAATTCGTTTTTACGAAACTCAAAATGTAAAAGAGGCTGCTATCTTTGCCAATGCAACGGCTTCTATTTGTATTGAAAAAAAAGGAATCGCAGGTATTCCGAATAGAAAAGAAATTTTAAAACGTATTAATCATTGATTTTTTTAGCCGCAGATTTACGCTGATTTTTTATTATTATCCAAAAATGCGTTTTAGAAAAATCATAAAAAATCAGCGTAAATCTGCGGATAAAAAAATCAATCAAAATCATCAATCCATAATCAAAAAAATCATGAATTCATTTCATAAATTAAATGCGACAGTTTTAGGTGCAGGATACTCGCCATTTGCACCAGGTACGATGGGAGCATTGGTAGGTGTTTTGATTTTATACGTCATTCATATATTGCAACCTGAATTAGAATACTTTACTTGGGGATTACTTTTGGCAAGTATTATTTTTACATTATTAGGTGTTTGGAGTACCAATGAATTAGAAAAAGAATGGGGCAAAGATCCTTCAAAAGTTGTGGTAGATGAATTGGTTGGTGTTTGGATTGGTTTGCTTTGGATTCCCATTGATTGGTTTTGGTTGTTATTGGGATTTGGGTTGTTTCGATTTTTTGATATTGCTAAACCCTTGTTTATCAGACGTTTAGAAAAAATAAAAGGAGGCTGGGGAGTCATGTTAGATGATGTCCTAGCCGGAATTTATACCAATATTGTTCTTCAAATTTTGGTGATTTATTGGAAATGAAAAAAAAGGAATTAGAAAATAACAATACTCCTACATCTTCAAAAACGACTGACCGTTCTTTGTCTTCTCTTTTTTTCTCTGCACAGGTAGCTGCGTTTATTGGAACTGCTGTTGATTTTATAACAGTAGTTTTACTAACTGAATTTTTGGAAATATGGTATGTGACTTCCAATGTCATTGGAGCAACTTTCGGCGCAATTACTAATTTTTTATTAGGTCGTTATTGGGTATTTTCTTCAACTGAAAAAAAGATTTATCATCAAGCCTTTCGTTACTTTTTAGTAGCTACGGGTAGTATGATTTTAAATACTTTGGGCGTTTATTTTTTGACTGAATATACTTCATTGCATTATATTCTTTCAAAAGTGATTGTGGCGGTTTTGATTGCTTTTACATTTAATTTCTTTTTGCAAAAGAATTTTGTTTACAAATGATTTGCTTAATTTTTTCAACCAGCCAAATGAATTTGGCGGTTACTTAAAAAATTTGCTTTCCTTCAAACCTATTATCCTACTGCCAAAATCGAAGATTGGGAATTAGAAATTGCTGGACAAAGAGTTCAAATCATAAAAAAAAACAAAGAAGAAGGTGGTGTTTTAAAATTTGGAACTGAAATCGTTTGTGATGATGACGATATTTTAGTAGCACTTTTAAGAGCATCTCCTCGCCCATCTACTTCCGTATCTATAATGTTAGATATAGTTAAAAAATGTTTTCCTGGAAAAATAAAATCAGAGGATTGGATTATCAACTAGAGAAAGAACGACAAGGATTTTAAAATTGGAAGATGATTACTCAGAAGTTTAAATTTAAAAAGGGAAGACGAATTTATGATTTGAGAAGTTTTGACGAACCATCGTGTTCACCATTATTCGAAACTTCTCAAATCGTAAATCCGTCTTCCCTTTTTCCCTTCTTCAATTCATACCCACCGATCCGTAGACAACATCGCCTTCGGATAATCCAAACCTAGTTTGATGTGAAAATTATTTTGCTCCTGATCTGAAAGAATATCAGGTCGATGAATTTTATCAATAGGAAGTTCAGAAAGCTCTGGTAACCAATATTTTACATATTCTCCTTGAGGGTCATATCTTTTGGCTTGAGAAAGTATATTGAAATAACGATTTTCTCTTGGATCACTTCCCACTCCTGCGATATAATTCCAATTTCCCCAATTGCTACAAGGGTCATAATCAATCAACATGGACTCAAAGTACTCCGCTCCCATTTGCCAATTGACCTTTAAATCTTTTACTAAAAAACTAGCAACATTTTGCCGACCTCGGTTGGACATAAATCCAGTCAAAGCCAATTCTCGCATGTTGGCATCAATGAATGGAACCCCTGTCCGCCCGTCCACCCAAAGTTGTAACAAACTGTAGTCATCTGTCAATTCGGGATTGATTTCCTCTTTCGTTCCTCCTTTTAGAAAAATTTTATTGCCATGTTTTTTTCCCATAAATCGGAAAAAATCTCGCCACATCAATTCAAAAAACAACCAATAAGTAGAATCGTTTTTTACACGCTCTAATTCAAATCTTTGAATTTCCCAATAAATCATTTTTGGAGATAAACAACCTTGCGCTAACCATGGAGAAAATTTAGAAGAATAATTTCCTCCCAACATTTGGTTACGAGTTTCTTTGTAAGTGGCAAGGGCTTCCGATTCCCATAAATAATGATGTAGTCTTTCAAGAGCAGCAGTTTCTCCTCCTTTAAAATCTAAAACTGATCGTTCTTCTTTTGCAATGGCATCATGTCCAAGATCTTGAATGGTTGGAATTTCACCTGCTTCTAAACTAACTGTAAGTGGCTCAAATTGCTCGGTAGGTGCTGGAAGTGGTTCTCTGATTTTTACAAATCGTTCTACTTCTTTTCTAAAACTCGAAAAGGTATCAGGGCAATGGGTGATAGGAAAAGGTAAATCTTGGGTGTAATACAACATTTTACCACGAGAGAAAATTACCTCTTGTCCGATAGACCATAATTTGGTTTCGAGATTATCTTGAACTTCTATCTCATCTCTAGTTCTTTCTCGATTGCAAAAGACCCAACTGGACTTTACCTTTTGAGCAATGTCAAAAAGTTCATCTTCAGGATTGCCAATTCTAACAATTAAATTACTTCCTAATTTTTGCAACGATTTTCTCAAATCGTGGATGCTATCAATGATAAATTGAGCTCGAAATTTATCTGTTTTTTTAAAACCAAATCGAGTTGTTCCTTCGAACACTCTTTTATCAAAAACAAAAACAGGAATCACTTCAATTCCACTTTTCATGGCGTGAATCAATGATTCATTATCATGCAATCTTAGATCTTGTCGAAACCATACAATTACCCGTTGCTTTTTCATAAGGATAAATTTAAGAGTTTTTAGGTGGTTAGAAAATTAACAAATAAAAAAGACTTTTGTTTGTTATTTTTAGAAAAAGACATGCATTTTTAAAAATAAAAAAAACTCGCATTTTGAACCGATTTAGAATGGATATGGATTGGTAAAATAATCCTAACTATTCAGCATAGGGTAAGAATCATTAACTGATGTTACGCAAAAAAGATTACGCACGAAATATTTTGAATTTTTCAACGCTGAGACGCTGAGACACAGAGTTGGTCGAATACCTTATTGGATGTCGCAGAGTATTTTCCCTGCCTGCGGCAGGCAGTTGCGAAAAATAGAAGCAGAGTCCGCAAAGTCTTTCATCAGGAACACTTTAAATCTCTGCATCTTTGCTCATTTTTATTTTAATAAAAATCCTCTGCGCGCTCAATAAGGTATTCGACAAACTCTGTGTCTCAGCGTCTCAGCGTTGAAAAATTCAAAATATTTCGTGCGTAATCTTTTTGCGTAGCATCAGTAATTAATCCACCTACTTTCAGCAGGAGGTGGTTAAGTTTCCTTTGGAAAATATCGAATCATGTTGAAATTTTCCAAAAGAAAATTCAGGAGTCCGTGAAAAGTCAGAATATGTTAGAGTAAAGTCCGTCAAAGTTCGTGACTAAAATAACTCAAAATATTTTTTCTTAACCCCCCTAATCCATAATCAAAAATAAAACCCCAGATTTTCTTTTTCAAAAATCTGAGGTCTTAAAAGCAACAAATTAAAAAACTTAAAATTATGCATTAGTAGTTGCTAACTCAGGTGCAAGAGGGAAATCAATTGCAAACCCAGCTAGGTTATGAATATAATTACTGATAATTTTATCTCCTACCACGATGATGACATCAATTAAATTAGCTTCAGTATAACCTGCTGCGAAGAAATTTTCTTTAACTGCTTCGCTTACATTTCCTCGGTTAGAAACTGCTGAAAGCGTAAATTCAGCTAAAGCATTTAACTTTGAATCAAAGGAAGCAGAACCACTTCTCAATTCTAAAATTTGATCTTCTGTAAAACCATTCATTTTACCTAAAGCGGTGTGTGCGGATTGGCAATATTTGCACCCATTATATTGGCTTACTACTAAATTGACTACTTCTCTTTCTTTTGCTTTAAGTGTTGACTTACGATTTTGGAGGGCAAGATAATCACCAAGAGCTGTTTCATTTTTGGCATAGTAAGCATACAAATTTGGAACAAATCCTAATCCTTTTTGGAGGTTATCAAATATTGCTTGATTGTTAGCTGAGACTTCATCTCTTGTTGGGACATTAAATTTTGACATTGTTTTATTATTTAAAAGGTTATTTAATTTTTTTAACAATGCAAAGATGCAGCAAGATGTGAAGGTAATGTTATGCATTCATTCCCTATGAGTTGGCAATATTTCCCGAAGGAGAAAAACTTTTAAATTCGGAAGGAGAAACGCCTTCATATTTTTTAAAAAAACGACTAAATGCTTGAATATCATTAAAGCCAATCTCATATCCAATTTCAGAAATTGCTTTGTCTGTATGTCTGAGCAGCCTTCGTGCTTCTAACATTTTTCGCTCTTGAATAAATTGCAATGGTGTTTTTTTACTGATTTTTTTAAATAGGTTAGAAATAGTTTTGGGAGATTTATTAAGGAGGGTGGCGTATTCGGCTACGGTATGTTTTTCTCTAAAATGTGTTTCTACTAAGTAATTAAAATCTCGGATAATGTCCACTTTAGTAGTATCTGTAGCTTGAAAATTTTCTTGATTTTTATAGATACGAGTACAAAGAATTAAAATCCGTTTGAGCATCATTTGAAGCATTTCCAATTGAAGTCTATCCTTTGATTCCATTTCAATCATTAACATTTTCCATACCGTTTCTAAAATCTCAATCTCAGAATCAGAGGGCGACAAAATAGGTAATGACGCTGAACCATAGAACAAGATCCCTTTGCAACCTACTTCACTATCATGATGCAAAATACAGTAAAATGGCTTATTGAATCGCAATAATTTTACGCCATGTATTTTGTTAATTTTAACTTGATGAAATTCTGTAAGGAATATAATTTGATTGGTATTAAAAGTATGATCTATTGAATCAATCGTTAGTTTATTATTATCCGTTGTAAACCAAAGTAATAATAATTGATTTTTTTGAGTGTCGTGGAGGCGACCACAATTGGTATGGTTTACATCATTTATTTCAAAGTATTCGTCTGTTCTACCAATGTATTTCATATGTGGAAATTGATTTGAAAGTTAAGTATTGAATTATGTGTAAAGTGCAGAGTAACAATTTTTCTAAATAAAATAGGAAAAAGTACCTACTCAAAAGTAGGTACTTTAAATTAAATCAAGCATCTTTCTCATGATGATTTTTGGGATTTATTTATCATTTTTTTAACCAATATATTTTTTTACAAATCGTCGAATAAAGCCATTGCGACTAAAAATTTCGGATTTTGATCCTTTGTCAATACTTACTTCTTCTACGCAATCCTTTCCTTCCCATTGAGAGTATCCCCAACAATTTGGACATTCATAAATTGCAATAAGTTTCGGGTCGTTCTTTGTGTTAAATAACATAATTGATTGTTTTTAAAAGTTAGGAGATAAATTATTTTTTCATGGTTGCTGTAAAAAAAAGGTTGCCATCCTTTGATGACAACCTTAGGGGATTTATTCATCAAAACTATTTATGCTGGAACACTATAGGCCTGAATTTTGGCTTCAAGTGTAGATTCTGTTTGTACTCCTGTAAGCCGTTCTTGTACTTTTCCATCTTTTATAAAAAAGAGGGCGGGGATACTTCGAACTTGAAATTGTTGTGCTAACTCTTGATTGATGTCAACGTTGATTTTTGCAATTTCGAAATCGTCAGCATGTTTTGCTGCTAATTTTTCAATTGTAGGAAGTAGAGCTTGACATGGACCACACCAGTTGGCATAAAAATCTAACAAAACAGGTTTTCCAGATTCAACGATGTTTTTAAAGTCTTCTAAATTTTTTATTTCTTTCATGATATTTTTTTTTAGTTTATTAATAAATAATGTTGTGATTGATATTACAAATATGGAGGTAAAAATGATGTGGTAAATAGGAAATACTTCCTTTTGAGTTGGCAATTTTTCCCTTTCCTTAAATTTTTAAATTGCTGAATTAAAATTTTGGATTTTTTCCTCAAGTGTTGTTTCAAGTTGCTCACCAAATATTCGATCAATAACATTTCCTCCTTTGATAAAAAATAAAGCGGGGATGCTATGGATACCAAAATGCTGAACTAATTTTTGATTTTGCTCAATATTCACTTTTAAAATTTCTACCTCATTTTTATAAGTTTTCCCTAGTTTTTCAATAGAAGAAAGATTAATTGTACATGGTTGACACCATTTTGCATAAAAATCTAAAATCACAGGTTTTCCTGATTTAAGGATGCTTTTAAATTCTTTAAAGTTTTTTAATTCTTTCATGAGGGAGATTATTTATAAGTGAAATAATGTTGTAATTGATATTACAAAAATGGGAAAAAAATGAAGGTAGATAATAGGTGAGATTTCCTAAGTGGTTGGCAATTTTTCCTTTTGAATAGTTTTTCAAGCGGATTGGTTTAAGTTTGGACTTTAAAAGCCAAAGGTTAAACTTGCATATACAATTCTGAATAATTAATTTTTTTCAAAAAAAAAATAAAAAACAAATTAATACAAATGGTGGTTTTATTTATGACAAAAAACCAAATATAACTCATTGATATACCATTAGTTAGTTCAAAAATTAATACTCTCACCTCTATTTTGTTGACTTCTTTTTAATGTCACATTTTTTTAATTCATATAGGTAACTTGCATGTATTAACATTCATTGGCAAGGTATTTGGAATAGTTATATTATAAAAAATCTTAAATTGATTTTTTCTTGAACATATCAATACAACCTATCCCAAAAACATCATATCGCACTTTATAATCCCGTGTTTTTTACATTAAAAGTCATTCAATAGGTATTGGCGAAAGGTGATTGCCATTACTCTATTGAGTGAAAAGCAACCTAAATTATATGGTAAGCTTGAAGCAAATTTTATTTTTTTCAAAAAAAAATAGAGTGTGCATCGAGTATTGTTTTACCAAATTTAAAACACATGATAAATACTAAATCCCAAACTGATTCTTTAAAACAAAAATTCATTTCTATCATTAAATCGGATTTATTTTCGTTAAGAGTAATCCGAGTTCGACCAATTGTATTGGTTTTTTTGATAGTCATGATGATGGCAGCTTTTTATATGGCCTTGCTTAATCCTGATTATATGTTTTCACTTTTTACAGGGTTGGGTTTGTTCTTTGCAGGTTTCATTCTTTCGAATATGTTTTACCTCAAGGCTAGTGGCAAAAAAGAAGATAAGTATAATCGAATGATTGTATCCAATTCGTCTGATTTGTTTTTGGTCTTTAGAGTAAGAGACGGAAGATTCAAATATGCAAGTCCTAGCATTAAAAAATTATTGGGCTATGATAAAACCTCTGTTTTGCAACAGTATGATTTATCATTTATTCATCCAGCAGATCGATTTGAGTTTTATAATATTTTAGATCAAAATCATCTAAGACTTAATAGAACATTTACAACAACGCTGAGAATGATAAAACGAAGTGGTGAAATATGTTGGGTAAATATGAAAGGTGATGTAATCGTTGATCCATCCAATGAATTAGAAGTTGTAGTATTAAACTTACGGGATGTTACTTATGAAAAAGAGCAGACCATCGCACAAGAACAATATCAAAAAAGTTTAGAACAATCTATCCAAAAAAATAATTCTAAGACTCATGAATACGAAGAGATTGCTGACTTGATTTCTTCTTACGATTTAAAAGAACCGTTAAGAACAATCTCAAGTTATTCGCAATTGATACAGCACCGTTATTCCGAAGACCTGGATAATGATGGTAAAGAATTTTTGCAGTACACCATTGATGGGGCTGATAGAATGTCGAGGATGATTGATGATATTTCTTCTTTTTCAAATGTACGTTTGGAAAAATTTAAACCAAGAATTATCAATGTAGAAAAAGCGGTAAAAGAAGTTGAACACGTTTTGCATCATCAACTGAAAAAGAAAGAAGCTAAAATATATTTTGCTGATTTGCCTGAGGTTAATGCTGATTTTATTCAAATCAAACAATTACTGAAAAGCCTTATTGAAAATGCTTTGAAATTTAGTGGAGAAGAAAATCCGATTATTAGAATTTCAGCAGAAGATCAAGAAAAGCAATGGGTTTTTAAAGTTGAGGATAATGGAATTGGAATTTCTAAAGTTTATCAAAAATCAATTTTTGAGGTGTTTGGAAAAATCAATGCGGTAAGAAATTCGAATTTTAAAGGTGGAGGACTAGCAGTTTGTAAAAAGATTGTTACTAATCATCAAGGAGATATTTGGTTAGAATCAAATGGAGAAGGACAGGGTAGCAAATTCTTCTTCTCAATTCCGAAAATTACTGATACGACTTGTAACAATAATATTACGAACAATAAAAACAAATTCCAACCAGAGTTGACTTTCAAAAAGTTGAAGTTACATATTTGAAATAGGACGAACGTCAAGCGAAGCGTCCGTCCTATAAAGACCTACGGAAGTGGTGTGATTATTTTACTATTTTTTAAAACATAACCTAGATTGGATAGCTTTCTCATATTACGTTTAGATTGTTTTTGGTAGTAAATGATATCGTTGAATGCAGAGACTTTGCTTGGGGTTTTAAACATACTGTGTTATGTTTTTGAATCCTGGTTTATTCCAAAAACTACTTACAGGCAGAGATTTCAACGTGCGGTTGCACCCTTCTTTTTTTATTAAAATCATTATGATACTTCTGGATGATTTTGATTTTTTTAGGATTAAAAAAACCTTTCCATTCAAAAAATTCATTTCAAATTATTTGACCGTTACTAAAGGTTCAAATTTTACCGAACAAGGGTTTCGACAACATATGAGAATGGCGTTGAAAATTTAATTCCTAGTCCCCTTACGAAGAGCTTTTGTTAAAAGCTGCTGAAAAAAATAATGCTGATCGGTAGTGGATGATATAATCCAGTAGGGAAGGAGTTGAACACGACTTGTATGGGTTTTGCTTCCATGAATCAAAAGGCGATGAATGTATTAAAGTCATTGATTAAGGGTAACTATTCAGCATTGGCTGTATACGAGTCAAGGTCTGACTTTTTAAGTCAGGTTTTGACTTATATTGATGTTCTTATAAGTCAAGGCTTGACTTGAAAAGTCAAA
>CAKZSH010000045.1 GCA_937918905.1 uncultured Saprospiraceae bacterium
ACCCATCTGAAGGCTTCTTTTTCAATATGATTTCATGAAAAAATGAAGCCGTACCGAAGGGTATGCCTTAATTTTTTCATTTCCTCATATTAAAAAATAATCTCTTCATACGGGTAGGTTATTTAATTCCTACTCCCTAAACCTGTATAAAAAGAGGTGCTTCTAAAATATTTTTTAGAAGCACCTCTTTTTTTGTTTTATAAAAATTAATACATTGCAATGCGAGAAATTCGAATATTTAAATATGAAAAATTTCAAAAAACTTTATTCACTATTTTAGAAAAGAGTGCATAACAAATTGTCTTTTTAATATCTCTCCAAATGAAAACCACGATCAAATCGAAATTCAATTTGTGAAAATCTTCCATTTTTAAAAAAATGACTTCAAGAAAATTAGTATTTCAAAAGCCACAAATTTGCACAAATTTTCACTAATACTATTTGAGAAAATTCGTATTAATTCGTGGCTTTCGGAGTTTTAATTTTCTCGAATATTTTTTTTCAAAAAAATCTTAAATTTTCACAAACCATTTCAAGAGTGAAATTTACGACAATTTGTTATGCACCCATTAGAAAATTATTCATTATTAATTATTCTCTATTCATTAAAATACTATGTCAAATAAAGAACCTATTGAAATTTCACTTCTCCTTAATCATTACAAAAAAAGACTCGGAAAAGTAGACTATAAAATTTCCGAAAATACAAATGGTATCACCAAAACCATCGACTTCCTTTCCCCTGCACTCAAAAAAGGAAACCAACCTCGAATCTATTCTCATGGAAAAATAACAGACGATGTCATCATCATCACTCATGGACTTTCTGATTCTCCATATTATGTAAAAGCTATTGGAAAAAAATTTTACAAAGCAGGATGCAATGTAATTTTGACGCTACTCCCAGGGCATGGCCTAAAAGAAATCAAAGGTAAAATGGAACAAGAAGGACTCAAGAGAAGATGGAAAAAAGAAATAGATACTGCCGTTGAAGCCGCTAAATTTTATGGTAAAAGAATTTCACTCGGAGGTTTTTCCACAGGTGCTTGTCTTAGCGTAAATAAAGTGTTACGACATCCCAGACAAATTAAAGGTGGTTTGTTTCTTTTTTCTGCGGCATTGGATTTAGGTTACATTGCACATGGAAGTAATTATATTCCATTTGCACATACCATTGCTCGATATACCGATGGTAATTTAAAATCAATCGGGAGTAATCCTTATCGCTATCCTTATCTCAATAATGCTGCTGGAATCGAAGTTGTTCGATTGATTGATGAAACTTGGAAAAGACTAGAGGATGATGGAAAAGTCAAATTAAATCAACCTGTTTTTATTGCACACTCCGTTCATGATGTGAGAGTAAGTTTTACAGGGATTCATACTTTTATGTCCACTCATGTAAAAAAAGGATTTACATTTTTGATTTCTGAAAACATTGCTCACTCTCAATTGGTTTTGAAAAAAGCAATTCAACTTGACCTATCTAAAAAACATGGCATTCGAGAAACACCACTCCCCAATCCAAAATTTAATTGGATGATGAATAATGCGGTTCAATTTTTTAATGATGAAGTCGTAAAAGAAAAAGGTAAGAAAAGTGAGGTATGAAATCCTAAAAAAATAAAACCCTCTCTTCCGAAGAAAAAAGGGTTTTAGGTTTTCAATTGGTGTAAAATGGGTATTTAATCTCTTTTAGGTAATTTAATCAAAAAGTGTTTTCGCAATGGCATAAGGAGTTATGAGATAAAGAGATTTTTTGGGTAATAAGATTAAGGTGTCATTTTCTTTTTTCACTCTTAATTTGACCTTTTACACGATCCAAATATAAGTCCTTATGACTAGTAAAGCCATCTTAATTATTTTAAAAAACCTTTATTTATGTTCCAAAATGGTAGCAATAATTTATATTATTGTTCCAATTTTACAATAGAAATCTATATAAAGAATTGATAATCAATCAATTACGTGTTTCGCTAGGTGAGAATCCAAAATGTTCCTTAAAATGAGTTGAAAAGTTAGCAGGGTTCTTATATCCAACTTTATATGCAATCTCAGACATATTTAAATCAGAAGAAACAATCAATCTTTTAGCCTCCTGAAGTCGGATAATTCGAATAAATTTTGAGGTAGAAAGGTTGGCAGTTGCAGTTACCTTTCGATGAATTTGGGTTCGACTCATATCCATTGCTTGACACAGTCGAGCAACATCAAAATCTTCATCCTCAATATTTTCTAGAATAACTTGATACATTTTTTGGAGAAATGGATCTTTAGGTTTTTCTTCTTTTTCGAGTTTATTTTTTGCTAAAATATTTTTTCTTACCACCACTAATTGTTCCAATCGAATTTTTAATTCTTCCTTATTAAATGGCTTTGCCAAATAAGCATCTGCACCTTTAGACAGCCCTTCAAGGCGATCTTCTTTTGTAGATTTTGCTGTGAGTAAAATGATTGGGATATGATTGGTTCGAGGATCATTTTTTAGGTTTTTACATACTTCAAATCCATCCATTTTGGGCATCATTACATCGCTGATGATAATATCAGGTATTTTATCAGTAGCTTCTTCCACCCCTTTCTCTCCATTTTGAGCAATGACAAATTGATAATCAGGAGTCAAACAATCTTGTAAATATTCAACCACATCTTGATTGTCTTCAATAATCAAAAGAATGGGTTTTGGGTTTTCGATTAAATTCTCTTTTTCCTCTTGTCTTCCTTCCAAGAAGTTTTTATTGGGTAATACTGGAGGAATAAATGTATTAAAATCTTGATTTTCTATTGGCGCATCATTCGTTATTGGAAAAAATAAATTAATGGTCGTTCCTTTTTCAACTACACTTTCCACCGTTACTTTTCCTCCAAGTAATTCCGTCACTTCTTTTACCAATGCCAAACCAATTCCTGTCCCTTCTACATTTCTAGTATTGGAACTATCTACTTGATAAAAACGATCAAAAATTCGAGGGATGGATTCTTTGGGAATACCTTGACCGGTATCTTTTACACTTATCCTTAAAAATTGAGTCGCCTCATCTTTATTTACAATCACTTTTACTTGCCCTAATTCTGGCGTAAATTTAATCGCATTGAAAAGTAAATTGGTTAAAATCCTTTGCATTTTTTCAGCATCAAAATCTATCATAAAATCTGGGGCTAACTCAGAGTGAAATGATAAACTCTTTTGTTGGGATAATGCATAGGGATGGTAAGATTCCGTCAAATACTTTAGAAAATTTATAATCTTTCCTTTTTGAAGATGGATTTTCAATGACCCCTCTTCCAATTTACTAAAATATAACAATTGATTTACAAGGTCCAATAACTGACCTCCATTTCTTTGTATCGTATGGAGTCGAGTTTTTAATTTCAGTTTAGGATTTTCTTCTAATTGTTCGGCCATCCCCATGATAACTGTGAGTGGTGTCCGAAACTCATGAGTAATATTAGTATAAATTTGCGATTTGAATTCATTGATCTCTTTGTATTTTATCGCATCTTTCTTTTCCAATTCTAGTTGCTGATTCTCTTGAAGTTTTTGGATATATTTTTCGTTGGTTTCTTCTTTTTCTTTTTCAAATAAAAATCCACGATACGCAAGTCCTATTGCAAAAAAGGAGATTTCAAAGATAAAACCTAGCATAGTCGGAATCAAAGGATAGCGAACTAAAATTTCGCTATCAAAAACAGGCGCAATCGTCAAAACAAATCCTATTACCGAACCTATAAAATAAAGTATCACCCCTGATAGCAAAATATTAACGAGTGATACTTTTGATCGAAACACTAAAATGATTCCATAAATACCAATAGCTCCAACCGATAAAATAGTAAGGTCATGTAATTTTTTATAACGCTCATAATTTTGCTCTTCTGAAAATCCTAGCATTTGGTAGCAAAAGGTAAATATTAATAAAATACCTAATTCGATGTAGGCAAATTTTTTCAGGGTACTCGCTAATGAAGGTAGACGTTCACGAAGTTTTAAAAACTCAATAGCAAAAAAATGATACATCACATATCCTAACAATAAACACCCGATTCTATAATTGGAAGATAATTCTTCAAAAAAATAGGTAGAAAATATTTTCTGTTCACCATAATACTCATAGTAATGCGAGAAATAAAGAAAGTTGAACATTACATATAAAGCATAAAACAAGTAAGCCTTATCTTTTGACATCAAATATTGTCCAATGGAAATAAATACATTGAAAATGATGATGCCAAAAAAAACGCCAAAATAAATATAGTGATTTTGAGGAATGGTGATAGTAGAAATATCCTCTTGGCCATACATCAAAAAGGGAAGGAAAAAAATAAAAATAAAGATTAGTAATCTATAGAATAACGCCTTTTCTATTTTCATTAAAGTCTTGCGTGGTTTATTTTCTTGGGGAGTTTATTTAATTTAGGTTCTATTGTTTTTGTATTAAAAACAAGTTTTACTTCTTGGTTTTTTTATACATAAAAATATATGATTTGGTTTTTTATAAAATGAAAATAGATTAAGGCGACTAAAAGTACAAAAAGATTTATAAGAAAAAAATTATTTTAAGCATAACAATTAAATTACAAAAATGGATTTAGAATTTAACGTCCAAGGTTTCGAATTCCTTTCCAAACAATATCAACATCTTTCATAAGTTCATAATCTTTGGCATATAAAAAATTCAATCTTTGTATCGTTGGAATATTGAGGTGATCTAGTTTTAGAGCATCAAGAGGAGAAAGTACTGCGGGTTTTATTTTAGGTAAATTATCAAAATCCACATTGTCTTTTGCATAGCCTACCCAAGTTTTATTTCCTATCAAAACATGAAAAATATTACGAGCAAAACCCATTTTATTTTTTACAAAAAGAATAATAACAACAAAGAACAAAATAAATAAAATGCTTAGGGAAAAATCCAGCATTCTTTTATTTCGCTGATTCATTGATGTTGCAATTTGAAATCGAATATCGATAGTATATAATTCCCCTGATGTATTTTTTGAACTACTTCCGATGATACTGAGGCTTTCTTCAGGGACAATTTTATATTCTAAATCAGTTCCTAATTTTGTCATCCATTTCATAATATTTTGAGCAGGGATGTCTTTGGAACAAAATATCAATTCTTGGATTTTATAAATATGAACGACCTCTTCCAACTGGTCTAATTCACTTAAATAAATGGAGGAATCTTGCTCTCCATTAGGAGCAACAGTACCAATTAAATTGGTGGTGACTTGGGCTTGCATCAATAAATTCATCACCCGATCACTCTCTTTTTTACTGCCGATAATGACAACAGGACGTTGTCCTTTTTTTCCTACATTAAAATTTTGATATTGAAAAAAATGAAGTATCATTCTTATACTCACCGTTGAAAACAAAGTCCAAGCTGCCCCCATAACAATCAATGCACGTGATGGTCGATATTGTAAATCTAAAAATCCATATACGGCTGCCAATAACAAAGACCCCATTATAACTCCTCTCACCAAACGACGAATATTATATTTTTCATCATAACCTCCACTAAAAAAAATCGCTGTTATCCAAATAAAAATATACAATGGAAAGTTAAACCATAAATAAGCTGATTGATAATAATCTGGATCATCATAATAAATACTTGCCCAAAATCCTTTCAACACAATCAATCCTCCCAAAATCAAACTGGCATCAATGAGCGGTAAATATATTTTTCTAAAAAAATTACCCATCAAGGTTATAAATGCTCTAAAATAAATCGCTGCATGGAGCATCAAAATAAACAACTTTGCTTTTTCTCCAACAAAGTGTTTACGGGCAAAAATTATCATGGCATTATAAAATACTTTGACATAATTGAGGCTACCTTTTTTAGTACTTTCTCCTTTGTAATGAATGATCGTGGTATCAGCAAAATAGTAATTTTTATATCCTGCTTTTACAATCCGATAAGATAAATCGATGTCTTCTCCATACATAAAAAAGGATTCATCCAACAATCCAATTTTGTCCAAAACAGATTTTCTTAACATCATAAATGCACCTGCTAGTACATCGACTTCATGCGTTGTATTTTTATCCAAAAAACCTAAATGATATCGATTGAACGTTTTTGATTTTGGAAAAATACTGGACAATCCAAATGTTTTACAAAATGCTACGAAGGGAGATGGGAATCCTCGTTTTGACTCAGGTAAAAATTTACCTGAACCATCTATCATTTTTACCCCCAATCCACCTGCATCTGAATGGGCATCCATAAATGCAATACATTTTTCAAAAGTATCTTCTTCTACAATCGTATCTGGATTGAGTAGTAAAACATATTCGCCCTTCGATAATTTGATAGCTTGGTTGTTGGCTGTAGAAAAACCTGGATTGGATTTATTTTGAATGAGGTGTACTTCTGGAAATTTATCTTTGACCATTGGTACAGAATCATCAACTGAATTGTTATCGACAACAAATACTTCTGCATCAATTCCAACAATAGCCTTACGTACAGAAAGCAAGGCTTGCTCTAGGAAGTATTGGACATTATAATTGACGATGATGATGGAAAGCTTCATGGGCTGTCCTTATTCTCCTTTGGTACGATAAGGAACTCTTGCAACTATTGAACGTCCAAGCGTAATTTCATCAGCATATTCTAGTTCTCCTCCAAATGAAACGCCTCTTGCTATGGTACTCACTTTTACGTTCAAGTCTTTTAATTTTTTTGAAATATAAAATATGGTAGTGTCTCCTTCAATAGTAGGACTCACCGCCATGATGACTTCTTTGATTTGTCCTTCTTGAATTCGTTGTTCCAAAGATGCAATATTCAAATCTGCTGGCCCAATTCCTTCAATTGGAGAAATCACTCCACCTAAAACGTGGTATTGCCCTCTGAATTGTCCTGTATCTTCAATGGCCATCACATCTCGAATATTTTCAACAATACAAATTGTTGATTGCTCTCTACGCATATCGGTACAAATTCCACAAATCTCTGTATCAGAAATATTAAAACATTTGGAACAGGTTTTAATATTTTCTCTCATATTGAGTAATGCAGCTGTAAATTCTTGAGTAGAATCTTTGGGTTGATTCATTAAATATAATACCAAGCGTAAGGCTGATTTTTTACCAATACCAGGAAGACTGGAGAAAGCTTCAACTGATTCTTGAACGAGTTTGGATGTAAAATTCATAGAACAAAGGTAAGAGAAATGATAATTAGATTCAAAAAAGAATACTGATGATTCGTGCCGGCAAGTGATTGGTAACATCATATTTTAAAAAAATCATTCCCCTACAATACGGTTCACTAATAATTAACCACAAAATCCATTTTAAATAATCAGTTTTTCTAATTTTTCTCAACAAATTTTAATAAAAACTATTTTATTTATTGCATTTTTGCAGTTCCTATTTATTTTCAAAACAATCAAAAATTCAAAATAATATTATGGCTGAAGTTATTCGAATGCCCCGTATGAGTGATACAATGACCGAAGGGAATATCGTAGGATGGTTAAAAGATGAAGGTGAAGCTGTTGAACCAGGCGAAACTCTTGCTGAAGTTGAAACAGATAAAGCCACCATGGAATTGGATAGTTTTTCTGAAGGTGTTTTACTCCACATTGCAGTAAAAGAAGGTACTGTTCCTATTAATGGTGTAATTGCAGTAATTGGAGAAGAAGGTGAAGATTGGCAAGCTGCTATTGCTGCTGATGAAAAAAGTAATGGAAATGGCGTAAGTCAAGCTGCCGCTCCCGCTGAAACTGCCCAACCTATGGTCTCTCACGAAACTACTCCAAGTGTTGATATTGTTGAAACTCCAAATGCTGCTCAATCTGATGCTAGAATTAAAGCATCTCCTTTGGCAAAAAGTATGGCGGCTGAAGCTGGAATTAATTTATCCACTATCCAAGGTTCGGGTGACAATGGTAGAATAATTAAGAGAGATGTAGAAGCATTACTCAATAAGTCTGGAAGTGTTTCCACTTCTGCTCCTACTTCTATTTCTGCACCCACAACTCAGCAAGCTCCAACAATTCAACCATTTGTTCATACAGGTACAGATGGATTTGAGGATGTACCAATGAGTATGATGCGAAAAGCTATAGCTAAAAATGTTGTTGCTAATAAATTTTCTGCACCTCATTTTTATCTGACTATAGAAATGGATATGGAGAAAGCAATTTCATCCAGAAAGAAAATGAATGAAATTTCTCCAACTAAAATTTCTTTCAATGATTTGGTATTGAAAGCAGCAGCAGTTGCACTTCGAAAGCATTCAGTTATCAATGCTTCTTGGTTAGATGAAAATACAATCAGATATAATCAAGCTATTAATATTGGAGTTGCAGTAGCTACTCCTGATGGATTATTACTTCCTGTAATTCGAAATACAGATATGAAATCCCTTTCTCAAATCAATGGGGAAGTAAGATCATTGGCAGGTTTGGCAAAAGAGAAAAAATTACCTCCTGAAGAAATGCAAGGCAGTACTTTTATGATTTCTAATTTAGGAATGTTTGGTATTGAAGAATTTACTGCAATTGTCAATCGACCAAATGCTTGTTCAATGGCGGTAGGAGCTATTATTGATAAACCAGTTGTAAAAGATGGAGAAGTTGTTCCGGGTAAGCGAATGAAAGTTACGCTATCATGTGATCATCGAGTAGTTGATGGTGCAACTGGAGCGGAATTCCTACAAACATTTAAGAGTGTAATGGAAGATCCGATTAGAATGTTAGTATAATACTATTCGCATTTTAACAACCTACAACATAAAATTAAAGTCGAAGTAAACCTTACTTCGACTTTTTTGTTTTTTTAATATGAAAAAAACATTAATACTCGGTGCTTCTACTAATCCGTCCCGATATGGATATATCGCAACAAGCCGATTAAAAAAATATGGTCATGAAGTTATTCCTCTAGGTATTCGAGAAGGGGAAATTGAAGGAACTCCTATCCTATTAGGTCAACCGGTTTTTGAAGATGTTGATACTGTTACTTTATATCTCAATCCAAAAAGACAAGAAGAATATTACGATTATATTTTATCCTTAAAACCAAAAAGAATCATCTTTAATCCTGGTACAGAAAATCCTGCTTTAGTTTCATTAGCCAAACAAAATGGAATTGAAACGGAAATAGCTTGTACTTTGGTAATGCTTTCTATTGGGGATTATTAATGCTTTGAGGGTTAAATAAAATAGAAACCAAAAAAAGGGTTATCAACTTAATGATAACCCTTTTTTTATTTCTTAAAAGTGGTATTTATTAATAACCAGCTTCTTTATTTCCTGAGAAATTAGTTCCTCCAACTCCTGCATTTCCTCTACAGTTTGGACGTCCCATTTCAGTTTCACCTTCAGATACTTTGAACTCAACACGACGGTTCATCATGTTTTTAGCATTAGTAGGTACAAGGTTTGTTTCCTCACCACCATATCTTAAGATTAATCTGTCTCTTGAAATTCCGTACTTGCTTACTAAGTAATCAATTGCTGTATTAGCACGATTGTAAGAAAGAACTTCATTGTAGCAGTTATCAGATGTTTTATCTGTGTGTCCTTCAACAACAACTCTGATACCTGGATTCTTTCTCATTACAGTAGCCACGTTGTGAAGTGGTCCGTAAGCAGTATTTTTCAAATTGTATCTGTTGAAATCGAAGTGAATCATAGGTAAGAACCATTCTGCTGCAGAAGCTACTGTTGTAACAGTTGGAGTTCTTGGAGTTGCAGCTGCAATTTTAGCATCTACAATTCTATTCACATCACCTTCAGTTGTATAATTTGGAGTAGGAACTGCTGCGATACCGTCAGCATCAACAGTATTGATATATCCTGCCGGCGTGTAAGGCTCTTTATCTTTGCAATCTACAACTCCATCTTTATCGCTGTCAAGGATGATACCTCTTGTATCAACTGCACATCCTGCCATTGTATTTTTCTCCTGGTCAACCATGTCAATAACACCGTCACCGTCAGAGTCAGTCATATCTACTTTTGGACGAGCTTTCACTTCAGCAATATCTTGAGCTAATAAATCCATTGGGCTAACCCACCATAATGGTTCAGATTTCTTTTCTCTATTTCCAATGTTGAAGTTCAATCGGATACTTGTATAATTGATCATATCTCTATATTGAGTTAAATCAAATACTGTACGGTGTCTGTAACCATCAACTAGATCGGCTTCATTTCCAAATAAAACTTTTGCTTGATGCTCTATTCCAATGTTGAAACGATCATTGATTCTGTATGATACACCAACTCC
>CAKZSH010000046.1 GCA_937918905.1 uncultured Saprospiraceae bacterium
AGAAAAATGCTCTGCGACTTTTAAGTTATTCGACCTCTGTGTCTCAGCGACTCTGCGTTGAAAAATTGCGTTCAAGAGCATTAAGAAATGTGTGTCTATATTTTTTCTTAACACTCCTAGTTTACAAATCACCAATTACAAAAAAAAAACATCTCACTTTCAATTTAGAAAATGAGATGTCGGTTTATAGGATGTCTAAAATCTTGTCTTAAAAAAATTACTGCTTAACTATTTTATGGGTTGTGATTTCATTTTCTATTTGTAGTCGAATGTAGTAAACTCCTTTTGCAAAATCATTCATTTCCAATTCAAAAGAAAGTGCATCTTCTGGTAGAGAATACTCCTGAACTATTTGTCCTTGAATATTCAATAATTGAAAATAGGCATTTTTAGAAAATGGTTTTTCTGGAAGAATATTTACATTGTCAACTGTTGGATTTGGGAATACAGAAATTGCAAATCCATTACTTCTCAAAGTAGCCGTAACCACATTTGTATATTCATAAGTTCCATCAAAATCCATTTGTTGTAATCGGTAATAATGTGTACCTGTTCCTAAATTCTTGTGCATAAAATCATAAGTATTCACAACACTTGCATTTCCTAATCCATCTTGTGTTCCCACTTCTCTAAAGATAACTCCATCAGTACTGTGTTGAATAGAAAAGTACTCATTGTTTTCTTCAGAGGCAGTAGCCCATTTTAAATGAATCGCTTGCTGCTCTTCTATCGAAGTTGCCTCAAAATTAACAAGTGAGATAGGTAAGCTACTTAGATTAGAACTTCCTGGAGTTGCTTCCAATCCAGTTATGTTCTCCCATACCCCTGTACCGTCAGCATCTCTTGCTATTCCATTGGAACTTCCACTTACAGATGTGTAACTTACTGCTGCTGCACCATTATCAATTGTTACGGAAGGACAAGCACCTACTGCTGTTGTTGTTTCTGTTCCACTAGGCAGGTTGCTTGCACTTGGACTACCATATATTACACCATCGACAAATGTTTGGCTAGCATTAAATAAACCAACATGTTCACCTCCATTTGTCAATCCCATTGCAGTTGAACCACCAGTACACATGCATGTAGAAACATCTAAATCAACCGCAGTTGACCCATTAGCCATTCCAGGGGTATTAGCAAAATTTGCATTACCAATAACATAAAAACCACTTGCTGGAATCGTGGTGCCCGATGGTATGGTTACTGTCCAATCTCCATCAGTTATTACAAAACAACCAATATCTGTTCCGCTTGATCCAAATATTTCTATCCATTCTCCAGGGGTGGAACCTCCATCTCCTCCAAGAGGGTCATAAATTATTTCGTTGAGTACCTGAGCTTGAGTTAAGTTAAAAGATAAAAAAATAACACTAAAACTGAGTAATACTTTTTTCATAGTAAAAAAGGTTTTGGATTAAAAAATAAATGACTAGGCCATTTGGGGAAATAGCTGAAAAAGTAATTGTCTCTTGGGGAAAAGGGTTTCTCAGAAAAGGTTATATGAAGATTGTTAAAACTTAATGGGGTAAGATATGGCTAAAGGTAATATTCATTTGGTAAAAGGAGGTAAAATTTTCATTTTTTTCACAAAAAACCGCTTTGAGAATATCATTTCCCAAAGCGGTTTCATTTGTATTATTCAAAAAACGTAGTATTTACTTCGTTTTTACAAATGCTTTAAATGTCGCTGTAAAAAGAATAGGATAACCTTTTTCATCTACAGCAGTTAAAATTACATCTACAGAATTATCTTGTTGGCCTTCTTTTTCTTTACTATCATACTCCACCTCAATTACACCAGACTCTCCAGGTTGGAAAGTTTTTCTTGGCCAATCAGGAACAGTACATCCACATGAACCTGAAGCAAAATCAATCTTAAGAGGTTCACTTCCTGTATTTGTAAATTTGAATTCTACTTTTCTTTTGTCTCCTTGCATCAATGTTCCTAAATCAAAAAAATCTTTTTCAAATTTTAAATCATGCTTCTTTTTAGGAGCTTGAGGTACTACTTGTCCGATACCTCCATTGCCATTTGTTTTTTGCAATTTAGTCTCTCGAACTTTAATGCTTGTAGGCCCTGCAATAATTTTAAATTCAGTACGACGGTTATATCTATGCTCTGAATCAGGACATTTTACACCATTAGTACATTGATTTCTAATTACAGTCTCTCCATAACCAACCGCTTTGATTCGGCTAGATTTGATTCCTCTATTTGTCAACCAAGATTTAGAAGAAGTTGCCCGACGTTGTGATAATCTTTGGTTATAGCTATCATTACCTTGAGCATCCGTATGAGAACCTAACTCTACTACCATGTCAGGATATTGATTCATCAAATCCAAAACTAATTGTAAATCTGGCTCTGCTTCTGGTAAAATTTTATCATCATCAAAATCGAATAAGATATTTTTTAACTCGATAGCTACATCTCTTTCAATTACAACCTCCTTAGGTTTATCAACAATAACAGGAGGTGGTGGTGGAAGCGGCTTTAATTTCAATTGCTTTTCAATTACTGTGGATTCTGTTAATCCTACTGTATTCAAGTAAGTAGTATCTGGAAAATATCCTTCAGCTCTACCAATCAACATATAAGACCGCTCCTCATTCAAGGTAAATCCAAAATTATTTGCAGTTGAATTAGTTTGAGCATCTGTATCTCCAGATGTATTATTAACCACCTCAATTAATGAAACAGTAACCCCTGCAAGTGGCTGATCAGCAGCATCGAAAGTCGTTGCCATTAATTCCAAAACAACCTCAGGAATGGTAATTAAGAAAATATCGTCACAACAAGTTTTACTCTTGATTGATTTTGTTCCTACTCTATTAGAAATCAATGCTCCATTATTTCCACTACTGTCTAACATAAATTGAAGATCATCCACAGGCGAATTATATCCTTTTCCTAAGTTGGTAGGTTTGCCCCAATAGGAACCATTCCATATAGAAGAAAAAATATCAAATCCTCCAATTCCAGGATGACCAGTAGAACTAAAATATAAAGTACCATCTCTATAAAATGGCGCAACATCATCGCCTTTTGTATTCAGTACTTCTCCCAAATTAATGGGGTCACCAAATACGCCATCTCCTTTTTTAGTCGCATAATAAATATCATAACCACCTTCACCTCCAGGCATATTTGCGGAGAAAAATAATACTTCATTTCCAAAGTGTTCTCCTACTGCTGGATGCTTCACAATGTAATCGCCATTGATTCCAACTACCTCACTTGCACCTTTCCAAGTACTTCCTTTTTGCTCACTAAAAAATAATTGACTTTTTCCAACTGTATTTCCTTCCAATTCCATTCGAGTGAAATACATGATGCTTCCGTCTTTTGAAAAAGTAACATTTCCAGTATGGAAACCTTCACGGTTGATTTTTGAAGTCAATGCTTTTCCTTTTTGGAATTCTCCTTTTTCTACTTTAGCATCTTTTTTATCGTCTTTTTTCCCTCTTCGGCTTTTCTTCTTTTTCTTTTCCTTACGAGTTGATTTTACCACTTTGAAGTGATAGTCATCTGCTTTTCCATCTACTACAGTAAATTCATCACTCAAGAAAGATGAATAATATAAAGTACCATCATCTGCTAAATATGGAGAACCTTCTGTAGTTTTGGTATTCGCTTTACCTGCATTTTCAATAAAAACTCCAGTTACAGGAGTCATCCCTAATGCCATTTGAGCACCAGTCAATTCTGCTTGAGCCAACTCTTTGTTAACTGCATTTTGAGTTTTGCTGATGTACATTTCTAATTCTTTTATAGCTTCCTCATAATTTCCATTCATCTTCAATACTCGACCATAAACGAATCGTGCTTCTGGCAAATAAGGATTTGTTTTTCCTTTTCTATAAGTTTTATTAACCACTCTTTTGTATGCTCGTTCTGCTCTTTTATAATCACGAAGCATATATTGAAGGTTAGCTATTTTATAAGAAACGTCAGCATCTTGTGCAACACTTTTACTTTCCTTTCTTGCCTTTTCATACCATTCTAAAGCTCCATAGAAATTGAGTTTTTCAACTTCTTCGTCAGCTATTTCCACCATCATATTTGGCGTTTGCTTATTGATTGGCTGCGCCAAAACAACATTTGCAAAAAGAAAAAACAACGCTGATAAGAGGATTAATTTTTTCATATTTTTAAAACTTTTATTTTAACTGTTAACGCTTAACTGTGAACTGTTAATAAATAACGGTGATTTGAGGTTTAAAATGATTTGCTCTTTTACTGTTAACAGTTCACTATCAACAGTTTCACCTTTGGAATTAAAATCGTGGACAGAAAATAACTGGCTTCACCTCTGGTTTCTTAAATATCTTAGCGATATAAGCTACTCCTAATTCAAAACCTCCTGCCGCACTTGAAGCATCTCTTACATCTGAGATTGTTAAATCATATGCTGCTCCTACCCTAAATTGTTTATAATCCATTCCTACAATAAATTTCGTTGCATCTCTCAAACGATATCCGATTCCGAAATTCAAAGTCATATCTTTTTTCTCATTCAAATGATAACCACCAATTCCTTGAATCATAATTTCATTGGCACCTGAAAGTGCTTGGAATAAAAATGCAGGTTTGATTTCCCACTTATCATTCAGATCCACAAAAAACTGACCATGTAGTAAAAAATTACCTGGCAAGTTCCAAGCATCTCTACCCTCTTGGCTAGGACTTGTTGCAGTTGAATCATTTGCACCATCATTCAAGTGGTAATCAGGAGTAAGAATATGGCTTAAAGAAGCGCCTATTTCTAATCTCATTTTATCATTCATTTGAGTTTTTAACAAAACTCCCGCATTCATGTCAAAAGTATTAGAATTATAATTTCCATCTCCATCTCCTTGACCTCCGCCCAAATCTGCAGTAATTCCTGCTGGTGCTCCAAGAAGAATCGCATCTCTAAAAACAGCTTGAGATAAATCAATTTTACGACTAGTGTAACCTGCTTGAACTCCAAAAGTCAAGACAGATTTAGATTTTTTATCCAAAGGCATATGTAATGCCACACTTCCCATTGCTTGACTGGTTGCCAAATCCAAAGCTCCTGCTTTATCACTATACAACATTCCACCTACACCTAACCAGTTTCGCTTACCAATCATCAAAATAGGCGCGTCTACATAAAAAGAAGGTGTTCGATAAGGACTGGAAATTACACTACCCCATTGATCTCGATAAATACCTCCCAATCGAAAGGTTCCTTCAAATGCTCCTGTATAAGCAGGATTCGTAGTCAAAGGAGAAAGGTAGAACTGGGTAAAGTGAATGTCTTGTGCATTCAAACTTCCCACCAGCGAAATAGAAAAGAAAAAAAGTAAACCTTTTAGAAATTTCATAAAACGAATTGTTTATGTTTTTAAATCATTTAAATATTGGTGATTGGCTATTTTTTGAGGTGCCAAAAGTTAGATGCGAAGGTCAGGTGAGACGATATTCGA
Organism: uncultured Saprospiraceae bacterium; assembly: GCA_937918905.1. Classification (GTDB taxonomy): domain Bacteria; phylum Bacteroidota; class Bacteroidia; order Chitinophagales; family Saprospiraceae; genus CAJQQY01. The sequence continues at coordinate 5,458 of CAKZSH010000046.1, forward strand.
TAATCTAATCCATGTTTTTCGCTTGTTACTTGTACACCGTGCTTTCGATAGCTAAAATAATCTCGAAATATAGGCTTTTTTGTTGAAATCACCATACGAGAATGTGCAAGATATTTTGAATTCCTTTTTTGACCAAAAATCTCGCTTTTTTTAATACCTAATTAGCGACAAATCCTAGTTATTAGAGGGTTTGTGAATTACTACTTTAAGACTTTAGAGGTCAGAATGAATATCGAACGCTGCGCTAATAGAAGAAGGATTTATGATTTGAGAAGTTTGTCGAATATTGTTGATTCAAAATTATTCGACAAACTTCTCAAATCCTTGTTCCTTCTTCTATTAGCGCAGCATTCGATATTCATTCGAGTGACCATCGGATCTAAATCCGACTCTCTCCATTGAAATCGTAACGATTTAACGGATTGATTATCATAGCGTTATGTCAAAATATTTTCGTCCGAGAGAGTCGGATTTACATCCGACGGCTAAGGATCAAAACACCATTGGCACACTTTTTTAAATACCCTCGCAAAATGTCTGTTTTCTAAAAAATCTTAAAGAAAAACTAAGCATTTGCTAACTCAATCACCTTTTCAATATCAATATCTTGCATACATTTAAAATGTCCCTTTGGACATTGATGATATCCAATTTTTGAGCAAGGCCGACAGGATAACCCCTGCACTTCAATACTCACATTATTATTTACACCTTTTTTGTAAAATGGATGCATACCAAATTCAGGAATCGTATTTCCCCAAATGGAAATGATTGGTTTTTGGAAAGCTGCTGCAATATGCATCATCCCTGTATCATGGGTAATCACTTTTTTGGCATTTTCAATAATCAAAGCTGATTCTTCCAAAGAAGTCTTCCCACACATATTTATTAGAGATTCTTTTTTTACTTCTAGTACCACTTTTTCCCCAACGGTTGCATCATCGGGCCCTCCAACTAGAATAATAGGCAATTCCACTCCCTTACAAATTTCAATAATTTTAGAAATGGGTAACCGCTTTGTAGCATGAGCACCACCTATGGCAAAGCAGATAAAGCCCCCGACCCCTAAAGGGGAGTACCTTTTCCCATCTGGGAAATTTTGGAGTTTTCTTTCAAGTTCTTCCTCTGAAATGATTTCTGAAAATTTACCAGACGGGAAACGGTACTCCCCTTTAGGGGTAGGGGGCTTTAGGGGTTCCAATCCCTCACCATCATATTTTATCCCAAAAGGTTTTACCGCAGCCATATAACGATCTACTATATGAACATTTGGAAGTTTATTAATTTTGAAATTGACCATTAACCATTTTTGCCAATTGATTTTATCAAATGTAAAATACGGGACACGCAATGCCCACCGAACCTGTTTAGAACGGAGATTTTTATGTAAATCAATGATACCATCGTATTTTTCAGCCTTTAATTGAGTAAGAACTTCTGACACATTTTTTTCAATGGTAAAGATTTTATCGAGGTGAGGATTGGTGGAAATTACTTTTTGGAATGAATTTTTAGTCAAATAGTGTACTTCCGCACCTAACTGTTTTTTCAAACAACGTACCACAGGAGTAGTTAACACAATATCACCTATAGAACTAAAGCGGATAACAAGTACCTTTTTGATTTTATTTTTCGTCAAAATTGTAATTTTGTGAGCTCAACTATCTGATTGCTCAATTGTCAGCGCATGTTTTTATAAAAAATACCTTCAAAAGTATTGGAAAACAATGGCGAAATCAAAACATTTCAACAATCATTTTTAATCCTTCAAACCTAAATTATTTTTATGAAAAAAGTAATAAATTTTCTTTTTCTCCTATCACTTACCATTTGTTTTTCTTTTTGTACAAATAAAAATTATACACCCACAGACTATCCAAAAGGTCAAATCACTTTCGGAAATGGTGGTGGAATGATGGGTGCGGTCAAAGAATATACTTTATTGGAAAATGGAACAATGTTTTCAAAAGCTAATATGGGTGCAGAATATGAGGCTTTGAAAAAAATTGATTCTAAAATGGTCAATCAATTATTCGATAATATTGACTTTTTAAAAATCAATGACATTCAATTAAATGACCCGGGAAATCGTTATTATTTTATCCAACTCAAAGGAAAGGACATGGATCACAAAATAACTTGGGGCGGCGGAAAAGATGTTCCAAAAAATCTAAAAACGTTTTACAGTATTTTAAATCATTTAACAAAATCAGAATCTTAAAGGATTATGGATTTATGATTATGGATTCAAGATGATTCTTTAACGTGAATTGATTTATAGAAAAAAATATGTTTTTCGATCATCCATAATCTTGAATCAATAATCTTGAATCTTAAACCTCAACTGAGTTTAAAAATAAAATTATCAATTATATGAAATATCCAATATTGACAATCATCATTTTTTTGTTTTTGGGAAATATTAGCCTATTCGCTCAATCTCCAAAAGACAAAAATTTTAAATTAAAAAAAGTAGAACAAAGTACTACACCACCTTCTACATTAAAAGATATTCGTAGTATTCCACGTGCTCCAAAGAATGCTTTGGAAAGCCCTTTGAAAAATTTTAAAACCACAACCATTTTTTCAAAACCTCTTGTTAATCAATCTTTTATAAAGATAAAAAAAGATAAAACAACAGGTTTGCCTAACTGGATTTCTGGTAAAATAGAAAATGCTTCTGCACATAGAAGTGCATCTATGGAAACCAAATGCATTGTTTATTTAGAGGCGGTAAAAAGTCCAATGCAAATCGAAAATCCTGTGGAAGAGTTTTTTGTAAAAAAAATAAATACGGATGATTTAGGACAACAACATATTCGAATGCAACAGCAGTTTCAAGGGCTTCCGATTTATGGTTCTGAAATTATTGTTCATGAAAAAGATGGAGATATTCATTTGGTAAATGGGCAGTACTACCCTACTCCACAGTTGGCAGATATTGTTCCAACAATAAACTTACAAAATGCAAATCAAGCGGCTAGAAATGATGTAGAAACTTTTTCTACCTTCAAAAATTTGACTACCGAAGAAAAAAAATATGTAGCAGGTGAGCAGTTTCAAAGTGAGTTAGTTATTTATCATCCTAATAAAAACATCAAGAATCCAAAGTTAGCATATCACATCACAGTCATTCCTAACTTAACTGAAAGATGGGAATATTTGATTGATGCAGAAACAGGTGAAGTGTTGAATAAATATAGTAGCATTTGTAAATTTCATGCGCATTTAGAAAATCATGAATCGCATGAAAATCATGCCCACACCCACAATTCAAACTCAATAGGAAAAATTGAAAAGACAACTGAAGATTTCCATTCTAGTTCAGTTCTTAATGGCCCAGCAACTGCCAACGAAACTGACCTTTTAGGTATCACTCGAACCATCAATACTTACGAAGTTAATGGTACTTATTTTATGTATGATGGTTCTCGTACTATGTTTGATGTGAATTCAGATTTACCATCCGATCCAAAAGGAATGATCGTTACCGTTAATGGTTTAGGGACTTATCCTAGCAATAGTAATTTTGATTATACCGTAGTTACTTCTAGCAATAATTCATGGAATAACCCTGCTGCGGTTTCCGCACATTATAATGGTGGAGAAGCCTATCAATATTTTAAAACAACTCATAATCGAGAGTCGATCAATGGATCAGGAGGAACAATTATTTCATTTTTCAATATCTCAGATGAAGATGGAAGTGATATGGACAATGCCTTTTGGAATGGTGCTGCGATGTTTTATGGAAATGGAAATCAAGCCTTTACTGCACCTTTGCAACGTGCATTGGATGTGGCAGGACACGAGATGTCGCATGGTGTAATTCAAGGAACTGCCAACTTAGAGTACCAAGGTCAGTCAGGTGCGATGAACGAGTCTTTTGCTGATATTTTTGGAGCGATGATCGACCGAGACGATTGGCAAATGGGAGAAGATATTACCAATCCAGGATATATTTCATCTGGTGCATTACGTAGTCTTTCCAATCCAAATAATGGTGGAACTTCTTTGCAAAATCCAGGTTGGCAACCTAAAACAATGTCTGAATATCAAAACCTCCCCAACACGCCACAAGGCGATAATGGTGGTGTACATATCAATAGTGGAATTACCAATTATGCGTATTATTTATTTGCAACTGATATAGGAAAAGACAAAGCGGAACGAATTTACTACCGTGCTTTGGATGCTTATTTGGTAAAATCTTCACAGTTCGTTGATTTACGAAATGCAGTCGTTCAATCGGCTGGAGACCTTTATGGAACCAATGAAGTGAATGCAGCCAATGCTGCATTTGATGCAGTTGGAATCGGTCAAGGTGCTGGAAGTACTTACCAAGATGATGTAACGTTGAATGAAGGTGATGAAAGAATTTTACATTCCAATGCTGATTTAAGTGCGTTGCATTTAGCAGATGTTGCAGGGAATCAACTGGCTGACCCTCAATTGTCTTTAAGTAATGTTGCAAGTAAACCAAGTGTAACTGATGATGGGAAATTGATTGTTTTTGTTGATGATGAAAACAACTTAAAGTTTATCGACATTGACTGGGTTACAGGAAGTATTGTTGAAGATTATTTAGAAAATAATCCTACTGCAAACTGGCGTAACATTGCGGTTTCAAAAGATGGAAATCGAATTGCAGCAGTTAAAAATCAAGCAGAGAATCTCATTTGGGTTTTTGATTTTAATGTTGGTGCATGGAATGCTTTTGAACTTTATAATCCTACTACTTCTGATCCAAATACTGGTGGAACTGTCACGACAGGCGAAGTTCAATATGCTGATGCGATGGAGTTTGATTTTTCAGGTGAGTACTTGATGTACGATGCATTTAATAAAGTGGAAAGTTCTTTAGGGAATAGTTCCGTTGAATATTGGGACATTGGATTTTTAAATGTATTTGATAATGGCGCAGCTAATTTTGCAGATGGAAATATCGAAAAATTATTTACAGGATTGCCTTCGGGAGTGAGTATTGGAAATCCTACTTTTGCCAAAAACTCACCTTACATTGTAGCTTTTGATTTTAGAGAAGAAGGTTTCTTTGATGACCAATTTGCTATACTTGGAGCCAATATTCAAACTGGTGACAACAACACGATTCGAGATGGTTCAACTTGGGCTTACCCTAACTTTTCAGTTGATGATAATCAAATGATTTTTGACTTACCTTATCAGAATACTACTGTTTTAGGGAAAATCAATATTAATGGTGATAAGATTAGTGGTGACGCTGCAAGTGAAACATTCCTTTTTCCAAATGGAACAATTGCTGAAAAATGGGGAGTATGGTTTGCCAATGGAGATCGTGAATTAGTGGCTACTAATGAAATCGAATTAGCTGATTTGAATGGAAAAGTGTATCCGAATCCTTTCGATCAAAATCTAATCTTAGAATTAGAAAATGACCAATCCGAGATGACAAATATTAGAGTTTTCAACGTTTTAGGAAAAGAAGTTTTTCAAAATAATGTGGAGATTTCTCAAGGCAAAAACACTATTAATTTGCCACTAAGCCAGTTAACTTCTGGAACGTATTTTGTCCAAATTCGTATGAAAAAAGGCAATTTACTCGTAAAAACAGTTAAAAAATAACGTTGAACTGTGAAGTTGAATTGTGAACGAAAAACATGGAAATAACCATAAATGAACTATTCACCATTAATATCATCATTATTGGTTAACAGTTCAACGTTAAACGTTAAAATGATAAGGACTTGTTAAAAAATTGGAAATCATAGGGAATAACCCTAACTTTAAGGAAAATTTAGAAAATTAATTTATTAAACTAAAATCATAATCTGTCATGAAGAAATTATTTTTGTTTTTAGCATTTTTTGCTTGCGTTTCATTTGCTTCTAATGCACAATCATGTAGCAAAACTGCAAGTGCTAAAAAATCTTGCTGCGCAAAAACTGCTGCTGCTGCTGCGAAATTAGCTGCTAATGACGCCACTATCGAAGCAAAAACTTGTAGCAAAAGTGGAAAGGTATCTTATTATAAAAATTATACTTGTTCAGCAAGTGGAAAGACTACGGTAACAGAAGTTACTTATGATGCTAAAACAGCAAAATTTGTAAATGTTTCTCCTTCAAAAATGGCTAAAGAAAGTGCTGCAGGAGGAAAGAATGTAAAAGCAGTTAAAACTTCTAAAGCTAAGAAAAGCTGTGATCCTGCTGCTTGTAAAAAAGGAGCTAAAGCTTGTTCTAAATCAGCAAAAGCGGTTAAAACTTCTACTGCTAAGAAAAGCTGCGATCCTAAAAGTTGCGATCCTTCTAAATGTAAAAAAGGAGCTGCAAAAACTGCAAAAGCAAAATTGGTAAAAGCTGAAAATTAATATTTAGCTTTTTATAAAATATAAAAAAGGCTTTCAACTTAATTGTTGAAAGCCTTTTTTTAATGAATAATTAAGAGTGAATAATTAATAATTTTCGAAATATTGTGATTCCCCGTTATTCGAAATTTTTAATTATTCATTTTTAATTAACCAATAAGCTCTTCCATCCAAAGTCCTATTCAACAAGCGACTTCCAAACATCAATCTCCTCAACGTAGCAGGGTCATTAAAACTATGGTATTGGTTTAAAATTTCATTGACTTCTCGCTCGGTATATTTTTTACCTGCGGTAAATTTTTCAGCTAGATATTCAAGCATCAAAGTTTGTTTCTTCTTTTGCTTCTTTCCTGGAAATTGAAAAAATTTTCCATCATCATCTAGGTAACCTTGAATTGGTTTATATTTTTCCATAAAAAAGAGTTAATTAGATTTTTAGGTTTTTCATATTTTCCAACGTCAATTTATATAG
>CAKZSH010000047.1 GCA_937918905.1 uncultured Saprospiraceae bacterium
CGATTTGGTTCGGAGTGGGCTTTTTGGTTTAATAGAAAATGAATATCGAACAATAGAACAAGGATGTATGATTTGAGAAGTTTTGTCGAATACTGGTGATTAGATCATTTCACAATTATTCGACAAAACTTCTCAAAACCTTGTTCCTTGTTCTATTGTTCGATATTCAAAATGCGGTATTCAATTTTCACTATATATTTCTAATTTCTATTGGAGCAAAATTTTCATACAATAATTACGAAGGTGTTTATTATGCTTTTCATAATAATGAGATCGAAGGTTTGAAATTTTCGATTTCAAATGGAGTAGAAATTAAGTTAGTGTTGTATTCGAAAGAAAATGTAAGGCTATTTTTCAGCATCACATCCTAACAACGTAAATGCAAAATACTCCAACATATTTTTCACTTCACTATAATTGTCACCTTTCACATGAACGTCTGTAAGTTTAGGTAAGTGCTGAGCAAAATAAGTATGATTATTGGCCATCTCAAAAAGATTACTCGCCAAAGCATGAGGGTAAGGAAAATTAGGTTTTAATTCAGTAATCACATCCGCGACTTTAGCAGATAGATTTTTATAGTTTAAGAAAAAACCATACGTATTTTCTTTATCAACTTCTTTCGTATGATAAGCTTTTGTTCCTTCAGCAATGATTACTCGATGTAAAACACTTTCATTGACATATTCAATAGAAGGATTATCCTTAGATGCGTTAACTAAATTTTCAATAATAATTTTTAATTTTCTTTCAGGCAACTCAATATTCATGGTATTAATATCTATCAAATAACTCACCCACTCCCAATACCATGATACCAAATAAATCAATAGCAAATGTTTATTTTCAAAATATCGATATACTGACGCTTCCGTCGATTCCATTCGTATCGCTAATTTTTTGAAGTTAAATGCTTCAAAGCCAATCTCATCAATCAATAAAATACTATGCTTAATAATCTTCTGCCCTAATTTAGATCCCTGTGGATCTCTTAGGTAAAGTTTATCATTTAAGCTGATTTTTATTCCGATTGCCATTAGATTTAGATTTGGTTAAAGATAACTGCCCGAAAAATGATAAAAGTAAATCTTTTTTTTTACAAAAAAAAAAACTATTTGAACAAGTTGGACTCTTCTTTGTTCAAGTACTTGTGAATAAAATAATAGCATTACTATTATTCGTAAAAGTTCTGTATATTTGTAAAGCGTTTATTCAAATATCCAAGGTATAATTCGTTTAAAACATATTTTATAACATACAATCAGTTTAAAAATCATTGTACTGACCAAGTGCAAAATCGTTTTTATACCTGATTTTCAAATTCAAATCGATATGAGTCCAATGCAAAATGATGGAATGTTCCAAAACTTAAAGTACGATTTACCAGCTTCACTAATTGTATTTTTAGTAGCCGTCCCGCTATGTTTAGGGATTGCCCTAGCTTCAGGAGCACCTTTATTCTCAGGTATTATTGCTGGTATAGTAGGAGGTATAGTAGTAGGTGCATTGAGTGGTTCTCAACTAGGAGTAAGTGGTCCCGCAGCTGGATTAGCTGTAATTGTATTAACTGCAATTCAAGAGCTAGGTGCTTTTGAAATATTCTTGATGGCAGTAGTTTTAGGTGGTGTTTTTCAATTATTGCTTGGCATTGCTAAAGCTGGAATTATTGGATACTATTTTCCTTCATCGGTAATTAAAGGAATGTTAGCAGGGATTGGGGTCATTATTTTTCTAAAACAAATCCCTCACGCCTTTGGATATGATAAAGACTATGAAGGTAGTCTAAGTTTTAATCAGCCAGATGGTCATAATACATTCTCTGAATTATATTATATGCTTGAAGCAGTTAGTCCTGGTGCAATAGCAATTACATCTATTTCCCTTTTAATTTTAATTTTATGGGAACAACCTTTTATGAAAAAAATCAGACTCTTTCAATTGGTTCAGGGACCATTGGTAGTTGTTTCATTAGGAATTATTTTAAATCTTATTTTTCAAAACATCCCTAACCTCGCATTAAATACTGAACAAGTTGTAGCTATTCCTGTACCTGAAAGTATCTCAGGTTTCTTTGGTCAATTTTCATTTCCTGACTTCTCCTCAATCACAAACCCTGCGGTTTGGATTACAGGGATGACCATTGCAGTAGTTGCAAGTTTGGAAACGTTACTTTGCTTAGATGCAACTGATAAATTAGATCCTTTCAAGAGAGTAACGCCTGCTAATCAAGAATTAAAGGCACAAGGAATTGGAAATATTCTTTCAGGATTAATTGGAGGATTACCAATTACTCAAGTAATTGTTCGAAGTTCTACCAATATTCAATCTGGAGGTCGAACAAAAATGTCTGCAATTGCTCATGGTGTAATATTATTGTTATCTGCTATGGCGATTCCTTTCATTCTGAATTTGATCCCATTGGCAAGTTTAGCAGCGATTCTATTTTTGGTAGGATACAAATTAGCAAAACCTTCTTTATTTAAAGAAATGTATGCAGTAGGTCAATCACATTTTGTTCCTTTTATGGTTACTATTCTTGGTATTGTATTTACAGATTTATTAAGTGGAATTGCACTTGGTTTAGTCGTAGCTATTTTCTACATATTATATAATAACTACAAGAAACCATTCCTATTCGAATCAGGTAAGCACCTTCAAAATGGTGCTATCCGATTGGAGTTAGCAGAGGATGTAACTTTTATCAACAAAGCAAATATCCAAAGAGCCTTGACTCAAATTCCAGATGGTTCAAAAGTAATCATTGATGCTTCCAAGTCTATCAACATTGATTACGATGTGATTGAAATCATTGAAGAATTTAAAACCAATGCAGCATTCAGAGACATCGAATTAGAAATTATTGATAGAAAACTCAAAGGTGTTCCTAATCAAATGAAAGAAGTGGAACATGCAATAGTTAATAATCTTGTTGATATGCAAAATGGCAAAGTTATCACTTCATAGTCATAGTAAATCCTGAGTTAGGGGTGTTAAGAAAAATGATTTAATGAGTGGAACTCACAATTGCAAAAATCAAAGCAGATAGTCCTGTACCCAATGAAATGTACACTAATGGCGAAATCGAAATCATTGGTGTAATGTATGATGTAAAAACTGGATCGGTTACTATGTATTCGACTTCAGCTTAAGATAAATCGAATTTGAATTTTAATCCGCTTCTCCTCTTAATTGAGGAAAGCGGATTTTTTTTATGAGAATTGAAGAGAGATGGAATGCGATTTTTTTTGATAGAGAAAATCGCACACGTCAAAATTTATCAAAAGAAAATCTGATATCTGATGTCAGGAAAAAATCCTTGTTGACGTGTTGTTGTTATTTTTTCTTTTTCGGAATCGTATTGTTGGAAAAATACATTTCGTCTACCAATGAAGTTTCTAAAATCAATCGAAAAAGTTTGAGCGTATTTTTTTGCATTTTTTCGAATCCCAATTTTCAAATCAGGTCGAAAATAAGGGGCATATCTTTCTCCATAAATATTATCCATTTCCAAGACTTCCTCCCCTGCTGCAATTGATGCTTCCAAATCTATTGGCGTAAATCTTCGATACATTTTTTTGAACACAAAATCATCAATCAATAATTATCCGCAACTTGAGTTTATTATTGAATTTATGTTGTACTTGTGCAAAACCTCTAATCAAAGAAGAATTGCCATCAAAGTCCATGATGTTAAACCAAGTCCCATCATCCAATTGCACAGAATCCAAAACATCAATATCATAAGTCAAACCAGTTTTAATCTAGGGACTAGGAATTAAATAATCTACCCAGATGACGAGGTTGTTTTTTTCTTTGAGGAAATGGAAAAATTAAGGCATACCCTGCGGTACGGCTTCATTTTTTCATGAAGTCAAAGAGAAAAAAAAGCCGTCAGGTGGGTAGA
>CAKZSH010000048.1 GCA_937918905.1 uncultured Saprospiraceae bacterium
ATGTTACGCACAAAATGTATTGATTATTGAACGCTGAGTCGCTGAGACACAGCGTTCAATAATCAATATGTTTTCGAAACTAGATCAACATATTTTTGTGTAACATCAGTGATTAAGTTATTGGTCAAAAACTTTAGAAAAATAACGTTATCCGAAATAACTCAATAACCAGTAACTTAATAACTATTTGAACAAACCACATCAATTCATTTAGAACCGAAATTATTCATTTTTAATTTTTAATTCCTCATTTTCCTAGGTCAAAAAACACACCTACTGAATAAGAAGGGCTTGCAAAAATAATCTCACCTCTGAAAGCAGATGCATAGCCAGCAGAAATTCCAAACTTCGGCGTTATTTTATAGGCTACCTCCATACCATAACTAGTAAACTCACTATTATTTGCGAATACACTTGTACTATTTGAATCACTTGCTAGATCTCCATTTTTAAAAGATTCAACTCCAGTAATTCTTCCAATTATCCATAATTTACTTTTTAATAATCCTGCACCTAACTCAAATCCAAAACGAAACTCATCTGAGAAACCATTGTTTCTATTATTTATTCCGACATAAGTAGTCCCATAAATAGTGGTGTTTTTTATTTGATAGGAAGCACTTGCATCTAATTGAAGCATTTGGTTAAATTCACCATCACCTGTTTGAAGATTGTTAAGTGCACCTCCACTATCATTCCCAAATGGTAGGCCTAAAGTAAGTGTGGCAGCAGTTCGGATAAGTCCTTTAGTATTGAGTGCATATTTCAAACTGATGTCAGTATCACCAATGGAATTGATCGCATCCCCTGGGGTTAAAATCTCACCTGTAGTACCTGAAACTTCATTATTGATAAATGCTCGACTGAAAAATGGAAAATAAACGATGGTTGTAAATCGATCAGTAAGTCCATATTCAGCGTAAATACTTGTATTGAAAATACCGCTTGTAATATTAGGATCAATCAATCCAACATCAGTATAATGTTGATTAGAAACGATCCACCATTCTGATAATTTAAGGTAAAGGGCTCCTTTGGGTTGAGTCCACCCACCTCCGGCATTTACTACATTATTAAAAACAAATGCCAATGCGATTATTAAAAATATCTTTTTCATTTTATTTTTTATATAGGTTTATATTCGACTTGTCTCATTTTAATTTAACAAGTTTTTTTTTAATTTTGAAACTGCCCATCTCCTACCTTCACATTAAAAGGTTTACAGAAATACAATACATATTGGTAATCCATGATGCTTACACTACTAGGTAATTGATAGGAATGTGCTCCATCAAAAACAGTCACAGCTCCTATTTCATGGGCTCCTGAAGTTGTATTCGGATTATTGGTGAGATAAACAAATAACCCTGGCAATGCAGAAGATGCCTGATAATCATCTCCCATAAAAAGGGTAAGCACTCCTGCCTCCTCTTTTAAAATAAAACTACCTTCCAGAGCATAAGAACTTGTAGTAACAAGATTTCCAGAGCGTTCATTAGAAGCCATAACTGTTGAATTTCCAACAATAATAAGGTAGTCATGTTTTACCATTTCACCAGAAGGAGCATCGCCCTCAACCGTAATGATCGCATTTCCCAATTGTTTTGCAGTAATCAGTCCTGTGTTAGAAACCTCAATAATAGCTTCATCAGAACTTGACCATATTAAATCAATATCAGTTAATTTTCCTACATTATTAAAAAACATCGTTTCCAATTGAAAAGAAGTATTGATTTCAATTGTATCAATTGGGTTAGAAAAACGTAGGACAGGTTCTACTCTATCATCAATTATATCGTCCTTAATACAACCATTAAGCACAAAAACACATATTACAGAACATACAAAAATTAGATTTTTCATAATTTGATTGGTTTTATTATTCTTATTGAGTTTAAGGGTTCAAGGTGAATTTATGTAGTTTGTTCAAATAGTTATTGGGTGATTAAGTTATTAGTCAAAAACTTTAGAAAAATAACGTTATTCGAAATAACTCAATAACTATTGGAACAAACCACATAAATCCATTTAGAACCAGTTTAAGTCATTATTTCTAATTACAAAAACAAAAGTATTAACTTAAATTATACTATGATTAACAAAACTATTCAAAAGGAATAAAATTTGTATCACAATTCTGTAACATCCTTAATACAATTAAATGATTCACGTCGAATTTTCTCAAATAGTATTAGTGAAAATTTGTGCAAATTCGTGGCTTTTGAAATATTAATTTTCTCGAAGTCATTTTTTTCAAAAATGGAAGATTTTCACAAATTGAATTTCGATTTGATCGTGGTTCTCATTTGGAGAGGTATTAAAACGACAATTTGTTATGCACTCCACAAAATGGTCGCAATAGAGGTGTAAAACATAATGTATGCACCTGAAATAAAACCAAAACTAAGAAATATGGGAACAAAAAGAATTGAAGCAAATATTAAAATAAAGGTGGTCCTACAAATTAACTAATCTAACTTTTTTTCAATAAATTTCTTTTAGTTTTTTCAACAACTTTAGCATTTTTAGATTCAAGGAAGGATTAACATTAAAAAAAAGACCATTGATCGTGATCCAATCTTTTTCTCGATTGATAGTATGCAATTCTTTAAATAATACTTGTTGTGCTTTTTCAAAATGGGCTTTCCAATAAATGCCTTTTTCAGTAATTGCAAAACCTTCTTTGCAAGAACCAAAAACTGTTTGATCGGCTATTAAAATTATTTTTTCATCTTTTTCAGGAAAAAGAAATGCCTCGCTAGCATTCTTTAGTTTTTTGATAGGCATAATGATAAAATCCGTATAGTAAGTTTCGGTTTCATTTTCCAAATCCAAAAAATCTAAAGTCATTTTTTGTAAATCAAATTCTCCATGTTTGAGTCCGAGATAACTTAATATCTCTTCATTTAAATGTACCTCATTCAATTCTTTTGCTTCAAGTATAATAAAATGATCTAGGATTTGATTAAAGTTTTCACTCAACATTTGATCCACTTTACGGTGTACCTGGCCATCCTGCTTAGCATGAATCGTATAGGATTCCTCAGCTAATTGATTCAATCGAATATCAAATTTTTTCCCTAAATCAGATTGCTGAAATCGAATTAAATATTTCTCATAATCATTCTTATTATGTTCCTCCTCAATTCTTTTTTGAAAGGCTTCAAAAAAGTAGGTTTTTATACTAGGAGCTAAGCTATTTGTTTCTTTAAAATCTAAAGGAAATTCAGCTTCATATTGAGTTTTGGTAGTCTTTGGTAGCTCACCACCACAAGAAAAGCAGGTTGTATTAGAAGATGGATTTGAGGTATGACATTCCACACAAACAATAGTCGTTTCAATCACTTTTTTACCACAGTTATGGCAAAAGCGGGCATCATCTAAAAGTTTGGTACTACAATGGTTGCATTTCTTCATATTCGCTGCGAAATTACTTAATAATTGATATTACGCAAAAAAGATATTAATCTAGTTTCGAAAATATATTGACTATTGAACGCAGAGTTATACCGTTGATTTCCAAATTTTGGGCAAACATTTTATATGTTTACCCAAGCAAGAGCAACCAGATCTCGTACTTTCTGAGCCTTTATGTTTGTGCATAACATCAATTATAAAATGTTAAAATAAGCTGTTAAAACCTTAATTTTCAAACCTTAACAAATGCTAAAAAGCCCTTATTTCATTAAGGATTTCTTAATAATTAAGGTCCATATTTAAATTTTAGTTAATCTTTATTTAAACCACACCTTCCTAGCAAAACTTTTCTTCCTTTACACGTCTTAATAGTGAAATCATTAATAACATTTTTATCAAAACACCAATAATGATTTTGTTTTTCACACTTTAGTCAGAACCTCTTTTTCTTACTAAAAAATTTATGATTATGAAAAAATTAATTTTCAGTTTGATGTTGTCTGTTTTATTTTTATCAACATCCACAGCGCAACGAGGATACGAACGAACAGGATATGATGGAGACTTTTTTAGCCTTGAAGGCGCCATCGATGTATTTAAAAGATCAAATTCTATTAGAGATTTTGAGAGAAGATTAAATACTAGAGATTCATGGGTGAACAACCTTGACCTTAATCTTGATGGTCGTACAGATTACATCCGAGTAGAGCATAAACGACGTGGAGACTACCACGCAATTATTTTACAAGTACCTGTTAGTCGTCGAGAATTACAAGATGTTGCAGTTATCGAAATTGAAAAAACAGGTCGTCGTAGAGCTATGCTACAAATTGTTGGAGATGAATACCTTTATGGAGAGCAAGTAATTGTTGAACCATTTGAAGGTGATGCATACTCTGGCGGATATGGTGGCCCGAATGCGGACTATAATTTCAAAAGAGGGTTTGTCAATGTTTATTATTGGCCTTCAGTTCGTCATATTTTAAGACGAAGTTACAACCCTTGGATTTCGCCATATCGATACTCCTACTATCCTACATGGTGGTCACCATGGAGACAATCAAGATGGGATGTTTTTAGCCCAAACATCATTGTTTACAATCGATATTATCAAATCGTGTATGTGCATAGGTTAAGAAATGTTTATAATTTCTACCGACCGTACCGAGCATATTGTCCTTCTGTTTATCAAAGAGCGAATATAGTTCGAGTGAATAGAACCAATAATCGATTGAGTCCTTCTTATTCAAAAACAAGAACTCAACAAAGAGCACGAGTTCAACCTGCAAGGGTTAATTCAACTAAAAAGAATAATACAGGAAGAAGAGCTAATGTTGCAACAAAAGTTGATTCACCTCGAAGTGCTTCAAGAACTAATTCCAGTTATCAATCAAAGTCAAAGGCAACTTCTAGAGTTAACAGAAATCAAAATGCTCCTACTTCAAGAACACAATCACCTTCAAAAGTGAACTCTAAATCTAGTAGAAGTAATTCCACTTATGGGTCGAAGTCTTCTACTCGAACAAGTCGTGCTAATACTAGTAGTTCAAGAAGTAGAACAAATGCTTCTTCTTCAAGATCAAATAGTAGAACAAGAGCATCAAGTTCATCAAGAAGTAATCGAAGTAGTAGAGCAAATACTTCTTCAAACAGAAGTAGTAGTCGTGCTTCATCTCGAAGTAACTCTAGACCAAGCCGATCCAGCTCAACTCGTTCTTCAAGAAGTGCTAAAAAAAGTTTACCTAGAATAACTAGCAGTAAAAAAAATAAGAGAGGATAGAATTGATTTGAATGACGATGAAATTTAATTAATAAGCCCGAATTTTCTAAATGAAAATTCGGGCTTTATTTTTTGAATTATATTTTAAAATTAGTTCCTACATATTACATTGACAGTTTTCCAAACATTCAATAATCATAGAAACATCTTTTTCTTTTAAAGAATACATCACACTTCTCCCTTCTCTTTTGGAAGATAAAATTCCTTTCAATTTCATATTTTGTAGATTATGCGAAGTCAAAGATTGTTCAGTCCCCAGCATATTACAAATTTCAGAAACGGACAACTTAGGATGTTGCTCTAATAAATGGATAATTGCCAATCGCATTGGATGTGCCACCGTTTTTAAAATAAATGCAATTCGCTCTAATTTCTCAACTAATTCATCATTTAATACACTTTTACTTTCCATGTTCCAAAAATAGTAACATATTCCCATCATTCCAAAAAGACTCTTAAACATTTGTTTGCCAGCTTACTTTTAGTATTGAACTGGTTTTCGTGAAAAATAAACGGTAACCGAACTACGTCCCTAGTTCATTTTTTTTATTTTTTTCTACAAACAGATACAGCCCTAAAGGACTTTAACGAAAAAAATCCAGCGGGTCGTCCCTGATTTTATAAAATCATTAAAAACAAAAAATATCAATAAATGGAGGTAGTTCCGTCCCCAGTTATTTTATTAGAAAAGTTTACATTCCTTTATTAAACTTTTATAATTTCGGTCTCTCTTTAAGTAATTATTTTTTAGATTTCCTCACACCTCACTTTAAATTTTTACCTTGCAATTTTTAAAATTAAAACAATATCAACTTATGAAAAGACTTGAAGGACAAGTAGCAATTATCACAGGTGGAGCAAGAGGAATTGGTGTGGGAATTTGCGAAGTTTTCTGCCAAAATGGAGCAACAGTTGTTTCATGGGATTTGCTAGATGAAGGAACTCAAACTGCAGCAGAACTTGCCACAAAAGGATATTCTATTTCTTTTAGAAAAACCGATATTACCAATCGAGAAGATGTAAAAGCTGCTGCGGAAGCTGCCTTTCAACAACATGGAAGAATTGATATTTTAATAAATAATGCGGGAATCATTCGTGATCGTTCCTTTATGAAAATGACGGATGGAGAATGGGATTCTGTTATCAATGTCAACTTAACTGGAACGTACAATGCGACCAAAGCGGTTCTTCCTTTTATGCGTGAAGCAGGTTATGGACGAATCGTTTCTGCATCATCAATCAATGGTACGCTTGGAGCATTTGGTCAAACTAATTACGCTGCGACCAAAGCTGGTATCATGGGCTTCACCAAAGCTTTAGCGAAAGAGGTTGGAAAATATGGAATTACAGCCAATGCAGTTGCCCCAGGTTTTATCAAAACAGCAATGACGGATAGTATGCCCGAAGAAGTAATCAATGCAGGTATCGCTCAAATCCCAGTACGAAGAATCGGTACGGTTGAAGATATGGGATACGCATATATGTTTTTAGCATCCAAAGAAGCAGGCTTTATCAATGGTCATACCTTACATGCTAATGGTGGTTCATTTTAATAAAGGGTAATGAGATATGAGTATTGGGTATTGAG
>CAKZSH010000049.1 GCA_937918905.1 uncultured Saprospiraceae bacterium
TCGATCTTGTATTCGAGATGGTAACTATGCGACTTGGAGTGGAACAAGTATGGCAGGCCCTCATGTTGCAGGAATGGTTGCGTTGATGATTTCTGCTAATCCAAATTTGGCAGGTCATGTGGATGCCATTGAAAGTATTATTGAACAAACTGCTGTTCCGAAATTTGATACTTTGGATTGTGGTGGAATTTCAAGCCAACAATCCCCTAACAATATATATGGATATGGCAGAGTGGATGCACTTGCTGCTGTCAATGCTGCACTCAACTGGAAGACTCCGCAAGATGGATTAGAAAATATTTTTGTAAATATTTATCCTAATCCGACAGCGGGAAGAGTGGTTTTGGAAATTAATGATTTGAAGGGGGAAACAGAATTTGAAGTTTATAATATGGCTGGGCAAAGGATAGGTTCTTATACTTGGGATTTATTAGAATATCAAATTGAGGAAGTGAACTTGAGTAATCTACCTGCTGGTACTTATATTTATAAAATCAGAAATGAAGATCTAAATGCGGAGAAAACAGGGAAGATTTTCATAAGTGAATAATCGCATTACATACATTACGTTAATTACGTTAATTACGTCACACGTAGCTGCTGGGTTTTAACCCGCAGTCAAAAAAAATGCGTTATTCGATTTATAAAATACGCGTTTAAATTCTTGACCTAATAACGTATTTTTTTCTACGGGTTAAAACCCACAGCTACATGTTACGTAATGTAACGCGATAATAATGTATCGAAAAAAAGGGATGTTTTCACAAACATCCCTTTTTTAGTATCACAGGTTTAGTTATTTTTGCAAAATTCTAAAATTCAAAATTTTTCGAAGCACATGAAGCGGTTGCACAACAAAGTCAACAAAGAAGAACTCAAAAGAAAAATGTTGGAGAGCAATGTACCTCGTACTACATTGTCATTTTATAAGTATGCCCATATCTCTAATCCTGACCAATTTCGAAATGAGTTATACCAAACACTCGAAGCTGTCGAGGTATTTGGAAGAATCTATATTTCCAAAGAAGGAGTGAATGGTCAAATCTCAGTTCCAACTGAAAATTTTGAAGATTTTAAAAAACGATTATTCGCATTTGATTTTTTGGAAAATATTAGACTCAATATTGCAATCGAAGATGATGGGAAATCTTTTTATTTTTTAAAAATAAAATTACGTGAGAAGATTGTTGCAGATGGATTGAATGATGAAACTTTCGATGTGACGGACAAAGGTACTCACCTCAATGCTGAGAATTTTAACAAAATCACAGAAGACCCCAACACCATCGTAGTCGATATGCGTAATCACTATGAAACAGAAGTTGGGCATTTTGAAAATGCATTGTTACCTGATGTGGACACGTTTCGAGAAGCACTTCCGAAGGTCGAAAAGATTTTGGAAAATGATAAAGAGAAAAATATTGTGATGTATTGCACAGGCGGAATCCGTTGCGAAAAAGCAAGTGCTTATTACAAACACAAAGGTTTTAAAAATGTATTTCAACTGGAAGGTGGAATTATCGAATATGCAAGGCAGGTAGATCAACAAGGGTTGAAAAATAAATTTATTGGAAAAAATTTCGTTTTCGATGATCGCATGGGCGAACGGATTTCCAATGACATCATTGCGCATTGTCATCAATGTGAACAACCTTGTGATACGCATATTAATTGTGCCAATGACGCTTGCCACATTTTATTTATCCAATGTGAATCGTGTGCAGAAAAATTACACAACTGTTGCTCTGAACAATGTTCCGATTTTATCCAACTTCCATTAGAAGAACAAACCGAAAAGAAAAAAACGATGATCTTTAATGGAACAAAATTCGGAAAAGGTCGGTACAAAGCACATCATAAGAATAATGATTTGTAATTCGTAATTGGTAACTCGTGATTAGTAACGAATCACGGGTTACTAATAACCATTTACAAATCACCAATCAACGAACAATGTCAAAAAAGAAAAACCCAAAGGTCGGTAAAAAAAAATCAGGTGCATCCTCCAAGGTGAAGTCCGCTGCATCTAAAAAAAATCGTTTCCTTCCTTCTACTTTTTATGATGTAAAAGTCAACTGTATCCTCATATTTTTATTAAGTTTTATTTTTTATGGAATGACGTTGGCGTATGATTATACGCAAGACGATGCGATTGTCATCAAAGACAATATGTTTACTACGGAAGGAGTAGCAGGTATAAAAGGGATTTTGACTAACGATACTTTTTATGGTTTTTTCCAAAAAGATGGAAAAGCATTCCTAGTTGATGGAGGAAGATATCGGCCATTGACCTTGGTGATGTTTGCGATGGAATGGCAGCTCTTTGGAGATAGTCCATTTGCTTTTCATTTTATAACAGTACTCTTGTATGCGTTTACAGGAATTGTACTCTACCTTTTATTATTACAAATGTTGCGCCCTTCCAAGGGAGAAAACTATGCCTTCTTTGTAGCATTGATTACGACCCTACTTTTTATTGCGCATCCCATCCATGTTGAAGTAGTTGCGAATATCAAAGGACGAGATGAAATTGTGGCATTGTTGGGAAGTTTGGCAGCACTTTATTTTTCACTACGAGGATATTATGAAGACTCAAAATATAATTTCTTTGCAGCAGGAATTTTCTTGTTAGCACTTTTAGCCAAAGAAAATGCGATTACATTTTGTGCGATAGTTCCTTTAACCTATTTCGTTTTTACGAAAGCTGATTTTGGAAAAATCATCACTCAAACGATTCCATTTTTGGCAATGGCTGTTTTGTTTGTAGCCATTCGAACTTCGGTAATTGGGTTTGATTTTGGAGCGGGATGTACGGAGTTGATGAATTGCCCTTACCTTAAAATCGAAAATGGTCGATACGTAGATTATACTTTTAATGAAAAATTTGGAACTATCTTTTACACCTTAGGACAATATGTAAAACTATTGTTTTTTCCACATCCATTGACACACGATTATTATCCATATCATATTGAGACGATGAGTTTTGCAAATTGGAAAGCCTTATTGAGTTTAGTGATGTACATTGGATTAGGAGTTTATGCATTGATTGGAATTATGAAAAAAGATGTAGTCGCTTATGGAATTGCATTTTATATCACGACACTTTCTATCGTTTCGAATATCGTTTTTCCAGTAGGAACCAATATGGCAGAACGATTTGTATTTATGCCATCGGCTGGATTTTGTTTAGTGATTGCAGTTCTATTATATCGCTTGATTCAGTCTAAAGGAAAAGCAAAAGCTGCATCGAATATGATGCTGCCACTTGGAATTGTAGGCGTCGTGTTAGTTTTATTTTTTGCAAAAACCTTTTCACGTAATCAAGCATGGAAAGATAATTATACTTTGTTTACAACTGATGTTGAAGTTTCAAAAAATAGTGCAAAACTTCGGAACTCAGCAGGGGGAACTACTTTGGAAAGAGCAATGAAGTTACCTGAAGGAAGTGCAGAACAAACTGCCCTTCTTAGCGAAGCAGTCGGTCACCTCAATGAAGCGATAAAAATTCATCCTAATTATAAAAATGCATATTTATTGTTAGGAAATGCGCATCAGCTTCTATATCAATTTGATAAGTCTTTTCAATATTACGATCAAGCACTCCGACTCGACCCTGGCTATGCGGATGCTGAAAATAATTTAACCTTTGCCTATCAAAATGCTGGAAAGTATTTTGGAGAAAAATTAGGTAATGCTCAAAAATCTATTCAATATCTGCAAACTGCTCTACAACGAGATCCTAATAATTTTGAAACTTTACGTCTACTAGGTGTTGCCTATGGAATGTCAAAGAATAACGGTAAAGCCATAGAGTATTTGGAAAAAGCATTGCAACTTCAACCTGAGAATCCAAGTATTATGTTTAACTTGGGCATCGCAATATATCAAAGTGGAGACCAGGCACGTGGAAATCAATTGATTGAAAAAGCAAAACAATTAGATCCAACTATCGGGAACTAGAGCATCTAAATTTACATTATGATTTTATTATGTTTATAAAAAAATTACAGCTACAGAATTTTAAAAGGTTTTCGGATTTAACGATTGATCTTTCTGAATGTGAGACTCCTCCAAAATTGGTTTTGTTAATAGGGGCAAATGGAAGTGGGAAGTCTTCTGTTTTTGATGCGTTTCATTGGATTTCAAAAACAGCTAAGGGTAGATTCCGACTACCCGATGAAAATGAATACTATATTAAGAATAGAAATGAAATAAAAATATCATTTGAATTTTCTGATGGAGAAATATTAGAAAAGACCGCAACAAAAGAACCTGATAATGTTGAAATTGCAAAGAGGTTTTATGGAAGAAGTAGCCTTAGGATAGTTCCAAGAATCAAAAGAGAATTCCATGATGAGAATCTTTTTATAAAAAATGATTCAGATGCTCCTGAGAAATATATCGAAGTTGACCATAGATTTAATAATGATGTGGTCAAATTCACACAAGACATAAATAAAGCTCTTAGAGATCCTATATTTCGTGGAGAAAGCGCTGATACAGTAGAAATATTTCACCAATTTATAGAACCTTTTAATAATTCTTTATCAAAAATTTTTGGAAATAACCAAACAACTTCAATACGAATTGCTCAGTTTGAAGACGCAAATACATCCCAACCTCCAAGATTAATTTTTGCAAAAGGTAATTCTCTTATTAATTATGACCTTCTAAGTCATGGAGAAAAGCAAGTTGTAATTATTTTGTTAAACTTTATTGTTAGAAGAAAACAATATCAAAATACCATTTATTATATTGATGAAATGGATTCACATATGAATACATCTCTTCAAAAAAGATTGCTAAAAGAAATAGTTGAATCTTGGTTGCCAAGTGATTGTCAATTGTGGACAGCAAGTCACGCACTAGGATTTATTGATTACGCCAATGAAACTAATCACTCTGCAATTATTGATTTAGATAATTTTGATTTTGATCAAAATCATACTATCACACCTTCTGAAAAAAATGATTTTGACATTTTTGAAATAGCAGTCAATCAAGAGTTTTTGTCTAAACTATTTGAAGGGAAAAGAATTGTGTTTGCGGAAAATAAAGATACTCCTTATTATAATAATTTAAACATCCAAGACACTATCTTCTTTGTAGGAAAAGATAAAAAAGATGTTTTTTACAAAACTATAAATGGAGATTATCACGGACTTGTAGATAGAGATTATTTATCGGATGAAGAGATGGATGATATTAAATCATCCTATCCTAATTTAAAATTTTTAAATTATTATAGCATTGAAAATTATTTATATCATCCTGATAATTTGGAGTTGTATAATTTGGAAATAAATAAACCGTTTGATAAAGAAAAATACCTTCAAGATTTGAAAGAGGAGAAAAATAAGATGTTGAGTAAAATCTTTATTGGAATAGCAAAAGGAAGAGATAGTTATCCTTTTTTTAGAGAAGATAATAAAAGAGGAAAACGATTAAAACAATTTCAAGGTAATGCAGAATCAATCATTCCGCTTCTAGAGTCAGATGATTTTGAAACTTTCTACAAAGTTTTTCCTATGAAAGATTACGCAAAACAATTACCCCAAAGACAAAATTTGAATAAAAATAATTTGGCTTCTACAAATTGGTTTAAGTTAGCAATTCAAGAATGCTTATAAAATTTACAGAAACACTATCTCCACCCTTGGAGAATTTTTTAATTTTTAGAAAAGGCAAACGCGTGAAAGAAAAAATGCTTACCCTCCTCCTAATCACATTCTTCTGCATCAGCGCGGGAGAACCACAACCACCACTTTTTAGTTACCA
>CAKZSH010000050.1 GCA_937918905.1 uncultured Saprospiraceae bacterium
GATTTTCCCTATTTTATTTTTAATTAGAAAATTAAAATTATATCCAAGTATCATCAAGTATGGTTCGATGGTATTGATTTTTATTTCTCTTTACTGGTTTGTTGAAAGAGCTTTTGAAGTGGATTTGCCTTTGGGAGCTTACTTTTGGAAAATTCATAATGCGGTGTTGGGGTAGATAAATGATAATAATATTTAACGATTTAAATACTTTTTTCGAATATCGAACAATAGAACAAAGAATTATGATTTAAGAAGTTTTCGACGAATCTTCTTGTATCCTTTCAAAATATATTCGTCAGACTTCTCAAATCATAATTCCTTGTTCTATTGTTCGATATTCAAAAAAACCTTCTATGTCTATCGATAAAAAAGATAATCTAAAAAAGTCCTCCGTTCTCGCTCAATGGCGAAAGCGAAAAAAAGAATCTGTAACCGTCCATAAAATTACTCCACGACCTTTAGATTCAAAAGTTGCTCCTTCAAGTGGACAACAACGGTTATGGTTATTACAAAAACTCTATCCAAAAAATCCATTTTATCAATACGGACATTTATATAAAATCAAAGGAAACCTAAACGTTGACTTACTCACCAAAAGTTTTCAAAATTTAATTGCACATCATGAGATTCTACGAACTAATTTTGTAGAAACAGCAGAAGGTGTTGAACTAAAAATTCATCCAACTATAGATTTTAGTATTGAAAAAATAGAAACGAATAACAATACACTTGCAAAAGATGATACACAACACGCTATTCAATCTTTTGTTGAAAAAACTTTTGACCTCACAAAAGACCAATTATTAAGAATTGGTTTATTAAAAATATCGGAAACAGAACATTGGATGGTTTTATCTATTCATCATATCATTGGTGATAGGTCATCTTTATTAATTTTACAGCAGGAAGTTTTTGATTTTTATAAAAAAAATAAAACCGTAGAAGTTGAAACCGAAGTCAAACTTCCACTTCAATATACTGATTATGCTTTTTGGAAAAACAAACAAACGACAGATGAAAAACAGCTTAATTTTTGGTTGAAAAAATTAGAGGGAGAACTCCCCTTACTTGAACTCCCTACCGATAAACCAAGACCCAAACGGGCTACATTTAATGGGGCAATTATTTCCAAAAAATTAGATTCTAGCCTCTCTAAAAAAATACAAGATTTAGCAAAAGAACATGATACAACTCGTTTTGCGATTTTATTGGCAGCTTTTAAAATCCTATTATTTCGATATACCAATCAAGAAGATATTCTAATTGGAAGTCCATTTAGTAATCGAGATAAAATGGAATTAGAAAATCTGATTGGATTTTTTAATGAGACTTTAGTTTTACGAAGTGAAATAAAACCAGACATTTCCTTCCATGATTTCATACAACAAATTAAGGTAAGCACTATGCAAGCCATGGAACATAAAAATGCTCCATTTGAAGAATTGGTAAAAAAAATAAACCCTACTCGTCATGGAAGTGCCAATCCATTATTCCAAGCCATGTTTGTTTATAACAATTCAAATACGGATACTTTTTCAGGACTTGATTTAGAAATAGAGGACGAAGCTATTGACCTAAAAGTATCAAAATTTGACTTGACATTATTTGCAACGAATCATGGCGAAACATTAGAAATCTCATTAGAATATGCGCTAGACTTATTTGAAGCATCCACAGCGCAACGTATGCTTCAACATTTAGAAATGATTCTAATTTCTACTACCAATGATGCTCAAGAATCTATTGCCAAGCTCCATATTTTAACTCAAAAAGAAAGAGAACAAATTTTAATTAGCTGGAACAACATCCCCGCTTCAACACCTCAACATACTTCCATTCATTCTTGGATAGAAAAAATGGCAACTACTTTCCCAAATAAAAAAGCAGTTGTCTATCAAGATAAATCAATTACCTATTCCGCACTTAACTCAAAAGCCAATCGACTTGCAAATATATTGTTATCTAATAACATCAAGCCTTCTAGCCCGATTGGATTATATACAGCAAGAGGATTAGAAATGATAATCGGCATTGTAGGAATACTAAAAGCAGGTGCAGCCTATCTTCCACTTGACCCTGAATATCCTGAAGAAAGAATTGATTTTATTTTAAATGATGCCAATGCTGAATTTGTTTTTTGTCAAAAAAAATTAGAAATACAATTAGAAAAAACAACTGCGAAAGTCATAGCGATAGAAGATATTTTGGAAAATGATGTTTTCCATAATCATATAAAACCTACGGTCAAAGGAGATGATTTAGCTTATATCATTTATACCTCAGGAAGCACAGGAAAGCCCAAAGGTGTTCCTATTTCACATCGAAATTTAATACATTCTACCCATGCTCGATTTGATTTTTTCAAATCTCAACCCGATGCATTTTTATTGTTATCTTCCTTTTCTTTTGATAGTTCAGTAGCTGGTATTTTTTGGACACTTTGTAGTGGAGGAACGTTAGTTTTACCTCCCCGACGAATCGAACAAGATATCCAGAAGCTCGCAAAAATTATCCAAATCAATAAAATAAGTCATACACTTTTACTTCCCTCCCTTTATAATTTATTGTTGGAACACGCAACTGATAGCGACCTTCAATTTTTAAAAACGGTGATGGTCGCAGGAGAAGCCTGTCCTACAAATCTTGTTTTAAATCATTATAAAAAACTTCCAAAAGTAAATCTTGTCAATGAATATGGCCCTACGGAAGGAACAGTTTGGTCAACGGCTCATCATATTCTTCCTAGCGATGCTTTTGGGTCAGTTCCCATTGGTCGCCCTATTCCAAGTATGGAAAATTATATCTTAGATAAAAATCTACAGCCTGTGCCAGTTGGCGTAATTGGAGAATTATATATCGGAGGAAAAGGCATTGCTAATGGTTATTGGCAAAGACCAGAATTAACGCAAGAAAGATTCATTCCGCATCCTTTTAATGCGACAAATAAAATAAAAATCTACAAAACTGGAGACCTCGCAAAATTCCGTCAAAACGGTGTTATAGATTTTCTTGGAAGAGCAGACCATCAAGTTAAAATCAGAGGTCATCGTATCGAACCTGATGAGATAAAATCTGTTTTGGAAAAAATGGATGGAGTAAAAGATGCCGTAATTGTAGTTCAAAAAAATCAAAATCATAATCGATTGATTGCCTACTTAACAATGCATTTCCAAAAAGAAAAATCAATTATCCGAACAGCTTTAAAAGAAGTGTTTCCTGATTATATGATTCCAGCAGCATTCGTTCAACTTGATGAGTTTCCAAAATTACCTAATGGAAAAATTGATTTAAAAAACCTACCTACTCCCGATAAAGATGATTTAATTGATAAAAATAATTTTACCGCGCCTTCAACTGAAGTTGAAAAACAACTGGCAACTATTTGGGAAAAAGTTTTAAAAATTTCGCCTATCGGACTTCATGATAATTTCTTTGAGATAGGTGGTGATTCTATCCAAAGTATTCAAGTTATTGCCAAGGCTCAAAAAGCTGGAATCGAATTAGCCCCTAATCAATTATTCGAATACCAAACGATTGGCGGTTTGGCTAATTTTTTATCAAAAAAAGAAATAGGTGCAGAAACTAAAGATGAAAAAAACAATTGGTCTTCAATTGTAACATTAAATAAAAAAGGTTCACGACCTCCTCTTTTTTGTATTCATTCAGGTGGTGGGCATATATTTTTCTATCAACCTTTGGCAAAACGTTTGAGTCCCGAACAACCGCTGTATGCCTTGCAACCAATGGGACTAGATGGCAAACAGGCTTTTCATTCGAGTATCGAAGAAATGGCAATTTTCTATATTCAAGAGATAAAAAAAATACAACCTGTGGGGCCTTATCATTTGTTGGGTACTTGTTTTAGTAATGCTGTCGGCTTGGAAATCGCGAATCAATTGCGTGATGGAGGAGATGAAATAGCATTGTTAATTATTGTGGATTCAGGACCTCAATATTTATTAGGTGCGACGGAACGAGGAGAGAAAAAAACAGCTTCTCGATTTGTAAAAATGATTAAAGAAAAAGATTGGAAAGGGATTCAAAAGAAGTTTAGAAATCGTTTTATTAGAGCTAAACAAAAGGCACTTGCACCGCTTGAAAATGAGCAAGAACGCAATCTTCGATTGACCATCCAAAATTTAAATCAATTATATCATCATTATTCATGGCGACCTTATGATGGCACCATTACTTTTATTAGAAGTAGTGAATTTGCGCAGCGAAAAGAAAAAGATATTCATATTAAGCAATGGACAAAATTAGCTAAAAGTGGTTTGGATATTCATGTAACAGAAGGGCATCATGTTACGCTTTTTGCAGAACCTGAAGTAGAAGGACTTGCTGTGAAGATTAAGGAATGTATGGAGTTAATTTTGAATGAGACGAAAATTAATGATTCAAAACTCTTCGGGACTGAATAGCCTTGGCTGGAGTGGAAGAGGTGATGACAACTTCGTGATGACTTTCAGGAGGAATTCTCATAAAGTCACCTGCTTTCATATAAAATATCTGACCATCAATCGAACAATCAGCAGTACCTTCTAAAACTAAAAAACTTTCATCCAAATGAGGATGTTCTTCCATAGGAACAATTTCCTTTACCCAAACCAAAGTTAACTCCAAGCCATCTTTAGCGTACAAAGAGTGCGCTGCAATATTATCATATTCAGTCGGAGGTTGTATATCTTTTATAACTGCCTGTACCTTTTCAATATCAGTAGTTCGTGAAATGCTAATGTATTGTTGCAATTGCTTTTCCTCACCTATCAGTTGGGCATTCTGCCATACTTCATTTTCTGAAATTTGTTGATTAATTTTTTCTTTAAAACTTCTAGAAAATGGTTTTTGAAAAGAAGATATATAAACTTTCAATAACTCTTCCGTTTCTTGCAAAGCTGATGCTACCTCAGGATATTTTTGACAAAATTCCATAAGCTGGTTAGCCTCCCCAGGAGAAGCCAAACCGAGGCAGTACTGTTCGATAATACCACTCTCCAAATATGTTTTAACATCAGTCATTAACGCTCAATCAGTTTTCTTAAATCTTTAAATCCTTTCCTAATTCTACTTTTAACTGTACCTAAGGGAATATCTAGTTCTTCAGCAACTTCTTTACAAGTATATCCTTTAAAGTAAACTAATTTTAAAATTACACTACATTTTTCATTTAATTTTGAAACAGTATCTTTTACATCCAAATAGTCAATAAGAACACTTTCAACCATAGGCTCTTTTCCTGTTGGAATATTTTCAAGACCTAATAGTTTTATGGTCTGCTTATAATCTTTTGACCGAATCATATCAATTGCAGTATTACGTGCAATACTTATCAACCATGTGATAAAAACTCCCTTTTCAATATTAAATGATTCAATTTTATTCCAAACTTTCAGGAAAGTGTCTTGCAGTACTAGTTCTGCTAAGTCATCTCTTTTTACAATCTGAGTAATAAATCCAAAAAGATATTCTCCATATTTGTCATACATCAAATCAATCCCTTGTTGCTCTTTATTGAGCAACAAAGAAATGATTTCTTTGTCTGTAAAGTTTGGAAATGTATTTCTCAAGGAATATTTGTTTGTATAGTGCTTTGAGTAAGCATATAAAAATTGACGTAAAGAAAAGAATTTATTTTGCTTTTTTAACTAGCTACCAATTAAATTTTTGTTTTTAAAATTACCTTTCTCTAATAATTTAGTCACTTCCCTATCCAAATGACTGAAATGAGTAATCTGGCTTACTCGATGAAGGTCTGTTCCGAGGTAATCTACCATATTGGAACGAAGTAATTTAATTGCTAATTTTTTTTGTGATTTCCCGTAATATCCTCCAAGGGATAATAAATTAACCTGTAAATCACAACCTAATGATTTTATTTTTTCAAATTTTTCAATACTCTTTTCAAAATATAAATACCTTTCAGGGTGAGCCAAGATGGGTTGATAACCTCTTGTTTTAAGTTGAAAAATAAGGTCAAAGGCGTTGGCAGGTTCTGACAGCATCGAAAATTCTACTAGAATATGATTACCCGAAAAAGTCAATAATTCTTGTTTTTCCTCTAATAACTTTTCAAAATAATCATCTAAATAATATTCCGCAGCAGCTTCTATTTCGATAGAAATATTTTCTTTAATTAATGCACTTTTTAATTTTTTTAATCCATCTCGAATAATTGCAGGGGTATTAGGATAGTACTCTCCCATAATATGAGGAGTGGTAATAATTTGCTTATACCCTAATTTTTCTAATTGTAAAAGCATTGTTGTGGAATCCTGAATTGATTTGGAACCATCATCAATTCCTGCAATAAGATGAGAATGCATATCCGTTTTCAGAAACGAATAGTCGAAAGCCGTTTTGTTTTTTTTCCGAAAAAATGAGAACACAGTTTTTTTTTAAGTAGTAAAGTTTAGGTATTAGGGCGGAAGTAATAAGGTTTGGGTAGATATGTCATTGGTCATTTTTTCACAAATCTTCCGTTCATCTAATATTCTATACTTAATACTTATGACCTAATACCTACTACTAAAACCCTACTACTTACTTTAAAGGCGGTGAAGATATAAAAAAATCCCTACCTAGCACTTTTGCCAGATAGGGATTTAATATTTTTTTGTCGGAAATCAATTCCGAGATATTACTATAACTTTACAAATTGAATAGTTTTACCCAGTTCAGGAATATTCAAAAAGAATGAGCCTGACTGTAAATTACTAATATCCATTTCTAAAGTATTTCTTCCCTCAATCAAATCCACATTGAATGATTTAACCAAGGTACCATTCAATGCAAAAATATTAATTGTAGTTGTAGTCGCTATATCTACTTCCAAAACTGCATTCAAATCAGTAGATGCTGGAATTGGATATAATTCTGCTAACACTACATTCACATTTTGACCTTGTAACAAAGCATTCACATTTTGATTTGGATCAGTAAGCATATTAGCATTAGGATTATTTAAATAAATCGCAGATGCTCCAGCAAAAGCTTTTACATAAACAGGCGCGATTCCACCACTTAATGCTGGCATTCTAAATCCTAAAATCTTACCACCTCCATTCGCACGTTCTGCAACATAAATTAATCCTGTACTGCTATCATATTCTACATCAACTGGATTTCCAAGTTGACTTCCTCCTCCACTTACTCTTACTTGCTCTGATGCAGAGATATTGTCATCAGCACTTGCAGTTGAGAAATTTTTGATACCAACTAATGCTCCATCACCTGCGCTAGAAGCTGCACCAATATCTGTTAATACCATGTAATCACTAGCTGCGTTATAGGTTAATCCATGTGTTCTTACCAATCCATCAACTGTGATAATTTGGTCAGGAGTAGCAGTAGTTCCTGCTGTGGATAAAAAGTTTTGGAAAATAGCTAACTGATTAGAATTGTCAACGATAGCGTAAAGATCATCGCCTACATTTTCAATTCCCCATAAGTTAATATTTACATCATGACTACTCATCAAAGAAATTCCACCACCAGCAATATCATAAACAATCAATCTGTTTTGATCTCCGTTTGCAGGATTTCCATCTTGTGCCACTACTAATTTGTCACCTCCAAGTACAACCATTTCTCTACCATTGGTAAAGTCAGAAGTAGAAGAAGTTATATATGTAGGAGCATTGTTATTTGCAAGATTAGCTTTAACGTTAGAGTAAACGTCAATCACATTTGCACTACGATTCAATTGATATAACATATCATTCGCATCATCATAATGAACACCATCAGCATCCATTCCTTGTGCTGCAAACATATTCATAGTCGCTGAAGATTCATCCAAAATTCCTAACACACCAACTGTTCCAGTTGTATTAGAGGAAGCAAAAATATCTGAACTTGTAGCTTGAGGGGCAATTCTATTGACAGAGAGATTATTGCTTGAAAGGTCGAAACAATCATCACTAATCGCTAACCCATTTGCAAATAAATCTTCACCTTGCATGATGTTTAAGTTACCTGTATAAGTCAATCCATATACATTACATACACCAAGTCCTGCGCCATCAAAGTCAACCATATTCCCTGGAGGGATTCCTAAAATCATTCCGTTGGCATCCGTCACTACGTAAGTAAAATTATACTCCATAGATGAAGGAACTGTAGAACTGAATGATAACATATCAGGAGTACCATCTACAAAAATTGTAGTTTCAGTTCCTCCATTTGCAAATGAAACCATTCCACCTTGAATCAATTCACAAAGACTACCACCTTGGCTTCCTGAAATATTTACAGCAGAAGCTCCTGCGAAAGGTTTAGCAAAAATTGGTGCGATACCACCTGATAATGCAGGCATATTAAATCCGAGAATCATTCCTCCATTCTTTGCACGTTCTGCTACATAAATAACTTTTTCCATATCATCGTAAGCAACATCAACAGGGTTACCTAATTGACTTGAACCACCTCCTACTCTTTTTTGCTCTGTAAATTGAATCGTGTTATCACTTGCTGCAGTAGTAAATTTTGGAATGACTACTAAAAATCCATCATTGGCACTTGATGCCTCTCCGATGTCTGTTAGAATCATCAAATCTTCGTCAGCAATATAAGTCAACCCATGTGTTCTTACCATATTTTGAACAAAAACAACTTGTGTAGGATCAACTGTCCCCGCTGGATTATTAAAGAAATCTAAGAATACCGCAACATTATCACTATTGTCTTGAATTGCATAAAGTGTAGAACCGTCCAAGTGAATTCCCCATAAATTGAAATTGACATTATAGGTCTTTTCCAAGGTAATACTGTTCAATCCTATTTCATAAATTACCAAAGCATTCGTTGAATTATTAGATGCGGCAGCGTCTTGTGCAACAACTAATTTATTTCCAGAAACTGCAATCTCTCTACCATTAGTAAAGTCAGAGGTAGATGATGTAATCAATGTAGGCATAGTACCATTTGCTAAAGCTGCACTTACATCGCCATATACATCAATAACATTTGCTGAACGATTTAACTGATATAGTCTATCGGTTTCTTCGTTATATAAAATACCATCGGCATCCATTCCTTGACTTGCAAACATACTCATAGTTGCATTTCCATCAGGTAATACTCCGATTATTCCAATATTTCCAGAATTATTAGAAGAAGCAAAAACTGTAGTTGCTACGGCTTGAGGCATTACTCTTGTTACTGAAATATTATTATTAGATAGGTCAAAACAAGCATCACTTATTGCTAAGTTAGGTGCAAATAAATCATCACCTTGCATGATATTTAAGTTACCAGTATAGGTCAATCCATATACATTACATACGCCTAATCCTGCGCCATCAAAATCCACGGTATTCCCTGGAGGGATTCCTAAAATCAATCCGTCAGCATCTGTTACTACATAAGTAAAAGTATAGTTTGTAGCAGCAGGTACAGTAGAATTAAATGATAACATATCAGGATTTCCATCTACAAAAATGGTAGCTTGAATTCCTCCTGTTGTCAACTCCACCATTCCTCCATCAACAATATTACAAGCGTCACCTTCAGGTCCAACGATATTAACTGCTGATGCTCCTGCAAAAACTTTAGTATAAGATGGAGCTACTCCACCTGATAAAACTGGCATATTAAAACCTAAAATCATTCCGCCACCAACTGCACGTTCTGCTACGTAAATCATTTTACCCATAGCATCGTAAGCTACATCAACTGGATTTCCAAGTTGACTATTTCCGCCTCCTACTCTGATTTGTTCAGACGCGCTAATCATATCGTCACCAATTTTTGAACTGAAATTTTGGACAACGATTAAGAATCCATCTGTCGCACTTGATGCCTCGCCAATATCTGTTAAAATCATTAAGTCTTCATCACTATTGTAAGTCAATCCGTGAGTACGTACTAAATTTTCAACTGCAATTAATTGAGTTGGTACGATACTTCCTGCTGCATTTCCAAGAATATTTTCATAAACCGCAAGGTTATTACTGTTATCCTGAATTGCATATAATCGTCCTCCATCTAAATGAATACCCCAAAGGTTAATATCTACATCAAATGTTTTGTCTAATGTAATCGTATTGTTACCAAGTGTATAAACATATAATCTATTGACATCTCCGTTGGCTGTATTTCCATCTTGTGCTACGATTAATTTATCACCTGCAACTGCGATTTCTCTACCATTAGTAAAATCAGAAGTAGATGTTGCAGATAAAGTAGGCATTGTTCCATTTGCCAAAGCCATACTTACTCCGCTATAGGCATTCACTACATTTGCCGAACGATTCAATTGATAAAGTACATCATTACCTTCATCGTAATAGATACCATCAGCATCCATTCCTTGACTTGCAAACATACTCATGGTTGCATTTCCGTCAGGTAATAATCCGATTACTCCAACGTTTCCAGAATTATTGGAAGAGGCAAATACATTACCTACTGT
>CAKZSH010000051.1 GCA_937918905.1 uncultured Saprospiraceae bacterium
TTCCCAAGCTCAGTTTGAGAGTAGCCTTCTTTTGAGCGTTCATAAATTAGTTGGTTCCTTTCTTTTTTTGTCAATTTGATATTTAGTTGGTTCATTACAAAATTACTACTTTTTTACCAGTTTTTTATCTGACGATCTAATTGATTTTAAAACATTGATAATCAAGAGTTTAGATCATACGTTTTTTGATGAGAGAGTCGGATTTACATCCGACGGCTAAGAAGAACAAGTTCAAAGACACACATTCATGAACACTCCCTAATAACTCAATAACAAATAACTTAATAACTATCTAATTATAACCAAATGAATTCATCTAAAACCCAAAGTTGAATATTGGATTTTTATTTTTCAGCTTTCTTGGCTCTCGTTTTGAAGAAATTTTTCATTTAACTTTTCTAGTAAATAATCTGGTGCGTTAACTGACTTCATAGTCTTGGCTTCTACAAAAGTTAGTTTTACGGAACCTCCATTGACAAGTTTATTTTTTTCATTATAAATCTCATGGTGAAAGGTAATCGTTTTCTCTGGTAATTTCCGTAAAGTCGTTGTTATAGTCAATAATTCATCATAAAGTGCAGGTCTCACAAATCGCATATTTAAACTCATTACAGGCATCAAAATCCCATGTTCCACTTCCATATCTCGATAAGTCAACCCGATCGAACGAATCATCTCTGCCCGACCTACTTCATAATATTGAGCATAATTTCCATAATAAAGATACCCCATTTGATCGGTTTCTCCATAACGTACTCTTGTTTGTGTTTTATGTGTAAACATTGTTATTTTTTTTGACGGTTTACGGTGGGCGTTAAACGGTTTATGGTTTTCGAAAAACGTGAATGTCCAAGGTAAATCGTAAACCATCTAAGATCCACTAACTTCTAAACTCTTTCAATCGGACAAGTCATACAATGAGATCCTCCCCTAGCCCTTGACAATTCATTAGATGGCAAAGTGATGATTGTGTTTTCAATAGTATCAGGGTTTAAATTTCCTTTTTCTATTTTTTCTAACAATTCAATTGCGGGAATAACTTGATAACCTGCCTTTTCAAATGCCTCATTTGTTTTAGTATTTCGATCATAAGTCAATGCGACACCTGGTTTGAGTGCAACGAGGTTACAACCATCCGTCCATTGTTCCCTTTCTTGGTAAGGTGATTCTCCATCTCCACTTAAGATAAATTCAATTTTAGGATTAATCTCATTGAGAAAAAATTCTTTTACAGAATTATAAAATCGACTTGTCCCATTAATTTTATGCACTTCCACATTGGAGCTCATTCCATCTATAATAATTGGTTTAAAAGCTGCAATATGATTGTTACTGATTTGAGTAAAAATCGTGTCAATATGCATACAAGAACGATCATTTGGGATATTAATTTGAACTACATTTTTTACGACCCCTTTTTCAAATAAAACATCTCGTAAAGAATGTACAGCATGTTGAGAAGTTCTTTCACTACATCCAATCAATAAATAATCTTCATTAATAATCATCACATCTCCTCCTTCTATCGAAACAGATTCTCCTTTTTTTGAAGGAGGAAAATCATCTTTTTTATTGAGATTAATAATCCGATTTTTGGCTTTCAATTCCTGAAAAATAGGATGTGACCAAAAGATAAATCGAGTCAATAAATTTTCTCTTGCCCTTGCTGCTTTCGCAGCTTTGGTGATAATAACGTGATCGTTAACGGTAATGGCAATATCACGAGTAAAAATAAAATTCGGAATCGGATCAAAAAGGATATGATCATTTTTTTCATCATAACCTGTAATCAATAATTCCGCAAGTTCTTCATGAGGTTTTTGAAATAAAGATGTTTTGTAAGAATTTGGAAGTTCCTCAAAATCAACAATCATATCAATCATTTCCTTTTTCCCTGCTTCATCATCTTCCAAGGCTTCAAATATCAATGACTGCGTTTCCAAAACATTCTCTTCACCCAAAAATGCTTTTAACACTCGAGTAAAAATATCATGTTCTGATTGCATTTGAGGTAAATAAACAATATCATCAAATAACAATTCTTCTGCACGCTTTGGAGAAATACGCTCAATCCCTTCATCAGGACGATGTACAATTACTCTTTTTAAAGTCCCAATTTCTGAGGACA
Organism: uncultured Saprospiraceae bacterium; assembly: GCA_937918905.1. GTDB lineage: Bacteria > Bacteroidota > Bacteroidia > Chitinophagales > Saprospiraceae > CAJQQY01. The sequence goes on from CAKZSH010000051.1 coordinate 2,129, forward strand.
CTTGTATTTTTTTCATTTTAAAATTGTATTGGGTTTGGTAAAAACGTACGCTGCGCTTGACGTACACTTCGTTTGACGTACGTTTCACTTGTCGTACGCTGCCGCTTGACGATTTCAAAAACTGGTGAACGACAAGCGCAGCGTACGTCAAATGAAGCGTACGTCAAATGAAGCGTTCCAAAAGTAAAAATTATTCTTTTCCAACTCAAAGCCTTCACTTGGATATAATTTATTTCCAATGTCATTGCTCTTTTCTGTTTCTAATAAAATCCCACAAGCATTGTTAGATTTTGCTAATTCTTTTGCTTTTTGAATCAACATTCGAGATACTCCTTCCCCTCTAAAATCAGGATGTACAAAAAGGTCATTGAGCAACCACATTCTTTTCATACGAGTGGAAGAAAAAATAGGATACAATTGTGTGAACCCAATTAATTGTTGTTCTTTATTTTCACAAACATAAATTACAGATTCCTTCGTTTCCATCCGTTCTAATAAAAATGATTTTGCCATCACCTTATCAGAAGGCATTCGATACCACACTCTGTAAGCATCAAACAATTCTACAACTTGATCGATATGACTTGAATCGGCATGAATGACTTTCATTGAATTATTTGTTTTGTTCTTTGACAAATTCATTTTTTTATGATGGCCACAAAGCTAAGGAATGGAAAAATAATAAATGCAGTTTTTGACGGTCTATTTTTTCGCCATTTTTTTCAAAAAAATACCTGCCTGCTGGCAATATTCCGTAGGGTAGGCTTTGCAATTTTTTTTTTACTAACAAAAAAATTCCCTCGCCAAAATTCTGCATCTATTAATTTTCATTCCAAAACAAAAAAAGATGAGTAATTTTAAAAACTACTCATCTTTTTTAAGAATTTCTAACTGGCTTTTACTCCCCTACTTTCACAAATCGCATCGTACCATATTCCACCTGTGCTTCAGGAATATAAATCGAATAAAATCCACTTGGTAAATTCGCAATATCAATCTCTGTAGAATTGAGACCTTGATACAGATTCACCTTTTGAGATTTTACTAACATTCCTCTTGCATCATACAATTGGATTTCGATTTCTTCCGCTTGCGTACTATTGATTTTTGTATAAACATAATCCATAGCAGGATTTGGGAATACGCCTTCCAAAACAGGCTTGGCATCCAAAGGAATTTGAGCAGTCATTCCTATCAATGAATTTCCAAAATTAGAATTAATATCTTGAGTACAAGGTACTTCAATTACTGCTTTTCGTTGGTTGTAAAAATTACTCCAACTCCATGCTCCATTCCAACTATGCATCACTACGAAATCCATTTCAGAAGTGTTTTCATTACAGAAATTACATACATCAAAGTTGGTAAAATTAACAGGCGCACCATTCACCCAGGCTAACGTATTTTCAGTTTGATAATCATCAATTCCGATATAAACCAATTCATCAATCTGATTCCAAATAAAATCATTCTCAGCTTGTGAACTGATTACCGCAAGGTGTCCGCCGTTAGCTGCTGCATCAGTTTGAGCATCCACAGGACGAGTAATATCATTCGTAATGAAATAGGCACTATTGCCAAATTCTCCAACAAACTCGTATCCCGGAAGTGTATTAGGACACCCGCCACCATTACTAGATTGGACAGTTATTACAAAAATACATTGCTCAGAATTTCCACATGCATCTGTGATGGTGTAAACTACATTGTAAGTTCCTTCACCTCTACTCTCGCCATCAGAAGGTCCACTTGTTTTAGTAATGGTCAAGCCGCCATTAGCACAACTTGTCGAAGCCGTCACTTGATTATAATTAATCGTTGCTTGGGTCTCTCCAGTAGGTATTGTTATAGTTTGATTATCTGGACAGTTCTTAGTTATTGATCCTCCTCCTGTATTTCCATCACAAGGTACTTCCATTACATAAGGTCGAGAATTATAAAAGTTAGAGAAACTCCATTCTCCATTCCAAGGTGCCATAATTACAAAGTCCATTTCTGGTGAATTTTCATTACAAAAACTACAAACATTGACATTATTATAACTTAAAGATTCTCCATTAAACCATTCCAATGTGTTCTCCGTATTGGCATCATTTAAACCAATATAAGTCATTTCGGAAATGTTTTGTTGGATAAAATCATTTTCTCCTTGTGAATTTATTGTTACCAAATAACCTCCATGAGTTGCTGCTGCTGCTTGAGCATCCGTTGGTCTTGAATCACCATTTGACAGGTAGTATTTACTTGTTCCAAATTCTCCAATAGTTGTAAATCCTGCTATGTCATTTGGACAACCTCCACCTCCATTTCCATCTGTAATTGTAATGGTAAATGAACACGCCTTAGAATTTCCACATGCATCTGTTGCTTCATAATTTACAGTATAAGTACCTGCGCTTAATGATGCGCCAGAAGCAGGCCCACTTGTTCTATTCACATTCAATCCTCCATCAGGACATGTTGTTGTTGCAGTTGCATCTAAATAATTTACAGCTATAGTTGATGCTCCATTTTGCAATGTAAAATCAAGATTAGGTGGACAAGTCAAAGTAATATCTGAACCACCTGAAGTTCCACAAGGAATCTCAACAATATATTTACGACTATTCCATTGGCTAGAAAAACTCCATGTACCATTCCAAGGTGCCATGATTACATAATCCATATCTGGTGCATTCTCATTACAAAAATTACACACATCAACATTATTATAAGTTAAGGATTCACCATTCACCCATGCTAAATTCCCTTCTGAAGCAACGTCATTTAATCCAATATAAATCATTTCGGAAATGTTTTGTTGGATAAAATCATTTTCTCCTTGAGAACTAATTACAGCAAGGTAACCTCCATTAGCTGCAGCAACAGTTTGTGCATCAGCAGGTTTGGAATCATCATTCGATAGATAATATTTGCTATCACCATATTGACCTAGAGCAGTAAATCCTGAAAGAGCAACAGGCGCATTACATCCAGTATTAATTGGAGTACCTGCACATGGTACACAAATAGTACCACTACAATCTAAGGTAGTTTGCACATCATTAATGGTGTTTGGATTGCCATCATCACAACTCACAACTGATGTTAAACCTGTAGCACAACTTTCGGGTGTTCCCATACAAGGTACGCAGACCTCACCAGTTGCATCTAATATAGTTGTCACATCATTCACCGTACAAGGATCACCATCCTCACATGGAATTACTGATGTTGGACCAGTTGCGCAATTGGGTCCACCTCCACAACTTCCATAACTGTAATTGAAAACTCCATGACATTCTGCTTCGCAAGAATTCAAATAAGTTACTCCATCTTGTCCACAAACAGGTTCATTGGTAGTAGGGCATCCACATCCTAAAGTTTCAGCACATGGCACTTCCAAAATCACTTTTCGTACATCAGTTGGAGGTACCCAATTCCATTTTCCATTCCATGGCAAAAACTCAACTGCATCATTTGCAGAAGTATTACTACCACACCATGAGCAGTTATCAAAATTAGTGTAACTAACAGGTTGTCCACTTTGCCATACTACATTCCCCTCTTGAGCAACATCATTCATTCCGATAAATGCTTGGTCATTATTCCAATAAGATAAGTAGGCATTTTCTTCTGCATCATCAATAGAAGCCAGATAACCTCCTTGATCGGCAGCCATTGCAAGTCCTTCGGCATAAGTCATAGGTTCGAGAGAAATAAAATATTTATGACCTCCAAAATTTCCAATAAAATTAAATCCAAATCTACTCGCGTGACAACCCGTAGTTGCATTTCCAATACCACCTCCAGAACTCCGTACTCCTACTCTAAATCCACATTCTACCACATTACCACAAGCATCTTTTGCTTCGTAAGCAATAATGTCTCCTCCTATTGGAATAAAGCTTCCATTGGCAGGGCCAGCCACTTGAGTAATCGTTAATCCACCCAATGGACAACTTGTAGTTGCCGTAGGTTCTGTCCAACTAAAGTTGGTTCCACCTTGCTGCAATGTTGCGGATAACACCATATTTACAGAATCAATTGGGCAGTTAATGGTAATCTCTCCTTCAAATGTATTTGAAGTAGGAGTAAAAAATGCAGGTGCACCATCCAATGAAATATTAGAAGAAGAAATTGTTGAAACATTTCCAGTTTCTCCAAAATCCCAGATTCTTTTTTCTAAATTTCCAACGCCCATACTTGAGGGGAAAGTATAAGTACCACTTACTGCCTCACTCATATCCGTATTGGTTCGAGCCCAAAGCACATAAGTATATTGCCCTAAAGAATTTTTAAATGCTCCTCCTTTTATATTGGAAGGTAAATTCATTAAAGCAGTTTGCGCAGCATCGTAAGTTTTACGATACAACATATCAGTTGTAGTTTTGTAACCTATCCCCTGTTCCAATATGACTTGATTAAATTTTTCTACTACATTTAAATTTTCGAAAAATCCCATATGGTCAAATGAATCATCTGCATTGGCAGCCGTTTCTCTTTCAGCTATTTGGTAAGGATGAATTTGAATCAAATCATTTTGCATTGCTGCAACATAAGATTTCATGATAAAATTTCTAGCTCCTTCATAACTACCAAATAGCGCAACATTAGGATCACTAGGGGAAGGAAAAGAAACATTTGGAACATTGTATTCTGTTATCATCCATTCCTTTTTAGGATAAGTGACTCCGTCATAACCATAGTCCGCTAAGTGTGCTTCTCGAATGGCACGTTTATTTAAGAAACCTTCAATACCTCGATCAGAATGTCGAAAGTACTCAAAACCACCAATTGCATTATTCCACTCTCGCATACTTCCATCAAAGTGTGGATAACTATGAAATCCCATCACGTCAAAGTAAGCACCTCCACCAAGAGGATAATCAGAAGTTACACTACCATCATTAGGGTTATCTGTATTTCTTAAAACAGCATCTAGAAAACTCTCAAATCCAACTCCTGAAAGTACGACATAATCATCTGGTGAATGTGTCTTGATAACTTGGTAAGCAATTCTCATCGTACGTACGAAATGAAAAATAGGAGCTTGTAATTTATAATCACAAGGTTCAGGATTGTTCTCCCACCAGTTACCTGGTTGACCCGGATCTCTCCAACCTAAAGCACCTGTGTAATCAAAACCTGGCTCATTCCAAATTTCCCAAAATTTCACATGATCGCCTACCTCTTCCATCAAGTCCCACATGTATCGTGCGAAATAATTATTTTCATTGATAGGTGTTCCATTTAATCCGCCATCAAAAATAGGTTCGTATAAATTAGCAAACATATCTGTTTGTACTCCAGGACAATATTGAACGGGGTCAGCATGATCGGGATGTGCAAAACCTACAATCATCGTATTGTCTTGCATACCCATTGCTTCATAATAATTGTAAATACCGCCCCATGTAGGATAGTCAAAAATTAAAGCAATACTTTCAGGTAATGATGATCGAAAGGCTCGAAC
>CAKZSH010000052.1 GCA_937918905.1 uncultured Saprospiraceae bacterium
AAGGCTTCTTTTTCAATATGATTTCGCTTCGCTATGAAAAAATGAAGCCGTACCGAAGGGTATGCCTTAATTTTTTCATTTCCTCATATTAAAAAATAATCTCTTCATACGGGTAGGTTATTTAATTCCTACTCCCTAAAACAATACTATCAAGGGAAAATTTAAAGAGTTAAGAGTCTGGCAGGATGGAATTAATCTTGCTGCTAACATTTATCATGTTACTAAAAAACAACCATTCTCATCAGATTTTGGATTGTCAAACCAAATTCAACGTGCAGCAGTTTCCATTGCATCTAATATTTCGGAAGGTGAAGAAAGGACTTCAGTAAAAGAAAATATACATTTTTTAAATATTGCTAAGGGTTCTTCAGCTGAGGTTATTACTCAACTCAATATTGCTTTAAAAATTGGCTACTTAGATGAAAAAACTTTTGAAAAATTAGAAGATCAAACTGAAAAAATTAGAGCCTCCTTAAGAAATCTTATTAAGTCGAAGAAGGTTTGAGGACGTACGCTACGCTTGTCGTTTGACCTACTATTATAATAAGCTGAAAGTAAAAAACGACAAGCGCAGCGTACGTCAAAAAAAATAGCCCTGCTTTCGAGGGTATGAAAGCAGGGCAAAAAAAGATCGCTTTATAGAATAATTACTTCTTTGGATTCATTTTGCAAAAACTAAATTTGTGATATTAAGTTGATCTTATTCTATTAATAAGCGATACAAACTAAGCCAGATAATCTGGTATTGGCTTCGTCATTTAATTCTACTAAGTAGAAATAAGTTCCAGGAGGAAGTGGTTTGCCTTCCCAAACTCCACCCCAATTATTTCGATATTCTTCACCTTGGTAAACCAAATTTCCCCATCTGTTATAAACATATACTTTGTGGTCAGGATGAGCTTCTAATCCATTTATTGTAAAATTGTCATTGACTTGATCTCCATTTGGAGAGAATCCATTATAAACAATTACTTCTTCGCATTCCACTACAATACTTACAATTGCTTCATCGCATCCATCTGAATTACAAATTTGATAATTATAACTATCCAAACCGCAGGTACCTGGATTTGGAGTGTAAACATAATTTCCAAGTGAATCACCTACAATGGTTCCATTGGAAGGTTGTGTCAATATTGTTATTGTATCACCTATCATAAATGTATCGTTGGCAGTAATATTCATGGCAATAGGTGTATTAAAAGCCGTCGTATCATTATCATTTACTGCTAGTGGAGGGTTAAGCATTCCACCATCTACGATGATGTTATAGCAAGTGGTATCACAACCACCTTGGTCATCGCAAATGACAACGCATGCAAAATCATTACCTGCTGCAGTAGAGGTAATCTCCAAGCAAAAATCATTCAATGTGTCCAATGTTAAAGAATAAGTACTAGGAGGAATTGCGATAGCATAGTTATTAACTAAACCAAATAATTCAGTTGAGTCTACACAAAAAGATTCAGAATCATTTTGATCTAAGAATACATCAATGGTATCAGGTTGAGGATCAAAGATTTGGAAATCAATAAATGTAGTATCACAAAATCCTTGATTATCGCAAGCAACTAAACAAATTTGATGATTGCCTACTTCAAGAGTTTGCCAATCTACACATACATCATTTGGAAAAATATCAACACCTACTCCAGTACTAGGGCAGGCATTGGTTAAGGTTGAAAAATCACCAACCAAATCACTTGTATCCACACATACACTTCCAGATATATCTGTATAAGTTTGGAGAGTCATATAATCATTCTGTAAACAAACAATATTTAAAGTCACAGAGTCAGTACAGTTTGAAATATTATCCACAATTGTGATAAGGTGTTGACCTTGTGCAATTGTAATCTCACTTCCCAATGGAGTCAAACCATAATTGGTTCCCATTATTGAAGTAGAGTTGACCACTCCAGGTTTAGATGAAATAATAGGGCCGTAGAAATTTTCACTAAATCCACCTACTATTGTAAATGGAACATTTGGATCAAATACCCAAGTACCCAATGTATCCCAAACATTCATAGAATCTAATAGTGCATTTATATCTGCATATTCGCCAGAGTATACTGTACCATTAATGGTCCAAGAATCTAACATATATGGCCCAATGGCTCCTTGCCCAAATAAATTATTGTAAGTATAAGCAATAGTCGTATCAATATTACAGCCCGTAATACCATTGTTATACAAAACGCCGTTGTCGTATATTTCTAAACTATTTAATAAATCAAATCGGATGGGTAAACAGACTTCTGCACCAAAAGCACAATCTGCAATACTGATATTGATTACCTCAGGGCCAATTAAAGTATCACACATGAAATTCAATGGTTGGTCAATTGGATCAGTATTTAAATAAATAAGAATGGTATCGCAATTTTGTTGATCATCACATATTTCAAAACATCCCAAAGATGGTCCTTCTGCAATTCCATAATAATTTACGCAACCATCTATTTGATTAGGTATCGAAAAGTTAGCAAAAATCCCACTTGAATCGGGACAAAGGTTTTGAATGCTAATGATGTTTCCAGGAAAATTATTGGCATCTACACAGTTTGAACCAAATTGTCCAATCGGAATACCTGCATAAATGGTATCAACATTAGCTTGAGAATTATTATTTGAAAAACAAATAATACCAGCGACAAATGCGAAAATTGATAATGTTCTTGGGAGTAAAAAAAGTTTCATGTTGCCCGGTTTAAAGATACTTCGATGTTTGTTTAATGGATTAAATCAATTGTTGTTGGTTTTTTTGTATAGTTTTTAACCAAAACAAATATGAATTATGTTAATTTGTTGAAAATCAAAAACTATGCTAGTTCCTAAAAAGTTATAAACAATTGAATTTAACGAGCATATGGATGGATTGTTTCTCTTAAATATTGCAATCGTAAGAAAGCGAAACATTTGTGTTTAGGGAGTAGGAATTAAATAACCTACCCGTATGAAGAGATTATTTTTTAATATGAGGAAATGAAAAAATGAAGGCATACCCTTTGGTACGGCTTCATTTTTTCATAGCGAAGCGAAATCATATTGAAAAAGAAGCCTTCAGATGGGTAGGTTATTTATTTCCTACTCCCTAATGTGCATAGGTGTCTACTTTTCGAATACCACCATATGGTAATGATGGTATTCGACGACATTAACACTTATACAGATACATACTCATACACTTCTTTATGAATAGGTTTTGCAAAATTTATTAAAACCTTTAATTTTGCGTTTTTAAAATTTTAATAAAAAACAAAGTAAAAATGAAAAACAGAATTTTATTCCTTGCCTTTTCTTTATTACTCTTTGCTTGTGGTGGCAAAAAAGGTTCTTCGTCACCAGCACCTTCTGCAAATCTAACAGGATATAGTATTGTTGATTTTCCAGATTCTGATATGCAAAAAGCATTGCGTGCAGATGCAGGTGGTAAAATTGTAGAAGAAGGGGAAATTTTGAATGGTAAAAAAACGGGTACTTGGGTCGTTTATCACAATGGAGATAACCTTATTGCAAATACCATCACTAATTATGTGGATGGTAAACGTAATGGTATTTGGATGCGAATCGGTACCAATAACCGAGTAGAGGCATATGGATATTATGCTGATGATGTAAAAGATGGAAAATGGGTTACCTATAATTATTCTCGAAGAGAAAAAGAGGAAGAATATAAAAATGGTCAACTACATGGTTTCCAACGTACCTTCTACAAAACTGGTAAGGATGGGCAAATCAAAGAAGAAATAGAATGGAAAAATGGAGTTCAGGATGGAGTTTACCGATACTATCTGGAGGATGGAACCATCTCGATGGACTACGTTTACAAAAATAATGAAATCGTAGAACGAAAAAAACAAGGATAGATTTGAATGAATAATGAATAATTAAGAATGAATAATTTTTGTACTCTGTAAATTATTCATTCTTAATTTTTCATTATTCATTAATTCCTCGTGACCATTACTTTGGCTAAATATTTCAAATCATTTTTGTTGCTACCATCCTCAGGGTAAGGATACAATTGATACAATTTGATGGTATAACCTTGAGCTTTTGTACTTGTTCCACAGGAGCCATCTTCTTTTTGACACAATCCTTTTGCCTCCAATTGAATTGGTGAAACGGCATCACCTACTGCAAAATCTATATTTATTTTTGCCTTTCCTGCTTGTATACAATTAACTCCTTTTGGGCAACGATTATCACTACTTACTTCCGAAAATAGTAAACTGATGTTTTGACTTTTAATCGCTACAGGCGTATCTAGTGAAAGCATAATAGTCTCACCTAAATTATAACCTGGGTCGCTACTCACTTTAGGACAACCTGATAATAAAATAAACATCAAGGCTAGAGGGAAAATAAATTTCATAATAATTTTTATTTATTGAATGTTAAAAGTTATTGGTGATTCGTAATTGGTAACTAGTGATTAGTGGGGTAAAAAGAAATAAGTAGCATCGTTTTTTGATTCAACAATTTTAATAAAAAGAAAAACGAATCACAAGTTACGAGCCACTAATTACTAAAAACCATCCTAATAAAAGTCCTTTGAAAATTCTGGAGAAATTGCTTTCATACCAAAGAACATCGCAGCTATAATCAATAGGATAACGATAATTACAGTAACCACCAACATAGCAAAACCAAAATTTCTAGTTTTTTGATCGAACGTAAAATAAGGGTTTCCATCAATATCGACACTTTTATCTTTCCAATAATACCATCCCATACCTATTCCAGCAATCATGGCAAATGGACTAAACAAAAAACTACCTGCTACTAATAAAATTAAGTAGGTCAACATCCAAGTTTGACTACCACTTCTTCCTTTTTGTAATTCAATGAGTCGTTCCTGTTTCATTTCTTCCAATGCATTATCAGCAATTGGTATACCTCTTGATTTTAGTAATTGTTTTGTTATAACAATATCTTCAATAGACGATTCATCTTGTTTTTTTAAAATTCCTAATAATTCTCTATCCGTATAATCATTCAAATAGTGTGCTTCAAAGTCAGGAGCATTTCGAAGAATTTCTTCTTCTATAATTTTATTTATTCTTTTAAAATCATCAGGTAAAACTTTTAAAATAATTTTAGGAAAAGTAGGCGTTCCTACGATTGCTTCGGTAATTAAAACATCAGTTCCCTCTAAGCGATAGGGAATATCATTCTCCTTGAGCAATTCCACATAAGGCAATGCATCCTCTTTACGATGAAAGCTTTTGTAAAATTCAAAATCGTTTTCACTAAAATTTCCCAACAAATGATCGTCTAATGTTTTATCCATATTTGAATGGTTATTGAGTTAAGTAACGGTCAAATAATAAGTTCCTGATTTGGACGGAATCTTTTGTCCTCATTTTTCATTTTAATTCAGTCAAAGTATTAACAATTATCCTTCATTAAAATAAAAACTGAGAACAAAATATTCTCGTCTAAATCGGG
>CAKZSH010000053.1 GCA_937918905.1 uncultured Saprospiraceae bacterium
AAGGCTTCTTTTTCAATATGATTTCGCTTCGCTATGAAAAAATGAAGCCGTACCGAAGGGTATGCCTTAATTTTTTCATTTCCTCATATTAAAAAATAATCTCTTCATACGGGTAGGTTATTTAATTCCTACTCCCTAAATTGGAGAAAATATTCTAAAACTTTCTATTAAGTTCACTTAAAATAAGAAATGTAAATTCTTCTATGATTTACATTTATGCTACTCTCCAAATTATAATTTCCTCTTTTTTCATTTTCAATTGGGTAAAAAGATCAAACCCATCGATTCCTCCTAAAATAATATAACAATGCAACTACAATGACAGCCATCACACCTAATAGCACAAAATATCCATTTTGAGTTTTCAGCTCAGGCATATTTTCAAAGTTCATTCCGTACATCCCAGTCAAAAAAGAAAGCGGAATAAAAATAGTCGAAATAACAGTTAAGACTTGCATAATTTGGTTCATCTTAAAACTGATTTCTGATAAATATAAATCCTGCAATCCTGTCAAAACATCCCGATAAGTTTCTACCATATCCATCACTTGAATAGTATGGTCATATAAATCTCGCAAGAAAACCTCTGTAGTTTCCATAACAAAAGGACTATCAGATTTCGCAAATTTATTGATAGCTTCTCGAAGCGGTTGCACCGCTTTACGAAGCGTCAACATTTCTCTCTTTAGATGATGATTTCTTGATTTACTATTACTTCTTGGAGCATCTATAATTTCTGCTTCTAATTTTTCAATCTCTTCCTCCACCTTATCTAAAACATTAAAATAATTATCCACAATATTATCTAACAAAGAATATCCTAAATAATCAGCCCCTCGTTTTCTAATTTTTCCTCGTCCAGTATTCACTCGATCACGAACACCTACAAACAGATCATCCTCATCTTCTTGAAAAGAAAACACTATATTTTTACCAATAAAAATAGCGACTTGCTCTGTTTGTATTTCTATTGTTATAGGGTTAAACCTAAGTGCTTTAACTATAATAAAAACACCATTATCGTATTCATCAAATTTAGGTCGTTGTTGCGTATCTGCAATATCTTCCAATACCAACGAATGAATCGAATACTGCTTCCCAATCATTTCAATCAAAGATGTATTATGCAATCCTCGAATGTCATACCAAGTTACCTTTCCCTCTTCTTCTCGGAATTCCATTGTATTTCCATCTTCAAAGTCCTTGATGTTCAAGATTTCTTCATCGTATTGCACATAGTGAATATGAGTCGTATCCATCTTACGATCACCCGTAAAAACGACACTTCCTGGAGCCATTCCACGCGTGTCAATTTTCTTTTTTGTTTTCTTTTTAGTTGTCTCTTTGCGTTTCATTTTTATAAACTATTGTACGATGAGGAAATGGAATTTCGATACCTTCAGCCTCAAATCGTTCCTTGATATTCTCTAATAAATCACAACCCATTACAAATGCGTTAGGTGCATTTACTGCCCACGCCCAACCTCGCAAATTAACCGAAGAATCAGTTAAGCTAATAACTCTTACAGGTGCTATCGGATCATTGTTTTGAATCTGTTCTATGTTTCTTGGATCTACGTGTAAAGGATGTTTCAGTATTTCTTCTGCTATGATTTTTTTTGCCTTTTTAACATCTGAATCATAGCTAATACTCATATCCACCCATCGACAAATCCTGTCACCTTTAAAATCAGAATTGGTAATTACTTCATTACTAATCACCGTATTAGGGATGATAATTCGCTTATTTTCAAAATCTCGAATCACGGTATGCCGTAGTGTTATATCTTCTACAATGCCTGCCAAATTTTCTCGGATTTTTAACCGATCTCCTAGTCTGAATGGCTTAAAGATAACAATAAAAAGTCCGCTGACTACATTGCTCAATGCTTGCTGTGATGCCAAACCAATTGCCAAAGCAAAAATTCCTGCACCAGCAAATAATGTAGTTGCAACGGCTCGCAAAGACTCTACCATGTATATTGCTGTACCAAATCCGACGATATAGATCATCGCTGAAATGATATGTTTTAAGAATTTATAATTGGTAGGATCATTTTTCATCTCCAAAGTGGAATGCTGAATAAACCGACTAAAGAGTTTATTGAAAAAATAGGCTATAATAAAAGTTAAAGCGATGATTCCAGAAAAGATAGCAATGGTTCCAATGTTCGCTATTAGTTGTTCTTTCATTTTGATTCTTTTATTAACATTAAAAAAAAGGTTGCCGAAAAATTCGACAACCTAGCTTACTTCTCAATTTAGTGTTTTTTGTAGAGATTTAGTGTTTTTTGTAGAGATAAAAAACTTAAACTGACAAAGGATGGGAACTACGTCCCTTTAGTGCTTTTTGTAAAATTATTACTACAAACAGGGGCAGTCCTAAAGGACTTAAGGGACTAGGAATTAAATAATCTCCTCAGATGACGAGGTTGTTTTTTTCTTTGAGGAAATGGAAAAATTAAGGCATACCCTGTGGTACGGCTTCATTTTTTCAAAGAGAAAAAGAAGCCGTCAGATGAGTAGATTATTTATTTCCTAGTCCCTAAATTGAAAAAGCGTTTTGCGATTCCTAAATTTTCAAATTTTAGGAAGCGTAATCAAACCCGGTATTTGCATTTTCAACTTCTAATCACAGCTCGGTTGCTATGTGCCTTTCCCCACTCCCTAACCTTGGGGCAAAGGTTGGGAGTGAGTAATCAGCGTTTATAATTTAAATTTCGTATTCCTTTTTATTGAGTATTTCTATGACAAATATCGAAGAAAAATTAATTGATATTAGAGTGTAAACACCAAATCTTTAAAACCCGAAATTCCATTAATTTTGCGAGTTTCACCTACTCTTCATCATTTCAACTTTTTTATCAAGGCTAAGTTATTATAACTAATTATGGACAAGAACTTACATTCTTTTAAAACCAATAAATTACTTTAAAATCAATAATGGAATTACTGTTTCCTCTGTAAATATTTTAGTTAGACTTCCTTCTTGTAGGCGTTGCCAAAAACCTTTTTTTCTTTTATGGATAGCTAGAAGATCTGCCTCCGAAGTCTCAATTTGCCCTTGAATAACTTCATGTACTTTCCCTTCCAATAATTGAAAAGAAATGATGCCTGCTTCTTTTTCTGCTTCATAATTTTTCATTAAAACATCCATTTCATGGGTTGCTTTTTCCGCATTTGGTTTTTTATAAACATGCAGAATATCTAGTGTTGTACCAAAAGCTTCACACCATTCAAATAAATGATCAATTGCAGATTCCTCACCTAACTGAAAAGCAGTTCCATAAATAATCTTATCCATTCCCGTATATTTGGCATTGGGCGGAATTACCAAAATATTGCAATTTACTTTTTCAATAACCTTAGAAGTGGTGTTACCAAAAAGCTTTTCTAAAATATTGCTTTGACGCATTCCCATTACGACAAGATCAAAATTATTAGCTTTTTGAACTTCCAATATTTCATTGACGATATTACCGTCTGTAGCAATAATATCCAATGGAATATCTTCAAATTGTTTGGCTTCCATCTCGGCAGCAAAGGACTCTAACCTTTCTAGCTCTTGATTCCATTTTTCATCTTCCAATTCTTGAAATCTGTTTTGATCTATTTTTACCGTCTCATCCTCACTTCCAATAAATGGTGAAAGCCCCTTGTAAACATGCAATAGAGTGATACTTGCCCCAAAATATTGTGCTAATTTTTGAGTGTATCGATAAGCTGTTTTTGATTGAGAACTGAAAGCTGTAGGAAATAATATTTTTTTCATTTTTATTAATTTTTAAAAAATTTCATAAAAGACAACGAAAAGAATTTTGGTCACTAAAAAAAATCAATCATTGTGGATTCTTAGGAACGAGTAAATCATCTTTATCTCCCATTACTTTACTCCGATTATTTTGATGTTCAAGTGTCCAAGAATCCGTAACCCAAGTCTGCAACCATTTTCCATGTTCTTTACGATACACTTGAATATTTAGCCCAAAATCGTTTCTCATTTTTTCCTCAAAATCACCTACTGACATTTCTTCGTCAAGAAGCATTTCTCCTTTTTTAGATACTTCTTGAACCTCACTTATTCTCAAGTTGACATCTAGTATTTCTTTTTCATCCGAATCATTTCCAATAGAGTGAGGCGTTTTAAAAAATTCGATTTTTAAATATGGAAAAACTTCATTAAAGTCTTCCTGCAAATTTCTTAATTGTCTTTTTCCTTGAATTTTCATTTGTATCTGATTTTTAAATTTATTTCGCAACCGCCAACTTCAGTTGGCGGTTACAAGTTTCTTCTAAAATCCATAGAACGCTACTACTACTACCTTGTTCACCTTAATCGTCTAATTTTTATTTCAAAGGTTAAATCTATCAAGCAGTCGTGTACTTCCCAAAACCGAAGATTCACACTAATTTCAATTTCAACATGGTTCGATTAAAATATTCGTTTGTGTATTTAATACCGAATTGATTTAGCTGACCGAATGGTAGTGATTTGGAACTTAATTAATTCAAGTTGCGGATAATTTGATTTGAGATTGTGGGAATTAAGTATTCTCAATACCCAATACACATCATCCCAATACAATTTTTTAAATACAAAATCATCAATCAAATTTATCCGCAACTTGAGTTAAGTAATAATATGACAGCCGAAGATACTATAATTGCAGCCTTTAAAAAAGCAATAAAAAACAGACCTATCGAGGAAGGATTGATGTTTCATTCGGATAGAGGAAGTCAATATGCAAGTGTGGAATTTAGAGAATTATTAGCTACTGAAAAATGTATCCAGAGCATGTATCGAAAAGGAAATTGTTGGGAAAATGCAGTAGCTGAATCTTTTTTTAAAACCATAAAAATTCTATTATCTGAGTGTCTATTGTCGTGACGAAGTCCAGTTTTGGCTTTTATTTTCTTCTAAGCAGTTGGATCTTTCTTTTTCAACAAATGTTTCTTCACCCAACCTGTTTTTCCATTGGATCTCACCTTCCACCAAAATTTACCTGAATTGTCAAGAATAATCACTTCTGTCTTAACATTTAGTCGCTTTAAAACTTTTGATTTTGAGGTACCAAATTCTCTTAAACTAGTTTTTTTTGTAATCGTGTAAATACTGTTATATAAATAAGTAGGTTGAGAATATTGAATTGGATTTTTAGGCGGTGTATAGGTTTTACGAGGTATTCGTCTTTTGGGAGAGGAATTTTTCTTTTGTTTTTTATATTTAGGCGTAGAATAAGTTCTTGTCGATCTTTTACTACAAACACCACAACTGCCTCCATTATTACAATATCTGCAATACTTACAATTTTTACAGGCGGTACAATATGCACTACCTCTGCATGTTCCTACATTTGGCGATGAACTGCATAATGTTTTTCCAATTTCTATTTCTTTAACATCAGAAAAAGTAGATGATTGAGGGAAAAATGATGAACAGGTTAATACTATAATAGAAAGTATTAAAAAAGAGAAAGTTGGTTTCATTTTTTGCTTTAAGGATCGAATCATTAAATTGGAATATTTTGTAAATACATTGTTTATTCAATCTTTGAAATCTCAAATATAAATTTCCATTTGGCTAGGTTACCCGCATTTTGTCCCCCGTTTTCCATTACAGAAACATTCATTTCAAATCTATTTTTATCCTCAATCGAAATTAAATCTGAATAAGTAAAATCCATATGATTTTCACCAGCGTCAGAATAATTTTTATCTTCTTCTATCGAATGTGCTTCAATGCGTAAGGGGGCTCGCTTTTTTAATTCAATAATAAGTTCCTCTCCTTTTTTGATTACTTGTTTATTAATCGATAAAAAGTTATTCCAATCATGGCCTACTCCATTGTTTGATAATTGAAGCACATGATCTAGTTTGATAGAAATTTTTCTTTTGATGTTAGAATTACTATTTCCAAGAAAAAGAAAACTGGTGAAAATTAGGATAATTAAATAGTTGAAACGAGTTTTCATTTTGTAGTTAAATTTTGTCAGGTTTAAATTCTTCTCAATATAAAGATCTTAATTTAGAACTTAAGACTAAAAGTAAAATTCCCACATTACAGGAGGATGATTTTCTAAAAATTACGATTAATAATCAATGCTTAGAACTGGGTATTCCGTTTTCTTGATTTTTAATTCTTGATAGGGTTTATTGACATATTGTTTTGTCACCATAACAGCAGAGATTTTTAGGTTTACATTTATGCCCTTAGTTAAATTATCATTTTGAAGCGTAATGGTAAAACTGCCTTGTGTAATATTGGTAATTCTACCTGTAGATATCACACTATTCCCTTTTGCAAAAGTATGACTTACGCCATTTTGCAATCCGCTAAACCAGTATTGAATGTTATGTCCTTTTGGGGGATTTACTAAAATGGCATAAGCACCAAGAGCCAAACCTCCTACTGGATCTACTGTGCTTAATTGAGAAGCTTTTTTCATAAGAAATTTTTTCTTTTCTTTTTCATAAGCTTCTTGTCCTTCATTTCCTACCCCTATCCAATATCCCCATGAAACCAACTCTGTGGTTCTTAACTTTGTTTTTTCATTTTGAGGGAGGGATATATTAAAATTTGAGATACTACTATTCTCTAAATTTGTTTGAGAATGAACTCTTTCTACCCTATCACAAACAGGGACAATTGAAGTGTCTATACTTACTAATTCTTTCTTAAATCTTTGAATATACGTACTATCCAATTTAGTTTTCCACCTGATGCTTGTATCAAAATCTTCTGTTTCAACTGATGCTGGAATTCTTGAAATTTTAGCTCTACAAACTTTGGCTTTAAGTCCTCCTCCTTTTATTTTAAAATGATAGATAGCCGTTTTATTAACTTTAATTCGTTTTTGTTTTACTCCTTTTGATTTGAAATCATAAAACTTTGAAGTACTTGGGTATTCCGTTATTTCTACTTCTTTGATATTCTTTCCTTTTAAAACTTCTAAATCAAATATGATCTCATCTCCCTCAGCAAATCCAAAGTAGAATTCTTGGGCTTTACGAACTTTGATCGTTTGTTCGGAAATTAGAATGGGTTCGACTTGAGCAAATGAAGTGAAGGTGTAGGTTATTCCTACAAGTAATGTTATTATACTTTTCATGATGCCTTATATTGGATATGTGGTAGAACTAAAATTTCAAAATAACCCTAAACTAATCAAGGTCGGGCGCACATCCTAAATTTTTATTATGTGGTTCTATATATTTCCAAAATGCTTTACCTGCACTCGTCAAATAATACATTGAATAATTCATTTTGGTACTTGAACTAACTTGATATATATATTCATTACAACCGTAAGAATTATTTTTGAAACATACGATTGCAAAATAGTAGGTTTGGTAATCTATTGTTACGTCATAAAATGTTACTTCGGAAATGGCTTTACTAGTATAGCTGGAATATGTTGTTCCATAATTTGATTTAACGCTTTCCATTAGTTCGTCACAGGATTGTGCGTTTATATT